>CANJKA010000014.1 GCA_947474675.1 Flavobacteriales bacterium
CCATTCACTTTACGGATGTAAAAAATATCCAATCCACCTGCACCTTTTCTTTCGTCTGAACAAGTAGAAACAAAATAAAGTGATTCACTATCTTGATGTAAAAATGGACTCTTATCTTTCCCTGGAGTATTTATTTCAGCAAACGGTTTTGAAGTCCCCCATTTCCCATCTTTACCTCTTTCAACAACGAAAATATCATTATCCTCAGTATCTGGCCTCATAGCAGTATAATACATCGTATTTCCATCAGCCGATAAAGTAGGTTGACCTTCCCAACCATTAGCTGTATTTATACCAGGACCTAACTTTTCTAAAGGAGTCCAGGTAAAATCATTTCCTCCTTCACCACTTCTTTCATATTCAGTTCTGTATAAATCACAATTTAAATAATTTTGACCAGCATTAGAACCTGAAGTTTGCATTTCATTTTTACATGCACAGATGATCATTTCTTTATTATCAACTGACATCGTTGCAGCACCATAACTTTTCACAGAACCATCATTAAAAGGAGAAGAAAAACCAGTTCCATTAGAAAATAAAGTAGCAATATTTGGTCGTAAAGAATAAGTAAAATGCTCCTCATAAGCTCTTACAGTTTCACCTTTGCCAGAAACATCAACTTTTCTACTATAAAACATTAATTCATTATCCGGAGAAATCATAGGGAAGTATTCATCTGAACCTGAACTTACATTTGGAACTTTTTTAGGATCAAAAGGAACTCTTTTACTTTCCAGTTCCATATCATTTTCAATTTCCAAAATACCAGCTTCAACATCTTCTAATTTTTTCGCATAATTAGCAGGAGAATGAGCAGGATCTAATTTTTTATATTCTTTATAACCTTTAAACCATTTCAAAGCTTCAACATATTCTTTTTGATCATAATTAATCATTCCTAAATAATAAAAACAATTTGCATGATAATCTGAACAATGGTCCAATGTTTCTTTGAATTTTTCTTCAGCACTTTTAGCCATTTTTTCAGCTACCGCTAAATTATCATTGTTTGCAAAATCTTCAGATTTTGCATAAAAATTCAACGCCATTTCATAATAAACCATTGCATTATCTGAATCTTCTTTTAAAGCTTCATCAAATTTAAGTTTTTTAGTCTGTGCATCTGGAGCACTTTTAGCTTCTGACAATAATTTTAACACCTTTTTAGAAGGAGGCAAGCACCCTTCATCTTCAACTTGTGAAAATGAAATTTGAAATGTTAGAAATGTTAATCCAAATAATGCGAAGTATTTTTGTACCATATATTCCGTTTTTTAAAAAAAATAAAACCTGAAAATCAATTTTCATACCTAAATAATCTATAGTGCTAAAAAAGTGTAATCGTTACATTTTTTTGAATCAAAAAAAAGATTATTTTATACTTAAATAAAAACTAGATTCTACGTTTACAAAAAAACGTATAATAAATTGACTAAATGATGAAATATTTTTAAGTTTTTCACGTTAGATTCTTAATAAAAAAAGATTTTGATTCAGTCAAAAAGTTTATAACTCTTAAAACGTGTTAAAAACTAAAACACTCACTTTTGAATCTTTCTAATTTTTTATGCGTATATTAGATTAAACACATGAGTTATGAAATTACTATTACTTATCCTCGCAACAATCAGTTTTACATTTTCAAGTAAAGCACAATCTGTTATAGCAAGCGGCCAATCTCCAGCATGGACTTTAGATTGGGACGGTGCAAAAGGTTTAACATTATATGTCGGTGAAAATTCTTTCTCTTACACCCTTGTTAGCCAACCTTCTCCTAAAGGCTCATCCAATGAAATTTCTGAATCATGGGTATTAAAAGGTGAAAATGGAAAAACAGCCGTTCTTGTAATGGAGTTTTTCGATCCTGAAAGTGCTGAGAGCTGTCCTTGTTTCCATGATATGGGGGAAGGGTTAAACAGAGGAAAAGCATATTTAGTCACTGAAAATGCAGAATTCTACATTGGATGTGGTGAGTTTTTAGAAGCTCCAGTTTCTTCAAAAGATTAATGTGTTTTTTTTTGAACCATTTAAGGGATTATAAGGGAATATAAGCTACTTGGTAAATCAAACTACAAACCTGTAAATCAACAATAAACATAGTTTATTTTCTTTTAAACTATTAACTTTCATTGTGATTTTTTACTTTTAAGACAACCTTTTTTTTGTTTAAAAATTTATGGATTTATTAATTGATAACGATAATTTGTCATTGGTCTTTTCAAAGAATTAGCTGTAAATTGATATTGAATTATTTTTAATCAAACTAGAATATTTATTCCAAGTTTTAAATTTGACTTTTACATGTGGTAGAACGAAAATGATTTTGATTCAAATTTTGATTCAAACAAATGCGGGTAATGCTTTTTCATTTCAGAATTCATTAATTCAATTGGTACATCATTAAAGTCACCATAAAAGTGGATATACTCCATATACCTCTCCCCTTTTTTGAATTCTTGAAACATTGAATCCGTTTCTCCATCCCAATCAAGCGGATCAACATCCATCATTCTGCAAATATTTTTATCGAAAGAAGGTGTACATTTTATCCATTCATTATTGATAAACAATTCAACATACCCATGAAAAACGATTTCATTTTTCCCTAAATAAGAAACTAACTTTTCAACTCCAATATGGTTGGTTACAATGCAATACCCTAAACGAGAAGGGATATTAAATTTTCTTGCACAAGCCGCCAACAATGTAGCTTTCTCGACACACCAAGCCCTTTTTTTAGTCAAAACATGACTTGCCGTCAACCCCTCTTTTCTTAAATCTAGATGATAAGGATCGTACAAAAAAGTATCACGTACTAAAAAATATAAATCAATTGCAATTTCTTTTTTAGATTTTGAAGAATCAATAAAGCTAACAAAACTCTCAAAGGCAGGGTGCATGTAATTTAAAAAATCAGTTTCTATCAAATATTCTTCCATCCTACTTATAATTCAGCAATCAATTTTAACACATCAATCAAGCCCTGATCTTTTAATTCTAAGGTAATTGTTGCTTGAGTATAAAAAGGTTCACGTTTTATTAAATTCTCTTCAATAAATTGAATAAGTTCAGTCTCCGATTTCCCTTCAATTAGCGGACGATTTGATTTCGCTCTCATTAAGCGATCAGCTAATCCTTCACTTGAATTCTTTAAATAAATCGTATTCCCTAACTCATTCAAAACTTCCATGTTATTGTTAAAACAAGGCATACCTCCACCAGTAGAAAGAACAAATGCGGGAATATTGATCAGGCTTTCAAGAAACATAGATTCCATTTTACGAAAAACATCTTCTCCTTGCGTCTTAAAAATAGTACTGACATCCATCTTTGCAATTTGCTCTATTACTTCGTCAGAATCTATGAAAGGGACTTTTAATTCCCTTGCTAGTTTCTCTCCTAAGGTCGATTTACCCGACCCCATATACCCAATAAGAATAATTTTTTGACTCATAATTACTACAAAATAACAAAAAAAACTTCGATTGACTCAATTCAAATTTTATTCATTTTTTTTACATCTAGCATTCAGTAACTTATGAGTTAATTTCAATAAAATTTAAAAAAAAGTAATAATAACGCTTGCCAGTTTAAATAAAGTGCCTATCTTTGCACTCGCAATAACGATATAACAATCAGCATTGCAAAACAAGATTCTGTAGCTCAGCCGGTAGAGCAATACACTTTTAATGTATGGGTCCTGGGTTCGAATCCCAGCGGGATCACTGAAACAAAAATTAAAGGTCTGTAATTCAACGAATTACAGACCTTTTTTATTTTAAGGGTAAACATAGGGTAAACATTTTGAAAATAGATAAAGATTAACCATGGTTTATCTATTTACTATTGTAAGCAATTACATTTTTGATCAGCCCTTAAATAAGTTATTATAAGTTATGGAAAATAAAAAAATAAAAATCTCACTTTACCTTGAAAATGATGTGGCTAGCTCCATGATTACAATGTTTAGCACTTTGAATCGTCAGAAAAACAACAAGGAAGTTATTATTTCTGATGATTGCAAGTCTATAACTATTAAAACTAGGGGGAAAGATGAAATAATAGCGTTCAATTTTGACTATCAAGATCTAGAAAACAAAATATTTAATTGGTTTTCTAGTGGTCAAAGTTTACTTCATTTAGATGAAGTTGAGTCTGAAATATTTAGAAATTGTTCTTATGCAGCTTACTATTTCTTATTAGAAGATGAAAAAATGACAAGTGAGCAGATTGAGAGAAATCACTTTGTGAAATTCCATGAACTATATTTAAAAAAGGAGAAATAAACAATTATTATTCGAAGATTAATCCCAATCAAGTTTCCAATCAATATTACATTCATATTGGTATTTATTTTCAGTTTTCAAAAAAGCATAACAGAATTTAATAGTAATAACTTCTCCATCCTTCACTTCGATCATTAACCCTGTTTTAGAGCGTTCTGAGTCATCTTTAACTAACCTTGGGAACTTACCTTGATTTATGATTAAAACGGTTGCTCCGACCTTGCAATGAATACATTGATCTGTTGTGATACTTTCCATTTTCGTTTCGAGAAGAATTGGAACGAACCAATTTAAGAAACCTCTTTTCTTTCTAAAAACTGACTTTAAGTTTTTATCTTGAATATTAAACTCTCCCTGTTTAGCAAGGAGAATTTTAATTGTATCAATGTCTTTGAATTGTATAGCGTTGATTAGGTGTTGAATTGTTTTGTTCATATTGGTTGGATGTTCTTATATTCTGATTATTAATAATTGGAATTTTCAGAATTTTCCAACCTGTTTTGTGTATTCTGAAGTTCGTATTGTATATCAGAATTATTGCTTTCACTATCGTTTAGATTAGATTGACAATTTTCTAGTTCAGATTCAAGTTCATATATTTGAGATTGTAACTCTTCATTTTGACTAACCAAATCCATCTTTTCTTCATCACAATAATTTAATTCCGTTTCTAAATTATCTATATCACTTTGAAGATTGTAAATGTAAAAACATAGGCTACCTATAATGAGTAGCATCGTGATTTTAATCCAATTTATTCTAAAAAAGCTCATCATTACATCTGATTTATCATTTAAATTAAAAAAAATCTATTTACAATCGCATTCGTAGTTAATGATATACTTATGAAATCTTTCACCATAAGTACTATTATTATCATTGTAACTTGAGTATTGGAAATTACTCCAATTTAATGACGGTATTCCACAGAATATATAAGTATTTGTTTCAATACTATATTCATTTTTTTTGATTTTTGCTTCTACAAAAATAACATTATCATAGCTATATGCTTTAACTTCATATAACCATGTTGAATTCAAAGTATAATTCATTAAAGTTGATTTTAAATAACCTTTCTCATGGACGAAAGTCAATAATTCATCACAAGTCACGTCTTGAGAATAGAATGATTCCATATTTATCACTATAATAAATATGATTAGTATTTTAGTTTTCATGTTTACTAATTTATTTCAATTATATATGTGAAATTTTTTAATATTTTTACTTGTTCAGTTAATGGCTTAGTATTTAATAAACTTACACTTTGTAATTTAATTTTTGGAGAAACCATATCAATCAGATTAATTAGATAAGTGATTTTAATAGCATAGGAAACGTTTTCAGCACCTGTATGTTTTGCGTTTATTACACCAACTACATTTCCTTGATCATCTAATAATGGACCGCCACTATTACCAGGTTGAATAGGGGCAGATATTTGATAAGATGTAATATCTCCTTGATATCCAGATCTTGAACTTATAATTCCATTTGTTAATTTAATCTCATCTCCCATTGTTGATCTTAGAGGATATCCTAAGACAAATACTGAGTTCCCAACTTCTAATGATTTATTAGGTATTAAATAAGGAACAATTCCTAAAGTTTTGAAACTTTGATCATCGATTTTAATAATTGATAAATCATTAATTTTATCTTCAACTATCACTCTAGCTATATAACTTTTAGAAAAATCTCCATTTACCCCCCTTACTTTAATTGTAGTAGCTCCATTTGTTACATGATAATTTGTTACTATATAACCATTAGAAGTTAACGCAAATCCTGTTCCAGAACTTTTTTCCTGATTACCGATTTGTGAGTCATTATTTATCGGATACATTTTTACGTAAACACTTTTATCTCCTTCTAATAGTAAATTAAATAATCCATTTTCAAATGTTATATAAGAATTTTTATTTTCTGATTTATCAGCCATTATCCAATTTGCTTTGTAAAATAAAGTTGTTGAAGTTGGTTCTAATGTCGCTTTAATTTCTCCCTCTTTCCAATTGCCAAAATTATTTGCTCCTGATAAATATATTAAGTAATATGTATTTAATATTTTTTTTACAGCTACTTTATATTTTGCTTCATCGTTTGAACTACTGACCTCTTCATAAACACCTTCAATTTTATCGCATCCTTTTGAATCTATGTCGGTTTTAATTTTTTGTTCAGTCCAACAAGTTTTCTTCTCATTTAATTTTATTCTATTATTTATATTATAGCTTCCTCTTTGATTTTTATTCATCTGAAAAAATGCATTATAAAAATAGTTATACGTATTATCATAGATTCCTCCATCAGCACTTTTAGATTTTGTAATCATCAAAGTATAAGTTTGGTTAAGACAGCGTGATTCGAATTCTAAAATTATATCTATAGAATTCCTTTCAATAGTTGAAGGATCCCATGAAAGACCAATATATGTATAATCACATATATTTCCAGTTAAATCAATATCTTCAACATTATCAATTATTGCTGTGAATCCTAAATTTTTCACATATTGTTTCATCGCAGAAATTATTGTTCTATTATATTCATCTTTTCCTTTATAAATAAAAACAGGATGTTTAACTCCAGATAAAAAAACAAGAAGTGATGAAGGAATTGATTTAGGTGTATAAATAATATTATCACATTCATTGTTAAATTCTGGTGATAATACCCCATTTTGAGAAAATAAATTGGTATTACATAACACCAGTATTACAAACATTAATATTTTTTTCATTTTTAATTAAATTAGTTGAGAGATAAAATTAAACAATAAATTGACAATAGGGCAAAATTGCTCTAATGTTTGTTTTTTTCATGAGATACTTTTAGTGTCAAATGAATGAACAAGAATATATCAAACAAGTTTGTGAGAATATTAAACAGATGAGAATACAGAAAAGTATGACTCAAGTTATATTTGCATCTGAAATTGGAATAGATGATTCTAGTCTTCGTAGAATTGAATCTGGTAGAACTTCTCCAACATTAAAAACTTTATATAGAATTTCCGTTGCATTCGAAATAGATGTTAAAGAATTACTTCCAAATATGAATAAACAGGAATTCTAATTGAACCCTTGTTTTCTTCTTTAAGCTTAATATAACAACCCCTGATCCGCAAAAGAATAAAATCCTTCAGGAGCCACAATCAGATGATCCAGCATGTTTAAAGTAAGTAATTTTCCGATCTGATTCAGATCTCTTGTAAGTTTAATGTCAGGTTCGCTAGGTGTAAGATTACCTGATGGGTGATTGTGTGAAAGAATGAATGCTGATGCCCCACACTGAAGAGCTGTTGCAAACAATACTTTTGCATCGATAATAGCACAGGCTGTTCCTCCACTGCTAATTTTGAACCATCCAAGGCTTTCGTTGGCTCTGTTAAGAAATACCACAATTGCTGTCTCAATGTACTCAATCGTACCTGCATCATACAATGACAATATCAGCGAGTAAGCATCTGATGCTTTTTTAATTTTTATTTTTTGATGTTCACCAGGAGAATATCTTATAGACAATTCTGGCAGTATTGATTTTAGAGTTTTCATAATAAATTAATTTTTAAGTAAAAAATGAAATTGTGAGAACGAGCTATGCAAATTAAAATGTTGACTTACTTAGTATTTAGAATCTATTTCACACATATTTTGAAACTTTCAAATTCACTACTCAGTACTTTTGCAAAAAGATCTTTTGATAGTAGTAAATCTGACTCCTTGATGATGATTTCATCGTGGATAGACAGAAATAGAATATCATTATCCATAAGTAATTGCCATACTCGTCTCATTATCTGAACTTCTGTTGTTTGAAGCAACCAAGAAATGTTCGAATGAGGCTTGTTTTTTGAATAAGGATTTCTGTTTTCATATATCCTCTTATAGTTCGTTATCCATTCAATCCAATCAGTATTGCCAAATAGTTTAGATAGGTACTTATTCGGTCTAGAGAAGAGTATTTCAAAGAATCTAGTCTTTGCTTCTTCTCTGCTGTTCAATTTAGCTAAATTCTGTAGGATGGTATAAATATCAAGCCCTAGATTTATCCAAGAAGAATATTCATTAGGACCAATGTGCTGCTGTAATATCTTCCCTAGCAACATCGGTTGCATTTGAGCTACATCCAATGATGCTGTTTCTTCTCCATCCAATAATAGATTCGAACGGTAATCTTTTCTAAAATTTGTAACTGGTGTGTGGACTCTTGCTGAGAAAGTATCGACTGTAAAGAAGTGAAAAATGTATCGATCCTTATTTTCTAAAAAACAATCAAAGTACGGCGAACTGGTGCTATTTTGAAGCAGTGTAACAAGTTTTAAAGACTGAGTCATAAAAACTTCAAGCTCGTCGAACACTTGGTTCTGTAAATCAAGCAATGACACATCGTATTTACCTTCTTTTATGGCTTTGTAATACGATGCTAAATTTCCCTGATTTGTTAATTTAAGAATTACATCCAGTTCATTTTGTTCAACCAGTGATTGTATTTCCAATTTTGGATTGGATAAGAATCTTTCACGTATTTCAGTCATTGAAATGAACACATGAGAATTAGGATCTTTGTTTTTTAAACGTTGTTGCATAAATTGTTTTGTCCTCACGTAGACAACAAACTGTTCTAAATTAGTATAAGTTGGTTTCATAGGTTGTTTTAATTTTATGCTATATTATTTATAGAATTTAGAATTAATAATTAATTTAAATCGTAGAAATGGTTTGGTAGAGAGTGGTGATCATTATTAATCTACCGAATCAATAGACTAGTGAAAAAAGGAATGACTAGAGTAAATTTCTTTTGATCATAGCTTTTTTAACTTTGACTACAGTTGTATTTGAACATCCTGTTATATCAGCTATTTCTCTTATTGTTAATTGTTTCAACAACTTCTTTTGTATAATTAGATGTTTCTGTAGTAATGCTTCATCAGATTGAACACTCCCAAGTTTCCTTCCTTTGAATTTACCGTTTGTTCTCGCTATTGCTATACCTTCAGATGTTCGCTCTTTAATGCGGTTGCGTTCCATCTGAGCGATTGATCCCATTACAGAAATAACGAGTTGAGCTGTAGGATTCTCTTTACCATTATCTAGTAAAGTTGTAAATCCTTCCTTCAATGACTTCAAACTGATTCCATTGATCGTAAATACTTCTATGGTTTTGAGAATATCTAAAAGATTTCTTCCAAGTCGATCAATAGAATCTACAACAACTGTTATTGATTCATTTTGATTAGTAATTTCATCAAATAGCTTGATAGCTTCAGGTCGTAATAAGAACGGAACGTTTCCTTGAATCTTGTCCATGAATATTTTTTTACTATCATAACCGATGTGCTTTTTAAAATTCTCAATTTGCCTACTTGAACTCTGAGAAGCAGTCGAGATTCTTGAATAAAAATAATACATACTTTAAATTTTTAAATGAATGAATATTAGATGATTTGTACCATTTTTAGACTTCTAAATTATTTAAATCATTTGTACTGTATTTACTGGCTATCAGTAATACATTATGATTTAGGATTAGAGTTTAGTCTAAAATGATAACATTGAAGAGAGAATTAATTTATCTCCCTTCAATGAAATCAAGTACTTCAACCAACTGATCACAATAGACATCTTTTACCGTTTTTACAATTACACCTTTAACATTTAGAAATGAGATTGTATAAACGTCGATCCATTTCAATTGAATGATGACGGTGCCCCTGTGTTTGAATCCGTTACATTGGAACTTCAAACCTCCTTGGTATATTTCACATTCTTTGAGAGATGTAAAATTCTGTGCTCCGTATGCAGCTAATGCCCATTTATCAGCATATTTAATTTGTTGGATAATTGTATTTGCAATATCCACCTGTTTATTTTCTTTTATCACGTTGTTAGTTTTTAATGAATGATTTTAATTGTCACGGCTCAAATAGAATATCCATAGCTGAAAGTCCTTGAATTATTCAAAATTCTAAGAAGTAACAACTATGGATGAGAATGGTTAAATACGTTAATCAAAAAGTTAGAGCATTCAATGTTATAGATTCTATTGGCATACAGTGAAGTACTACTTTTTTAATTTCCACCAGATGCCGTAGAAAATAATTACTGGAAATGCCAAATAATACACAATTCTAATGAGAACATTAATAGTGAAATTTAAAGCAAATACACTTACAACAACGACTGTAATGATTAACAGAAAGTTGAAAATACTTTTTATAAACTCCATAGCTACTAGTATGCAAACAGCTTCATTTTTCCTTGAGGAATAACGAAACTTTCTCCATTAAAAGTTCCATTTTCTTCTCGAGTGGCACGAAATTTTCCAATTGTTAAAATTTGATCTTCTGCTATACCTAGCGACATTGTTTCCTTTCTAACTTGAACGTACATCGTTTTATCATTCAGAGTTAGTGATATTACGCCATCTATTGGATCTAAGACATAATCACGTGGATTTACTTCTCCAAATACTTCTACTAATTGATAAAGCGGTTTTCCGTAAACAGTTGCAATACCTGATGCTTTTTGAAAAATGAAGTCTAAACTCATGATGTTATATTTTAAGTAAATAATAGTGAGAGGGCGGACTACCCAAGCTTTAGAAAAGGTTTGAGGGAGCGATGTTTAGGTGGAAACCACTCATTCACGCGAAAAAACATTCTTAAAAAAAATATAAAAAATAAAATTTTAGAAAATCAACTATTATATGGATTTTAGCCATTAGAATATAATATATTGATAATCAAGTATAGTAACTCTTAATGATAATTTTTCTACTATCTCACAATTACACAAATAACATTTCATTGATTACTATAAAAAGCAAAGTAAGTTATTTGTATATTCTTTATCTGCAATAAAAAATAAAATTTTAGAAAACCATAGATTTAGCCGATTCTATGGTTTTATTAATATACTGTTGATGTAAAACAATTAATTTAAAATATTTTTAACATAAAAAATTTGATTTACAAATCAATTATTCATTACTTTTGTAAAGTAATAGAAAGATTATGGGCAAGTTATTAATAAATAAGAGATTGATTAAGTCTGATAAAGAAGTTAAATCTGAGAAAATTTCTTTGGATAATGGTAATAGTTTATACAAACCTCTTTCCGATTTTAAATGGAAAGATGCATCTCAAGCTGAATTACATCAAAATTCTATCAAGTCTTATACAAAGAAATACGCATTTTAAAATATCATAATCAAAAAATAAAACTGGGAGACGTGAGTCTCCTTTTTCCTTTATGGTAGAATCTCAATTATTAGCGAAAAAAGTAAGAGATAATGTCTTCACTCAATATGATGATTTAGTATTTCCTAAAGGTGTTGTTGAAATTCATCTTTACGGCTACAATATCATATCTGAAGGTAAAAAGAAAAGATATTTAATTGAGCTACATTTTTATATTGGTTTTGCACTATTGAAATTTTACCCCAAAAAGCTAAAAAACAATAAACGTAAATATGAGATAAGAGGTTCTGAATTAGGTTTTAATTTATCTAAACCTGAAATCTTCAAACTCATGTACGAATGCGCAAAGATAATGCGTGACTATCTAGAGAATAATCAAAACTGTTTTGTTGGTTATGTTGGGCAAACTGATAAAGTTGATAATCAAAACAACAGAAGGCGTTTATTTTCTCAACGTTCTTCTATTTATAATTTGTTAACGAACTCTATTTTTATTGCCCCGAAGTACAAACTATCTTCTAAGAAAATATTTGAAGAGGTCAACTTACGTTTGATTCGAAAAGTAAGATCCAAGCAAGAAGGGAAAATTACCAAAGAGCAGATGGACAACTATAAATTATTCATGGATTTTTTCACAGAGAACCAGAAAGATCTTTATGAATTAATGACTGAAGAGACGAGAGCTAAATATATAAAATGATTTTTTCCAGATTGTATGTTTTTATTTCAATATTTTTTTTAAAAAAAACACTCCTAAAAATAAGCAATTTTAAAAATTGAACCTTCTGGACATTCAAAATAAATATGAATTTACAGAAGGTTCAATAATTATTTTTTGATAAAACTCAATCGGTAAAAATCAGCAAAAAACTACTTGGTTTAAAAACCTTATTAATGAAATTTATAAATAACTTTCTTAAAAAGATTATTATAATACTTTATTTAAGGTGCTGTAAATTTAGCTTCAATATTTATTCAAATTGATAAGGTTTTTTCGTTAATAATATTCTAATTTGTTCTCTTGTAATCAATAAGAAATTACCACCCCTCACAATTATTGTCTTCCACTTTGATAATCGGAATCGACTTCATTTCTCCATTAAATATTCCCTTCAAAACATCTTCTCTAATTTGCTTTTTATTTGCTTTATTTATTTTGCTTTTGTTCTTTTTTAACTCAACCTCTTTTATTAGTTTTTCCAAACTGATTTTACCAAAATAAATACCCCTTGTATGATATGAGTAATTTGTCAACTTCCAGTTAATCGCTAGTATTTCAACCAATTTCTCAAATTGGTATCTTTTTGAATAATGATCTAATATTCTTTTTGAATCTCCATTTATAGTTTCCTTATTAGGTATATCATTTATCCGTGTATATCCTAACATTCTTGCGAAAATCATATTTCTATTTGTCAAGATATATTCTTTTTCACCTATAATAGATCGTATTGCTAAATTAGCAACCAATTGATCTAGATCAGAAATACTTTTATCATTATTCCTGTATTGTATCAACACGTCAATACTCGCCATTGCATAAGCAATTTTGGATTCTAGTAAAACTTCTAACTCTTTCCCTTTTTCAATTACCTTTGAAGTTTTATCCGTACTTACTGATAAGTTTTTTAATGTTTGATAGACATTGTAAAATTCACAACATAATTCATATTGTTTTTTATTAACTTCAAATAATCTGGACAATTCTTCAACTTCGAAAGCATCAGGCTCCCATTCACCTCCTGCTGAAGTAAAACCATTACGATTACCTTGACCAAAAAAATCTAAATCTTGATTTTTTAAAAGATTCTCAATCTGCTCTTTTTCATTATTATTGCCATTATATTTTAAATAAATAAATTGATTAACAACTGTGTTAATATCGTTTATTTTAAATACTGTTTTTGATAGTCTATAAATACCAAAGTATAACATATTATCAATTGTTTCAACTTTTTTATTATACAAAGAAGGTAGGAATGATATTGGGATTTGTACATGATGTAATTTTTTCATACTGATTTATATTTTAAATTAAAATTATATTTTTTAGAGGTAGGTTTTAGTTGATAAATTCAATTAATTGCAGTAGGATAATAATTCTTATCTTATACTCGGCTTATAATTTTTCTCTATCATTTCATCTATATCAGATTGACGATAGAAAAACTTACCATTAACTTGTGAGAAACCGATATAACCATCATCCCTCATTTTCTGCAATGTAGACTTACTAAGATTTAAAATGCTCATTAGTTGAGCACTATCAAAAATCACTTCTTTTGGATTTTTTTGTTTTTCTGTTAACGCTTTATGCATTTGATCTAATCTCAAAATCAAAGCATCGTAAGATTCTTGGGGCAGTAATTGGAAATTCATAGTTTTTCATTTTTTAAAGGATTAGTAATTGGAGTACTTTTTAGCCACACAATTAATTCAGTTCTATCAAAATACAGTTTTTTACCTTGAGGACAATAATGAGGTATTGATTTAGTACTTGTTAGCTTGTACACATTTGAAGCGCTTAAATCCAATAGAGTACACGCTTCAGTGAGGTTTAGAATGTCTTTTTGGAGAACATTTTGTTCGGACAACATTCTTTCGATATTGTCTAGTTTTCTGATAATATAATCTTCGCTCATTTTCTTTTTATAAGTTTATGAGGCAAATGTAAATAGTTGATTTTCTTTAAATAGTATGATAATGATATTCAAAAATGGAATCTTACTATTCCTACTATTTTTATTTATAATAGATCAAATATTCTATCTATTTTTTCTTTTTCTTTAGGAGAAGTAATTTTGTTAGATGACATGTTATTAGCTGTCATGATAACTTTCTGTTCATTTGTATAAAATGATTGTGATTTTTCAATTTCTGAAAATTTCAAATTATTGAAATAAGGCTTCAATTTTATAATTATATAAACAAATTGTGTTGTTTCACATTTTATATAGACTTTTAAATGTTCTTGAAAAACATTTTCACTCTTGAAAACATTAAATAAATTACAGACTTCATCCGATGATTCTAGTAAATTAACTTCTGATACTAATTTATTTAAAATTATTTGAAAATCTTTTATATTAACATCCGATTTTAACTGAAAAGAACAAAGATTTGAATATTCTTTATTTAACACTTTTGGAGCTTTAATAGTTTTAGATTTTAGCAACAATAACCTTTCACTAGCTAACCTTCTTAACTCTTCAAGAGTAAGGTACTCAACTTTAATGAATTCATCAATAATATCATTACATTTTTCTCCATCAACACTTATTTCTTTGTCTTGCTTCTTATTAAACACGTAGCTATAACCTATATCGTCATTTTCATTAATTGAATATTGATGAACTATATAATATGTCAATAAAAAATTAATGATTTCAGAAGTTTTTTTCCAAAAAGCAACATATTCTAATTTATTTGAAATTTTAATATTATAAAAGGCTCTTACTTTTTCATTTAAATGATAATGATATTCTTTAGCTGAAATGAAACCATTATAACTAAATAGTGCCATTGTGATATCATCTTCATCATCAATACTCCATCCAGATTGTCTAATTTCTAATTCAACAACTCTATTTAATTCAATTAATTCTTGATAGTCTCTTAATAATTTTTCCATAAGTCTAATCGTTAAAAACATCCATTGCATTATCAAGTTCAGAATTGATAATTTTCGCATAAATTTGTGTTTCCTTGATTGCACTGTGTCCCATTAATTTTGAAACTTTATCAATCGAAACACCTTTTCTTAACGCTCTTGTTGCCCATGTGTGTCTAGAAATGTGAAATGATATTTTCTTTTCAATTTTAGCCACCTTTGCAATTAGCTTTAAATTCTTATTTATAAATGCTGTAGATGAACTTATAGCATCATCCAAATCTTTGGCTGTTTTAGTATAAATATCTGTAGGAAGCATATCAAAAATAAAATCATTAGAAATTGAATCAATTGATTTATATTTTGACAGTATATCCAAACCTTTATTTGGCACTTTTACAGACAATTGACTTTTTGTTTTTTTGATAGTAAAATTGATATTTGTACCATCAAAATGTTTCCATTGTAATTGTAGCATATCAGAAACCCTCAAACCACCCACACAGGAAGCAAATACAAACATATCTTTGTGTGAATCCATTCTTGTACCTAAATCTGTTTTAACCTTCTCAAATGCGGCTAATTCATCCTCCGTTAAATATTCACGTTGAGTCTTTTCCGTTTTCATTTTATAACGTAAAAAAGGATTAATATCATAATCAATTAAATCCTGTTCAAATGCTTTGTTAAAAACCAAACGAATAAATTTTAAATTTCCATGAATTGTATTTATTGAGTTTTCTTTTTTAACTTTTAAATACTTTTCGTAATCAGCAATAAATTTTGGAGTAATATCTGTAAACAATAAATTAGGTTCATACTCTCTAAGTTTTGTAATAATTGATTTCGTCCTTGAATATGTACCAGCTTTGTTGTCTATTTCATAACCATCAACTATTTCATCAGCAAACTTCAAAAAATCAACTGGAGTTTTTCCTTCCAAAGTAGTACGTATCACCTTTACAGATACATTTTTTCTAGTTGATTCCAGTTTAATAACCTCGTCTTGAATTTCTGAAAATCGCTTACTAATTGCAGAGTTCTTTCGAGCAACAGTTTCTTTGTGATCCTTCCCTTTTGCTGTTGACTTTATTTTTTTATTTTTTTCATCCCAATCAGATTCAATGACCATATAGCCAGTTGAGATATAACTTATTTTCCTATTTTTAATTATTCTGTAATGTATTGGAGATTCTCCATTTTTATTAACTTTATCTTTTCGATACACAATACTTACTGAAGACATATTATTATAATTAGTATAAGCAAATATAAGTTAAAATAAACAAATTGGGGTAAACATTGGGGTAAACAATTTGAATATTTGTTAACATTTAGAAAGTTTTAATGAAATCTACTTAATTTGTAACACACTGTAGACTAGTGTTTTTAAGTCTTTTTTAGGTTTTTAAAATGTTGAATCGGTGCTACCAGCGGGATCACTAGACAACTAGTCAAAACAAACTAAAAGCTCTCAAAACCAACGTTTTGAGAGCTTTTTTGCTTTAAGGATAAACCCAAAATATTCATATAAAATCAATCTTGTGGTGAGTGCTTCGGTGAGTCTAAGTTATAGCAAATTTTGACTCACCTATTTTTGCTGAAACACCATATACAACAAGCAGTTCAGAATTTGAACATCTTGTTTGTAATAGATTTCAATCTTAATTTTACAAATTATTAAGATGTAGTTTTATGAAAAAAACATTTAACCAGATTTTCTTCATCAGAAAATCAAAAAACCTAAAAAGTGAAACAGCAACAATCTATCTTCGACTTACAGTTAATGGAAGCAGAATAGAAATTTCAACCCAAAGAACTTGTGAACCATCAAGATGGTCCCCTTCTTCAAATCGAGTACTGGGAAAAACGGAAGAAGTTCGAGCATTAAATAATTATCTTGAAACAATCCAATTTCGAATATTTGAAATTCAAAAGAATTTTATTTCTCTTGGTATCGATTACACTTGTGAAGATATAAAATCAAAGTATTTAGGGATTTCGGATAAACCAAGAATGTTAATTGAAATCTACACCCATCACAACAAAGAATTTGCAGAACTTGTCGGTAAACAATTTTCAGCCGGAACACTCCAAAGATTTGAAACATGTAAAAATTCAATGGAGAAGTTTTTGATTTGGAAATACAAAATCAAAGATATTGATATTAAAAAATTGGGATATGAATTCTTACACGATTATGAATTTTATGTGAAAACAGAACAAAAATGTTCTCATAATACAACAATGGGTTACATCAAGAAGCTTAGAAAAATCATTCGCCAATGCGTTGCAAAAAACTGGTTAGACAAAGATCCTTTCATGGCTTTTAAAATCACTTTAACAGAAACACATAGAACAATCTTAAATGAAGAAGAATTACAGGCTGTAGCCAACAAGAAATTTGTCAGCAAAAGAATGGACCAGGTTAGAGATTTATTTATATTCAGCTGCTTCACAGGATTGGCTTATGCTGATGTTTCAAAACTTACAAAACAAGATATTGTAAGAGGAATTGATGGTGATTTATGGATTCATACAACTAGAACAAAAACAGACACCGCTTCAAGGATTCCAATTCTTTCTACTGCAATGGATATGATAAACAAATACAAAGATGAACCTGAAATGGTAGCCAACAACAAGTTGTTTCCGATGCTAACCAATCAAAAAATGAATGAATACTTAAAAGAATTGGCTGGTTTATGCAATCTAAATAAAGAACTTACCTTCCACTGCGCAAGACATACATTTGCCACTACAGTAACGCTAAGTAATGGTGTTCCAATTGAAACTGTTGGGAAAATGCTCGGTCACCGAAGTTTAAGAACAACTCAGATTTACGCGAAAGTTCTCGATAATAAAGTTAGTGATGATATGAAGGCTTTAAAGTCGATGTTTTCTATAATTCCTGCTGCAGAACAAGAGTTAAAGCCTACAGCTGGATAAATTAAATGTTAATTATTTATAAATTAAAACTCCTATTAAGCCTGCTTATTAGGAGTTTTTTTCTGTTTAATCATTTTGTAATCAATTGCATATAATATTTATCAAACTTTATCAAACTTTATTTGATTTTTTTAAACAATCAACAGATATACAACAAAATGTATTATTATGAGTTACTTTGTATTAACAACCAACACCTGGCTCTGCTGTAGATTTTTTTATATCAACTTATAGCAAAAGCATATGTTAGATTTTTTTAATACTCTTGAATCAGATTACTCGAATCAAAAAAAGTTTATTGCACAAAACTGTGATAAAGAAAATTACAAAGATTCACTCAAAATTGTTCTTGAAATTTATGATCGTTTGAAAAATTTTATTCGGAATTCTGATTTTGAATGTGATCAAGATGAAATAAATTACTTTAAACATGTAAAGCCGAAGTTTCAATGTGATTTGATATTTTTCAATAAAATGCTTCAAATAAATTCTAAAGTGCCAATTGGAAGCATTGAAAAGAAAAGAGATTATTTTATAAAACAGCTGGATAAAATGAGTACCTATTTTGAAGAAAATATTGATTTCATTAATTACTTCAGATCGAATGATACAGAAATGGACCACATTTATTTTTTAAGAAAGAATGCAAAATGTAAAAGAGGAACAGAATCTGTCAATTCTGAAATTGACTATACACAATGTACTGGTTTCGATCTTAAAATTGCCAAAATGCTTGCGCATCAACGATTAGAAACATGTATGTATATTGAATTGAAGAAATTAGAAAACATCGATTCTGAAATTCAAATTCCGAGTGAAAATGTATCAAATCAGAATAAGAGTGAATTAAAATGGACTGATTCTAAAATTGCATTAATTGAATTGATATATTCACTTCAAAGCTCAAGCGTGTTCAACAATGGGAACATTGATATAAAGACCCTTTCTTCAACTTTTGAAAGCTTTTTCAATATTGATTTAGGTGATACATACCAAGGATTTAAAGAAATTAAAGAACGTAAAAATTCGCAAACAAAATTGCTAGATAAGTTGCAAAGTAAATTATTAGACAAAATTGAAAAAGACAACGCTTTTAAAAATTAAAACCTATTGATAATCAAGTGTTAAAAACCCATATGGGGTATATATGGGGTGTTCATTAAATAGTTATGTTTTAAAAAAATACATATTGAAAATCAATATATTACAATATTTGTAAAACCTCAAAAAGTATTCAATAATTTTTCAATTCATACAATTCTTATCCCTTTTTCGCCTCTTTTAAATTTCAATGAATCAAAAGCTATTAAATACAGCATTTTAAAGCCAAAATCAAATTTATTTTACCCTAGTTGGGTGTATATGGGGTAAAATACTTCTTCATAACATTCAATTTTGTGCCATAATCAATTAAAAAATAAATTATGGCATTAGAAATTATCACCAAGGAAGATCTAGAGATTTTCAGAATTCAATTGTTGGACGATTTAAGACAAATTGTTCAGCCGAAACAACAATCCGATAGAGAATGGATAAAAAGCAGTGAAGTAAGATCACTTTTAAAAATTTCCCCAGGCACATTGCAAAATTTAAGAATTAATGGAACTCTTTCTTTTACCAAAATTGGAGGAATCATTTATTACAGTTCGAACGGAATTAATCAAATGCTCGAGGGGAATAAAATCAACCACCAAGGAAAATGAAAAATTCAGTTCCCCTATTTCTTGTAATCATTCATCCTTTTAAATTTCAAAAACATGAATTACATAAAACACCTCACTGGATTTTTCGATAAAGTAATTCAAGATGATCGATTGAATCCTACACATATCAGTTTGTATGTTTCCTTATTTCAGTTCTGGAATGTTCAACGTTTCAAGAATCCAATTAGTATTAGTCGTGACGAAGTAATGCGAGTAAGTAAAATTTGTTCCAAAGCAACATACCACAAATGCATGAAAGATCTTCACAATTATGATTATGTAAAGTACGAACCATCGTTCAATCCATTTCGTGGAAGTTTGATCACTTTACATGATTTAGAACTCAAAAATGAACACATTTTAAAGCGAACTAGAAACAAGACTAAAAAACAAACAAGTGATGAACTAGCATTAAACAAGTGTAAAACTAGTTCTGAACAAGTCGTGAACAAGAACTGTACAAGCGTTGAACAAGCGCTAGTACCTTCTATAAACAACTTAAACATAATAAACAATACAAACAAATTAAACTTAAAAAAAATGCAAAATAAATTTTGCAAGCCATCAGATGCTGAAATTTTAGAAGAAATTCCAAAAAATGAAAAAATCCTTTCGGATGAATTAAAAAATAATCGTTTTAGTCCTCCGATTTTAGAATTTGTCCAGGAGTATTTCAAAGAAAAAGATAAGCCTGATATCGAAGCCCAAAAATTCTTTAATTATTTTGAATCGAATGGTTGGAAAATTGGCGGACGTACCCAAATGAAAAATTGGAAAGCTGCTGCCAATAATTGGATGATTAATTCTGAAAAGTTTAATCCAGTATCGAATGTACCAAGACCCGAAAATCTTCATTCAAACCAAGACAAAGATTATTCAATACCACTTTAAATCCAAAACTATGATTCCATTTACAAAACAGGGCAATGTCAAGCAGTACGATTTCAAATCATGCCTTGCCTATCTTCACAACCAAGGTCAAATCAAATACGGCAAGGATTTCAAAATCAAATTAGAAGATTATGAAATTTTTTACAAATTGCTTGTGTATGCAATTCGAGATCATGAAAACTGTAAAAAACACAACATCGATTTAAACAAAGGAATTCTTTTGTTAGGTCCGGTTGGTTGTGGTAAAACGAGTTTAATGACATTGATGATTCCGTTCTTTCAAGATGAATTCAAGTACACGATTAAATCAACAAGAGAAATATCATTTGAATTCATCAATGATGGCTATGGAGCAATTTATCGTTATGGAAAAGCCAAAAAGATTTACTGTTTTGATGATTTAGGCGTAGAAAAAAACTTAAAACGATTTGGAAACAGTTGTAATACGATGGCAGAAGTTTTATTATGCTGCTATGATCAATTTTCAAACTATAGGGTTGTCACACATGCAACAACAAATTTAAATGCTGAAGAAATTGAAAAATTATATGGTAATCGTGTTCGTTCTCGGTTAAGACAAATGTTCAACCTCATCTCGTTCAAACAAACGGTGGTAGACAAGCGTAGCTAGTCGACCACCGTAAAGACGCCGATTCATCGCGTCTCCAGTTAATCTCTAGAAAATATGAAAAACGAAATCTTAAAAAAGATAATCCAATGTCCATTGGATAAATCACAATACTACCAAGGAAAATACACGAAAAAACAAATCGTACTCCACCATACAGCCAGTAATGGAAATGCAAAAAATGTAATTACTGGATGGAAAGAATCACCTCAAAAGATTGGAGTAGCTTTTGTAATTGATGGTGATGGAACAATCCATCAAGCATTCAGTAGTACTCATTGGGCTCATCATTTAGGTGTACATGAGAAAAATAACAGAGTATTGAACCAACAATCCATCGGAATTGAAATCTGTAATTGGGGTCCACTTTCTTTTACTGAAGGTAAATATTTCAATTATTTGAATCAAGAGATTCCTGGTGACGAAGTTGTGGGATATTTTCAGAAATTTCGAGGAAGTTTTTATTATCAACGGTATTCGGAAAAGCAATTGGAATCTTTGAAAGAACTTCTCAATTACTTGTGTGAAACTTATGGTATTCCTAAAACTTATAACGCAGATATGTGGGGTTTTTCTAAGTCTGCTTTAGAAGGTAAATCTGGGATTTATAGTCATGTTAGTTTTCGGAAGGATAAATCGGATTGTCATCCGCAGAAGGAGTTGATTGAAAAATTAAAATAAAAATTTGAGATCCATAGTTGTGCTATGGATCTTTTCATTCATACTTGAATTTTATCAGCGGTGTCGATAAAATTCATTTCGCTGACAAGTATTACCTTGATCTTAAAAATGAGTTTTCTTTAATATTCTTTAATTTATTTAACATCACAGTACTTATTGATAATCAAGACTTTTACATGTTGCACATGTGTTTTATGTCAATCTTTCTTTAATAATCTTTAATTATTTCTTTAATAAAATCCATTTAGGCTTGGTTCTACTACCGATATTTTCAATTAAAGTCTAATCCTGCTTTTTATATTTCTGTTGCGGGTGGTGTATAATATTAGGAAATAAACGAACCAAAAGATTTTTCTTTATCATTTCTGGTATAATTGTTTTTTTAAGATAATTAACTTCTTTACCTATGTGTTCTGCAATTTCTCCTATTGTGTAATACTCCAATTCACAAAAAAACAATATATTACTTTGTAATTCTGATTTTGGTGTTCGTTGTTTTATATTCCCTTTAGAGTCTAAAACATTTCCCTTCGAGGTGTTCCCTATAGGGTCCGAGGTGTTCCCTATAATTTCGCTCGAGGTGTTCCCTATAGAACCCGAGGTGTTCCCTATAATCTTGCTTGAGGTGTTCCCTATAATTTCTATTTTTTCTACCTCAGATAAATACGCTGTATTCAAATGATAAGTAGTCCATCTTCCTTTATATTCAGATGCCAAAAAACCTTGCTTACAAAGTTCTTGTAGAATTCTTGTGATTTCAGCTTTGTGTTGGTCGATAAGAAATTGTAAACGATAATTAGAGGTTTCTCCTTCAATCTGACAAGTAGAAAGTATAGTCAACTCTTCTTTTCCTAATAAATCAATAGCAGTCCCAAAGTGTTCCTTAAGTTGTAATAATGTTTCATCAGGAATAATACTTAGTCATTTCTTTCCTAAAGCTTTCCTGATTTTCACCAATGATAAAAGAAAATAGGAAAGAGATTTCGTTGTTATATAAGGTTTTTCATGTTGCTATTTTCTAAATCTTTCCTAAAAATAAATTAATTCTTTCCTATTTTTAGAATTTTAAACATTGAGTTTAAATGAATAATTACATCAATTATATACTTGCAAAGCAACTTAAAAAAATGAAGTAACTTTTGTTATTGATGTTGATCAAATAATCCATCAGTCAATCAGCAGAGCTTCTTAGGTAAATCACTTATATGTGGGGTGTTTCTAAGTTTGCTTTAGAAAGTAAGTTTGGGATTTATGCGCATGTTAGTTTTCGGAAAGATACGAGTGATTGTCATCCGCAGGTGGAATTGATAAAAAAGTTATTAAAACTCTGACTTCAACTGTAATCTCTAAATATTGCAAATAATTTTAAAGTTTAAAGATTTTATATTTTTGAAAAGACTTCGTAGATAAACAAAAAAAATACGTTTAACATTGATAAGTTGAAATTTAATAAAAATTGATGTAAATTAGATAATCTTATTAGTAACTTTGTAATATGGCAGCTGCAGAACAAATAAAAAATCTAATTAAATCTTTTACTGAAGGTAATGATGAACGTTTTTATGCAACAGCTATGCAAATAGCTGCTTCAGAAGCTCGTCAAGGTCATATTGCTTTAGCAGAAGAATTAAAAAATCTAATTAAAAAATCTAAAGTTTCCAAAGAAGGTGATTTTTTAAACACTGAAATTAAAAGGCTTCCAGTAAATTCTGCACAAAAAGAATTAAATGATTTATTAGAATTAATTCAGCCGAAAGTTCATTTAAAGGATATGGTACTTAATTCAAAAGTATTAACTTCAATAAATCGAGTTTTAGACGAACAAAAAAAAGCTGATATTTTATTTAAACATAACCTTTTACCTAGAAAAAAAATATTATTAGCTGGTGCACCAGGTTGTGGTAAAACAATGACAGCTCATGTTATAGCCAAAGAATTAGGGCTACCTCTTTTTGTTGTTCGTTTAGATGGTTTGATAAGTCGTTACATGGGAGAATCTATTTCTAAATTGAGATTGATTTTTGATGCAATGCAACAATTCAGAGCAGTATATTTATTTGATGAATTTGACAGTATTGGAACTACAAGAAATACAAATTCTGACGTTGGTGAAATTAAAAGAGTGTTAAACTCATTTTTGTTGCAAATTGAAAAAGATGAATCGAAAAGTTTAATTATAGCAGCTACTAATATGCCTGAATCTTTAGATTCTGCATTATTTAGACGATTTGATGATATTATTTCATACCCATTACCAGTATTAAACGAAATTGAATTTCTCTATAACAAATTACTTTCAAAACATATTAATAAAAAAGAATTATCTAAATATGAAATTTCTAATAAATCATTAGGTTTAAGTTTTTCAGAAATTCAAAAAGTATGTGAAGATTATTTAAAACATACCTATATATACGGTGATTCAAATACTTCAATACTTCACTTAATTGAGTCTATTGAACAGAGAAAAAAATAATAATTTCTAAAACACACCTATATCAATGTCAGAATATAACCACATTAAAATTGAAGGGTATACTCAATCCTTTCCGTATACTACAAAAAGTAAAGTAATACCAAAAATTCGAGAAATAAGTGAGATTGAATTTCATGCTATCAAATTAAAAAATGAATTTGAACAAGCTGTTCAGCAATTTAATTCACTTAACCATGAGTTTGTTTTTTTACAGATTGATTCTGCAGTTGGTTTTGATTTAGATATTAAAAAATTTGAAACAGGAAAGAAAAAAGTTTCAACAGGTCAAATTATTGAACAAGAGGACGGAGATAAAATTCAGCGTTTAATAATGTACTTAAATAAAGAAGAAATCCAGTTGTTTCTTAAGAAAATAGAAGAATTTAAAACCGAGAGAACAGCTGGTAAAAAGAACCCTAAAAACCTACCTCTTTTTGCAAATATTGATAAAATAGAGGCTGCAACTTTAAAAAGTTTTTGGAATGATCGTATACAAGATTTTCCAAGTGATGGCGATGTAGTTTGGTGGGAAGCATGGGTAGATCGAGATGAAAATGAAGAAGAATTAAATCCAAATTTAGTTTCTTCGTTAGCAAATCAGAATATTCAAATTGGTGATAATTTACTTCGCTTTCCAGAGCATTTTGTCTTTTTAATGAAAGGTTCTCTAGAACAATTAAAAAATAGTATTTTATATTTTGAAGGATTTTCAGAATTAAGAAAACCATTAGAAACAGCAGACTTCTTTACAAACCTATCAAGTGAATGGCAAGAGAGTTTTTTAGACGACTTACACAACAGAATAATTAAAAATGAATCAGATATTTCTGTTTGCCTTTTAGATACTGGGATCACAAAAACAAACCAAATTTTAGAAAGTCTTGTACCTGATTTGAACATGAGTTCGCACAAACCTGAATGGGGAAATCACGATAGTATGAGGAGTGGTCATGGTACTCAAATGGCTAGTACAATTCTATTAGGTGATTTAACAGATGCTTTTCAAAACTCAAATAATATTCATATTTATCATCATCTTGAAAGTGTTAAAATTATTGATTCAAAAGATATAAATAAACCTGATTTGTATGGCTCGATTACAATAGAATCTATTTCCTCTGCGACAATAATGAATCCATACAATAAAAGAATAGTTTGCTTAGCAATTACTTCTAACGATATAAATCACAATGGCAGACCTTCTTCTTGGTCGTCTGCAATAGATAAATTATTATATGATGAAGTTACAATAGATAAAGGGAATACTTTAATGGTGATTTCAGGAGGTAATTTAATGTATGATGATAGGTCATTATATCCAATTTCAAATGAAGATAATTCAATCGAAGATCCTGCTCAATCATTTAATGCAATTACTATAGGTGCATATACTGAAAAAACAAAGATAGATTTTAGTCAATACCCTAATGCAGAACTACTAGCTAAATCTGGGCAACTTTCTCCGTCTTCTAAAACATCATTTAACTGGGTCACGAATGAATGGGCAAGAAAGCCAGATGTAATTTTTGAAGGTGGAAATGATGCAGTAGAAAACTCAACTGTCTTAGACATTGAATCTTTAAAGTTATTAGCCATTCAACCAGTTGATTTTAATAATAATCAATTATCGACATTTGGCGATACAAGTGCTGCTACTGCATTAGCAGCAAAATTTTTAGCTGAGTTATATTATCAATATCCGAATTATTGGCCTGAAACTATTAGAGCATTGACAATACACTCGGCTGATTGGCATGAAAATATGCTATCCAATAAACAATTAAGTGATTTTTCTAGTGTTGAGAAAAGAAAATTAACATCTATAGTAGGTTACGGAATTCCGAATCTAAAAAAAGCAAAATACAGTGCCGAAAACTCACTTTCGTTAGTCATGGAAAATGAGCTAACTCCTTTTAGATATGATAAAACAGTTAAAACAAAGGATTTCCATTTGATAGAACTTCCTTGGCCTACAGAAGCTTTATTTGAATTAGCTGAAAAAGAAGTCAAATTAACGGTAACACTTTCTTATTATATTGAACCTAATCCGGGTAATAAAAGATATGCTAAAGCCAATTCTTATAGATCATTTGGTTTGCGATTTCAATTAATTGGGCCTTTGCAATCTGATGAGAATTTTAAAGCACAAATAAGCAAGAATTTTGTTGATGAAAATTATCAAAATGAAAGTTCTGAGAAATGGGTATTAGGGAATACTGTGAGAGATAAAGGGAGTATTCATAAAGACATCTGGATTGGAAGTGCTGCAGATTTAGCGACTCGTAACAAACTAGCAATTTATCCGACAAGTGGTTGGTGGAAAGACCGTAAAAAATTATCTAGGTATAATAATGAAATAAGATATAGTCTAATTGTTTCAATTGATTCAGATAATCAGGAAGTTGATTTATATAACGAGGTATTAAATAAAATTTCTATTGATGTTGAAATATAATTTTACATCAATTAAGCATTTATTTTGAGATTGAGCGAAATAAAAAATAGCGTATTAAGACTTACAAAAGAATGTGGAGGAAAATTAACAACATAGTCATTCGTATTCATTTTTTGAAGTATTCATCCCCTTAAAGAATTTTAACAAATATCCCAACAACCTTTAAACCAACTGTTTCTTCATCACGAAGTGTAATTGTTTCATATGGTAATGATGATTTGGGTAGAAGCGAAATTTCTTCGTGTTTCCAACCATCTTCTGAAGTAGTTTTCTTACTACTATATTCTTTAATTGTGTAATTAGAGCCAAAATCGAGATCTGTGTAATCTGTCATTTCCACTAAAGTAATTAATCCATTACGAGAACCTCCTATGTATTTCTCAAATAAGCAGATGGAATCACTTGGAATTATTTTATTCATTGATTCTCCAACTACTTTACAAGCAAAATAGTTTTCACTATTTGGAAGTTTATTTTCCAGTTTCAAATATTTGATTTCATTTATTTGCTGATTGTTTGAAAAAGAACCTGCTGCTACTTCCAAATTATAAAATGGAATAGTAAATTCATTTGGTTCATTTAAAAAATGGAATTGCTTTGTCTCCTTTAATTCATCTTTAATTAGCAAAAATTGCATTAAATACTTTCTTAAATTTTCATTACATGCATAAAAAAAAGCTCCTTTTATTCCTCGTAGCGAGATTGTTTTATAGATATTCAGAATATAATCTTTTAAAATGTTTTCATCTGAAATTGTATTTTTACCTGCTTTGTCTTTGTATCTATCTTTATAAATAAAGAGTTTTTTATTTTCAAAATCATAATCTAATTCAGGTCCTATGATGACGCCTACATAATTTAAATCATATCCTTGAGTAGTGTGAATGCATCCAACTTCATTAATGGCATTTTTAGAATTGACCCAATCAATTGCAACACTATTCCATCTTAACTTCGAATCTTGAATCTCAATATCATAGGCATTCTCATCTTTATTAGATACCCATAGCCACGCATAACCAGCAACTAATCGAGAAAGACCATCAGTAGATTCTTTTTTATGGATTTCATCAATCATATTTTGAATATTATTGAATAAATAACATTCATAATCAACAGATTGAAACTTATTTTTTAAACTTGTTTCATCAGAAAGCACATCGTGAATAAACTTCACATAATCATTTCCTCCACGGCTTCTAAATTGCGTTTTAAGTATTTCTATTCTCGTTGATGGATCATTCTCTAATTTAATGAATCTTTCACGCAAAATATCAGAAGGTTTAATTGATTGGTGTCGATCGTAAAAAAGCAATGTTTTTTTTGACTGAATTAAAAGCCAATCCAGTTCAGAAGCAGTCATTTTATCTAAACCTAAAATATTGCAAGTATCATCAAATGGTTTGTAATATGGTCCTAGGTTTACTCGTCTTCTCAATCGATGGCCCTCATCTACAATTACTAAATCATATTTTTGCTTTCCTAAGTCAGAAGGACCTATTACCATTTTCGGTGATAAACCTTCAATGTTTCTGAACACTTTTGAAATGGTTTTTCTAAAAGAACCCATTGGAATAACCAATGCCATTTTTAAATCTCCATAATGATCTTTTACTTTTTTAACTAATTGAAATAATTCATCATCATCCTGTTCAAAATCAGCAAAGTTAAAATTGTCTAAATTCGTTTTTAGTAATTTGAAAAGGAAAATAGCTAATATAGATTTCCCTGTACCAGCACCACCTTGAATAAGACTTATCTTTGTGCTATCATCTAATAGACAATTTAATATAAGTTTTAATCCATTAACTTGTTCTTTAGAAAGTGATTTATAGGGAGAATACTTAAACAAATCAGAATTATTTATATGCTCCAAAGAATGTCTAGCAATTCCCAATGACTTTAATTCATCCCAAATATCTTTAAACAATTCCCAATAGACTTCTTTCTGTTGAAAATACTGATGATTTGCAATTCCTAAATTACCATTTTGTAACGAATATTGTCCGTCTGCTGCAATATAACGAATCAAATTTGCTTCTACATCCAACGTTGCAGATTTATTAAAATATTCACTAAGAATTAAATTAACAGATGATAGTTTATTTTTTTTCTCCGTTTTTGAATGAGCTTTCATTCGATTTAAGACATCAGTAGTTTCACCAACATATGCATCTTTTGATAAATCATCATTCAAAAAATAAACCAGTGGCCATGAAAGATATTCTCGATGATTTAGAATAATTTGCTGTTCCAATTCAACATCAAAATCATAGTGACTTATCGCAAATTTCTTCATCTATAATTGGTCGTATTTATCAGATTTACCTTTTGATTTTTCCACAGGATACTTCTCAGCATTTTTCTTAATCTTTTCAAGAACAATATTCTCAACATTTAATTTGTATTTCTCAGCAATTAAAAACGCATAAGCAAAAACATCTGCTAGTTCTTCTTTTACTTTATCGATATTTGCATCTTCCGATTTTTTCCAAAGAAAAAGTTCTAACAATTCATTTGCTTCAATACTTAATGCTATTGATAAATCTTTTGGATTATGAAATTGCTCCCAATCACGTTCATTTCTGAATTTTATGAGAGCTTCAGTAATATTTTTTATTTCACTCATTTGTTCGGTTGAAAAAGAGTTAATGCCACTTTATATTCTTCATCAAAAGGTAATTGCAATTCATTTAACATCTCTGGAATAGCAATTGCCCAACTTACATAGTAATATGCTAGTATATGATATCCTGAAAATGTTTTATCATTTATCTTACTGATTCGATAGTTTTTTTTATCCGGATTAAAACCTTGTGTTCCTTGCATTGCAATTTCCATTGCAATTTCTTTAGTTTCTTCTTTTGAAAGTGAGTAAAAGTATTCCATTGCATCAACCATAAACATAGCAACTGCCATGTTTAATCCAATCTCTTCTTGATTTTTTAGAAATATTTCTTGTTCTCTTTCTTTTGAAGGATCAATTGAATTAATTCCATAAGGATCATTCTCTATTGATTCTAAAATTGTATCAATATTAGAAGTATTTGAGCGATAATTATTTTCATCTATTAATTCGAATTGATTGTTTAAATCTAATTCATTTGCCCATTTCTGAACTAATTCATATTCTTCTGATGGCTTTCTACTTACATTTTTTTTAAGGAATTGTTTATAAAACTCGTTAGCCTTATTGAGTTCATTAGCACTTGCCTTAAATTCAGTTATTAAATCTATTCCGAATAAATCTTTAAATTGTAAAGCACTAACAAGGTTTAGAATTTTACTTTTTGAAAGGACTTGCACAGGTGACAATTCAACGATTTTATCATCTGTAACCGCATAAATACCTTCTTTTAGTAATGTAAACAATGAAAGAAATTGAAACGGTTTAATCTCTTTAAAATGATTAAATAAAAAGTCTTCAATAAATAAGTCAATCGGTGAATTAAATATTTGTCTATTCATACCTTCAAATAAGTCATTACTATATTTAGCAATATTCTCATCTGAAATCCCTATATTTTGTAATTTGATTAAATCACTTTCAATACTTTTTATAAAAGGGATTTTATGATGTTGGGTAGATACAAAAAGCAAATTAGAATCTATTTTCCTAGCTTCCGTTGCAAGATCTAAATGAACTAGTTCGTGCATTACCAAATGTTCTACTGCTTTGTATGATGATTTATAGCGTACAATATGTTTCTCTCTGTTGTGGTTTTCAGCGAACTCAAATTTAGCTGCTGTTGGTATTTCATTATCCTCTATTATTTCAATTGATTTATTACAATCAAACTCTAATTTATATCGATAATTACTGATTGTTTTTGATACATCTTTCGTTTCAATAATTTTCTGTGCAACTTCAATTGCATGGGAAACGGCATTTTGATAAAAGCTATCTTTTGTTTTACATACTTTGAGTGTGCTAATGGCAAAATCAAATGATTCAAAAAGTTTATCTTCAGTTTCAAAAACCAAACTTAAAGCGAAGTGAGTATTTGGATATTCACTATCAATTTTTAAAGCTTGATTAAAATAGATTTTCGCTTCTTCGGTTTTACCTTGTTGCATCAAATTTGCACCAATGTTATTGATTGTGATATTATCTTTTGGATTAACAGCTAATGATTGATCATAATATTTCATTGCTGTTGGAACATCATCTTTGAATTTTGCAAAAATATTCCCCATTAATAACAAAGCCCAACCATTTCTAGGATCCCATCTTAATGCATCAATTAAACAATTTATTGCTTCTTCTTGATTTCCTTCATCTGATAAGATTTGTCCCATAATTCTGTGGTATTCAGAATTTGTTGGATTTTGCTTAATAAGATTAACAAGAATTAATTTGGCTTCGTTATATTTTCCTTGTTCACATAGAGAAACAGTCTTTCTATAATCAGCTTCTTGTGAAACAATCGTTTCTATATTGATTAAGATGTTTACATAATCATTTTGAATTATAACTTTTGGCTTGTAGGGGCCATATTCGTAATACTTTTCTAACACACTTATAATTAAGTCATTACCCTCCCCCATTAATTCTGGGAAAATAGTAAATAAGAAGTTGTCAATTTTAAGATTGATTTGCATTGAAAATTATTTAAGAAAATATGTATTTTATACCTTACAAATATAAGGAAAGAAACTATTTGATGCAATTTGATATGGAGTTATATCAAAATCTATTAAATTTATACACTAATATTAAAATTTTAATTAAAATCAATCTGTTTTGAAAGTTGTAACTTGGAATTGTAATGGAGCATTAAGAAATAAGTTTCAAACTATTTCAAAATTAGATGCTGATATTTATGTTATCCAAGAATGTGAAAATCCAACATTGACAAATAATGATGACTACAAGAAATGGAGTAATAACCATATTTGGATAGGTGATAATAAAAATAAGGGATTAGGTATTTTTGCTAAAAATGATATAATTCTTGAAAAATTGAAATGGGAAAACCAATTTAATGCATTGGATGTGAAATACTTCCTACCTTGTTTAATTAATAATGAATTCAAAATCGTTGGAGTTTGGAATCATAAAAACAACTCTTCTTCTTTTGCTTACATTGGTCAATTTTGGAAATATTTGCAAGTAAACAAAATTCATTTCGATTCAAAAACTCTTATTGTAGGCGATTTCAATAGTAATTCAATTTGGGATCAAAATGATAGATGGTGGAATCATACTGACGTAGTCAACGAACTTTCTGAAATAACACTAGAAAGTTTATATCATTTAAAAATGAATCATTTACAAGGCGAAGAATTGAACCACACTTACTTTCAATATAGACATGAATCTAAGAAGTATCATATCGATTATATTTTTGGGAATTTAAAATTTGTTGAGAATTATGAAATTAAAATCCTTGACTTTAATGACTGGAAAGAATTTAGTGATCACGTTCCAATTATACTTGAATTTTAAATGAAACCAATTATAAAGTCATATTACAACGATACAAAAGATCCCTTATTAGCATTAAGAACGATCATTCTTTTTGGTAATAATGTTTCAACATACAAATTCGCATTAACAAGTGCTATTTTAAAACAATCCTCAAAATCAGAAATTAAGTATTCAGAATTGAGAGATGACTTTATAAAAGAATTGTACACACATTATATAATTTGTCCGGATCAATGGATAGCTGGCAAAAACTCCTTAACCGAAGCATTTGACGAATACCAACTTGATGAAAATTGGGAGAAGTTAATTAAAATAGCCGAAAAGAATATTTACAACAATGTGTTTGATGCTTTTCATAATGTAGGTGGCTCAACAATCAAACAACAAGATATATTATTTGAAAAAGATAGTCTAAATAAACAATTGATTTTAACCGACAATCTAAATCTAATACTTGAAAACAAAGAATTTGTCAAAACGATTGCTGATGAAAATCAAAGTAGATGGAACATTGTTGAAGAAGCTTGGAAAAATAAACTTTCACCCAATCTTTTAGAATTTGTAGATGGGGAATTTTATTCAGTCACGTCATCCGCAGGAGAAAGAGTAAACCTTAGAAGTGCAGTAAATATCCTGATGCCTTATCAAAAAGACAATTGTTTTTATTGCAATAAAAAAATGAAAACAACTAGTTCTAAAGATGAAGATGATTTTCCAGATGTAGATCATTTTGTACCCTTATCCTTCATCTCAAGAATTGAATTATTGGGTGCAAATGCAAATGGAGTTTGGAATTTAGTAATTGCTTGTAAAGAATGTAATAGAGGAACTTCTGGTAAATTTCAAGCACCAGCAGATAAACAATATTTTGAAAAGTTACTTTACAGGAATCTATTATTTACTGAAGAACATAAACATTCATTGAAAAATTCAGTCTTAATAAGCTTAGGAGTTAAAAACGCTGCTGAATTAACTTCAAAAATGAATCTATTTTATAAAGCAACAGATATTATTAACGGTTGGAAACCAAAAACAATTTACTAATGGAAAGTTTTTTAGAATTGCCAAAAGAAATTAGAATTTATGAAAATGATTTTTTCTTTATCATAAGGGATAAATTTCCAGTTTCACCAGGTCATTCTTTGATAATAAGTAAAGATCATAAAACAGATTATTTTACCCTTACAGAGTTTGAAAGAAAAAATCTAGATGATGTTATTTTAAAGGCAAAAGAATTAATAGAAAATGAATACAAGCCTGATGGATATAACATTGGAATGAATTGTGGGGAAGTTGCAGGTCAAACAGTCTTTCATTTTCATTGCCATTTGATTCCAAGATATATTGGTGACATGAAGTCTCCAGAAGGAGGTGTTAGACATTGTGTTGAGGGGAAAGGTTATTATTGAATCTACAGTAAACATTTATTTTTTCTTGTCCACAAATAACCATTTCTCAATCGAAATAGATTTTTCCAGAAAGTTTTCCAGAACATCATCCAATTCAGGATAAAAATCAATTCCAGTCAAAACCTCAACACTATCCACCGAAACAACAAAAGAGTGTAAACAATCAGATGAACTCTCATTCCTCAAAACAAACCCAATCATTTTCTCTTTCCCTTTGTGATTATCCAAAATCACTTTATAATAAGAATTCGGTACAGCCACTTTATGAGAACCAATAGTTTTCATGCTGTCCGAAAATATTGGTCCAACAACAATGTATAAAGAATCATATTCAATAGCCCAACTCCTAGTTTGCTCTTCCAATTTCTTCCAAATCCCACGATTGAAACCAGGTACTTGTGGAGACATATTTGAATAATAAAAAGATTCCAACATTGCAATCTCCGAATAACACATATCTGCTGCAGGTGCAAGATGCCCTCTGTCATATCCTGCTTTTTCATAATCACTACTATTGTCAGTTCCGTTAATCAAAGGATCAGTCTTAAACTTATCAGCTCGTTCAAAAAGTTTAGTTGTTTCTAATTTCGTTAATTGATACGCCACCCAATTTGCTTGTCGGTATTTGTGATTGTAAGAAACTGAATAGCCAGTATGATTGATGATTGAATCATTTTCACTTAAAGTTGGAATTTCTATTTTTACTGGAGTTTGTCCAAACAAACTAGAAATAGAAATAGAAAAAAGTAGAATAAATAATAGATTGAATTTCATTTTCTAAAATTTGATTTCATCAAAACAAAGCAGTCAGCTTGCAAATAAATAGAAACACTAAAGCTAAAAAAGAGAGAAAACGGGCGTTTCCTCTCTTTCTTTTAATCAACCTAACCTAACCACCTAAATCAGAGCAAATGTATGGAATGTTTTCGAGAAAAAAGGGATAAAAAAATAAAATTGGCATTTTATTAGAATCTTAACACAGAACCTACATCAGGATAAAGATATTCATCTTTCGTTCAAAAGTTTATTTATCAACAAGATATGATTGAAATTATTTTGAGGTGCGTCATCCTCCTTAAACAAATCGGAATTAAAAATATATTTTTAGACAAGGCTAAAAAATATATTTTTAATTCCGATATTTGCAACCACTAAAATAACAATATGAAAAAACAAAAAATTTTATTCCTCCTATTTACAGCAATAATATGCTTTATCTCTTGCAAAAAAATAATTCCAACTGCGGCGCCCGTTGAAGAAATTTTGGAAGGCCCTATTGATGGACTAACAATTGAAGAATCGAATCGATTTTTACACGGTGATGAAGCTTTTGGAGAATTCTTTACAAAAGAAACAGGATTAGGTCCACTTTTTGTGGAAAATAGTTGTGTTTCCTGTCACACAGGTGCAGGAAAAGGACATCCTAGCTCGATTGTTACTCGATTTGGTCAAATTGATGAACTTGGTAATACGTATTTAGATTATGGAGGACCTCAATTACAAAATCGATCAATTCTAGGTTTTAGCCCAGAGGTAATACCTTCAGGTGCTTCATCTACTAAATTGCTAGCACCTATTGTTGTAGGTTTAGGTTATTTGGACTTTGTTACCGATGCATATATTCTTGCAATGGCAGATCCTGATGATGCAAATGGAGACGGAGTTACTGGAATTCCAAATTGGAATACAATTCCTAGTTTTGTAGAGGTTCGAAAAGGTGCTATTACTTCAAACGGAAAATATATTTGTCGATTTGGGAAAAAAGCTTCAGTATATGATATTAAACAACAAATAGTTTCAGCATTAAATGAAGATTTAGGAGTCAATTCTGTTTATGATCCTATTGACCTTTTGTCAAAACAAGAAGTAGACCCAGAAATTTCGACTCAAAAGATTGTAGATATGAATTTTTATCTCAGAACTTTGAAAGCTCCTACTCCAAGAAATCAGGATGATCCAGAAGTAATAAAAGGTAAGAATCTTTTTAATCAAATTCAATGTACAAGTTGTCATAAACCTAAATTAGAAACGGGATATTCACCTATTAGTGTTTTATCAAATAAAGAATTTTATCCCTACACTGATTTACTTTTACATGATATGGGAAGTGGATTAGATGATGGCTATACAGAAGGAAGTGCTAAAACATATGAATGGCGAACACCACCATTATGGGGATTAGGATTAGCAACATCGTCTCAAGGTGGGTCCTACTTCCTATTACACGATGGTAGAGCACACAGTATTGAGGAAGCAATTTATTGGCATGGAGGTGAAGCAGCAAGTAGAAGACAAATGTATCTAGCTCTACCTACAGATGACAAAAATGCTTTATTAAAGTTTTTACAATCTCTATGATGGAAAGAAGAGATTTTATTAAATCTTGTGGATATGCCTGTATTGGAGGAACTGCTTTAATTACTATTTTAAATAGTTGCAGATCTACACAAACAGTTAATGGTTTAATAATGGATTCTAATATTGTAATTAATATATCTGATTTTGAAATAAATAATAATAAGAAAAACAAACAAATTAGAGAATTTATTATTGTACAAAATGATGCTTTAAAATTTCCTATTTGTGTCTATCGAATAAATGAGACTACATTTTCAGCTTTGTATTTAGAATGTACGCATCAAGGAGCTGAATTACAAGTGTTCGGTGATAAACTTCATTGTCCTGCGCATGGTGCTGAATTCGATAATCATGGAAAAGTTATGAGTGGACCAGCAGAAACAAATCTTCGTTCATTCCCAATAAAAATTGAGAACAAACAAATTAAAATTTCATTAAAATGAATTATAAATTAAACCTTTTATTAATAATAATTATAGTTAGTTCTATAAATAAAGTGACTGCACAAATTGACAGCACTCTTTTGAACCGGATACCAAAAGACACCCTTAAGCAAGCAATGAATATGGATGCGACCTATAATCGTCCATTTTTAAGTATTGGGAAAACTCCTTTAGCAATTGGTGGTTATACTGAAGCAAACTGGCAACATGCTACATCGGATGGAGTATCGGAAGGGCATCAATTTCAAGCAAGAAGACTTACCTTATTTGTTGCATCCACTATCAACAAACGATTGAAATTTTTAAGTGAAATAGAATTTGAAGATGGCGGAAAAAAAATTGCAATTGAGTTTGCTTCTATGGATGTAGAATTTAATCCTTTATTGAATTTTAGAGGAGGAATAATTATGAATCCAATTGGAAGTTTTAATCAAAATCACGATGGACCAAAATGGGAATTTACTGATCGTCCTATTTCTGCTACTCAAATGCTTCCTGCAACTTGGAGTAATTCTGGTTTTGGTTTGTTTGGGAAAAAATTCAAAAAGGACTGGATGTTTGGTTACGAATTTTACCTTTCAGGTGGTTTTGACAACTCAATAATTGATAACACGGAAAATAAAACCTTTTTACCAGAGGCTAAAAAAAATCCTGAGCGTTTTGAGGAAATAAATAGCGGTCTTCCAATGGTTACTGGTAAAATTGCTGTTCGGAATAAATTAGCGGGAGAAATTGGACTTTCATATATGGGAGGTGTTTATAATAAATTTAATGATGATGGTAATATCATAGATATAAAAAGAAGACTAGATGTTTTTGCAATCGATTATAATGTTACAATCCCAAAAGTTAAGACAACGGTTATCGCCGAATGGGCTTGGATTCTGATAGATGTACCAACAACCTATTTACAAAATTTTGGTTCAAATCAACATGGTGGTTTTGTAGATATTATTCAACCTGTATTATCTAGAAAAATGTTTGGTTGGAATAAAGCTACATTAAACCTTGCATGTAGATTAGAATATGTAGATTGGAATTATGCGAATTTCATTGAAACAAACACAAATATTGGTGATCATTTATGGAGTGTGATGCCAGCTATTAGTTTTCGCCCTACTGCTCAAACGGTTTTTAGATTTAATTATAGATATCAGCAACAAACTGATTTATTAGGGAATCCTGCTGCTTTGACAGGAGTGTTTCAAGTTGGGTTTTCGACGTATTTCTGATTTTTTAATTTCGTTTTTTACTTCTTCAGTTCAAGTAATAAATGAAATAATCTATTAATGAGAGATTCACTAAATAAGTCTTCTTTAAAATAGTACAAGTAGAAACAAATCTAATGGGTTAACAAAAAAATAACACTAATAATTTGATGTTATTTATATAAATAAAGTATATTTGAATTATGAAATACTTTTGGGTACTATTCAGTTTTTTAATTTTATTCCTTTCAATATCGCCATGTTGCGATGATGGAGGATGCGTAAAAACGAATGATACCCATGCATCAACTGCTACAGAACACCACAACGAAGATAAGGAACACAAAGAACTTTGTTCCCCTTTTTGTATTTGTTCTTGTTGTGGAAATCACATTTCAACAAGTAAAATACTTAATACGTCTTATGAAATATCTTTTATAGATATAGAAAATAATATGACAACTAATTATACTACTCAATTTTCTTCAAAATTTGAAGTTAGTATTTGGCAACCGCCCCAAATCGTTTAATCGTTTTTTATCCAAATTAGTTTGTAAAATGAAATCTCATTTTACGTGTTTGTGCTTTTAGCATTTGCATCAAATTTATTAACGATTAACATTCTTAACATGTTAGACAAAATCATTCTTTTCAGTATAAAGAATAAGTTTGTTATAGGCTTATTCACACTGGCATTAATAGTAGTTGGGGGATATTCCCTAAAAAAACTTCCAATTGATGCTTTACCTGATATTACTAATAATCAGGTGCAAATTATTACTTCTTCGCCAACATTGGCGACACAAGAAGTTGAGCAATTCATTACCTATCCAATTGAATTAGCCGTAAAACCTATTCCGAAAGTTGTTGAACTTCGCTCAATAAGCCGTTTTGGTTTGAGTGTTGTAACAGTCGTTTTTGAAGAAGATGTAGATATTTATTGGGCAAGGGCGCAAATAAATGAACGTTTAAAAGAAGCGGAAAGTAGTATTCCTAAAGGTCTAGGAAATCCAGATATTGCACCTGTAAGTACAGGATTAGGAGAAATTTATCAATACGTAGTATTTCCTAAAAAAGGATATGAGAAAAAATACAATGCAACTGAATTACGAACGATTCAAGATTGGATAATACGTCCACAATTATTGGGAACACCCGGAGTTGCAGAAGTAAATACACTCGGCGGTAGTTTAAAGCAATATGAAATTGCCATTGTACCCGACAAATTAAAAAGCATGAATACAACCATTGCTGAAATTTTTGAAGCATTGGAGAAAAACAATGAAAATACAGGTGGTGCTTACATTGATAAAAAACCGTATGCTTATTTCATTCGTGGAATTGGGATGGTGAGTGATATTAATGACATCAAAAAAATTGTAGTAAAAAATCAAAATGGTATTCCGATTTTAATTCGTGATGTTGCAAATGTTCAAATTGGAAGCAGTATTCGATTTGGAGCAGTTACAAAAGATGGAGAGGGTGAACAAGTGAGCGGAATGGCAATGATGCTCAAAGGTGAAAACAGTGCCGAAGTTGTTGCTAATGTGAAAGAAAAAATGGAGCAAATCAAAACTTCATTGCCCGAAGGTGTTGAGATAGAAGCTTTCATGGATCGAACAAAATTAGTAGACAAAGCAATTGGAACTGTCAAAACAAATTTGATAGAAGGAGCGTTAATTGTTATTTTCATTCTTGTACTCCTACTAGGAAATTGGCGTGCTGGATTGGTCGTTGCCTCTGTTATTCCCTTATCTTTACTTTTTGCTGTTACTATGATGCATCTATTTGGAGTGAGTGGTAATTTAATGAGTTTAGGAGCGATCGATTTTGGATTAATTGTGGATGGAGCAGTAATTATTGTCGAAGCCATTATTCATCGACTGCAAAGTAATAAAATCACGAAACTACTATCAGTTGAAGAAATGGATAATGAAGTATATCAGGCATCTTCAAAAATCAGAAGTAGTGCTGCATTTGGAGAAATTATCATTTTAATTGTTTACTTGCCAATTTTAGCTTTGGTAGGAATTGAAGGTAAAATGTTTGGTCCGATGGCACAAACGGTATCTTTTGCAATTTTAGGAGCTTTTCTTTTATCCTTGACTTATGTTCCGATGATGGCATCTTTGGCTTTAAAAAAACAAACAGGACATAAAAGAAATATCAGTGATAAGATAATGTCTGCTTTGGAAAGAGTTTATCAGCCATTATTAATGAAAGCTTTAAAAATGAAAGCGATCGTTGTATCAATTGCTGTTGGTTTATTAGTCGTTGCAATCTTAATCTTTAATGGATTAGGTGGAGAATTCATTCCGACTTTAGATGAAGGTGATATCGCAACTCACGTAATCATTGCATCGGGTAGTTCACTTTCTCAGGAAATAGAATCAACAACAAAAGCGGAAAAACTATTAAAGAAAAAGTTTCCCGAAATTAAGATGATAGTTACCAAAATTGGTAGTGCTGAAATCCCAACGGATCCAATGCCTATAGAGGCAGGTGATATGATAATCCTTCTAAAAGATCGTAGTGAATGGACATCGGCTGAAACTAAAGAAGAATTAATGGAAAAAATGGAACACACCTTGTCAGAAATACCAGGTGTTACAACTGAATTTTCTCAACCTATTCAAATGCGTTTCAACGAGTTAATGACAGGTGTTAGAAGTGATGTTGCCATAAAAATTTACGGAGAAGACCTTGATATGTTGGTGAGCAAAGGAGATGAAGTTCTCAATATGATCCAAGGAATCAATGGTGTTGCCGATGCGAAAGCTGAACGTGTTGCTGGACTACCTCAAATTTCTGTTCGATACAACAAAGATAAATTAGCACTTTACGGATTAAATGTGGGTGATTTAAACAAAGTAATCCGAATTGGATTTGCGGGTGAAAAAGCAGGTGTTATTTACGAAGGTGAAAAACGATTTGATTTGGTACTTCGATTGGCTTCTGAAAGCAGAAGTGATATTTCAAATTTAAAAACACTCTATATTACTTTACCTTCTGGAAGTCAAATTCCATTGGAACAAGTCGCTGACATCAGCTACGAACCTGGACCGATGCAAATCAGTCGTGAAGATGGAAAGAGAAGAATTGTTGTTGGTTTTAATGTAAGAGGTAGAGATGTTAAAAGTATCGTCGATGAGATACAGAAGAAACTAAATGCAAAACTCAAATTACCAGCTGGATATTATGTTACGTATGGCGGTCAGTTTGAAAATTTAGTAGAAGCCTCTGCTCGTTTGTCGATTGCTGTTCCAGTGGCTTTACTGTTAATATTGGTTTTATTATTTTTCACTTTCAGATCTATGAAACAATCCTTATTAATCTTTACAGCCATTCCATTTTCAGCCATTGGAGGAGTATTTGCTTTATGGCTTCGTGATATGCCGTTTAGCATTTCAGCAGGAATTGGATTTATCGCCTTATTTGGAGTCGCCGTTTTAAATGGAATTGTTTTAATCGGCTATTTCAATCAATTAAAAACAGAAGGTATGAATGACGTGTTAGACAGAGTAAAAGAAGGAACAAAAGTTCGTTTAAGACCAGTTATCTTAACTGCTGCTGTTGCATCTTTGGGATTCTTACCTATGGCATTGAGTTCTAGCGCAGGTGCAGAAGTTCAAAAACCCTTGGCAACCGTTGTAATCGGTGGTTTAATTACTGCTACACTTTTAACGCTGATTGTTTTACCAATTCTATACCTCTATTTTGAGAAAGGTATCAAAGGAAAAAAGAAAAAGATTAGCTCTGTTGCTTCTCTAATCCTTGTATTGTTTTTAGCAGGAAATGTCAATAGTCAGGTTACTCAAAATTTAACATTGGAAACAGCTATTGAATTAGGTTTAAAAAACAATCAACAAATAAAAGCCAATGAATTGGATATTCAAATGCAAAATCAGCTAAAAGCAACAGCCTTTGAAATGCCCAAAACGGAGTTCGGTAGTATGTTAGGTCAATACAATACCAGATCATTTGACCAAAATTATAGTATTTCACAAAGTTTGAGTCCGTTTCAATTTGGTGCAAAAAAAGAATTAATCAATGCTAACATAAAGAGCAGTGAATTGAATCTTAATCTGACCAAACAAGAAATTAAGTTAACCATTCGTCAGTCTTGGAACAACTTAATCTATTTATTGGAAGTAGATAAATTATTAAACAGACAAGACAGTTTGCTACTCAATTTTGCGAAAGCCGCATTGTTAAAATATGAGGTTGGAGAAAGTAATTCATTGGAATCGACAACCGCTCAGGTGAAGCAACAGGAATTATTGCAATTGATTAAGCAAAACAATGCTCGAATTTTTGTAGAAAAATCTAAATTAAAAACACTCTTGAATCTTCAAACGGATTTTACACTAAATGAGAAGGGATTAGTCATTCTTCCTGCTATTGCCGTTACTGATAGTTCTTCTTTGAAACAAAATCCAGAATTGGAATTGGCGATGCAGGAAGTTCAGAAGGCAATGGCAAATCAAAAATTAGAAAAATCAATGCTACTCCCCGATTTTAAGGCTGGGTATTTTATACAGTCGTTAACAGGAAATCAAGATGTAAACGGACAATCTTTTTATTACAATGGTTCGCCTCGTTTTCAAGGAGTTACAATTGGTGTTTCAATTCCAATATTTGCAGGAAGTGCAATTGCCCGAAAAAAAGCAGCGGAAACAAATATTCAGATGCAACAAAAAAACACTGAATATTTAGAAACGCAATTGAAAAGTCAATTTCAACAGCAAATGGAACAATTACTTACGTTTCAGTCCTTGGTTGAATATTACCAAAGTTCGGCTTTGCCCTCTGCAAAATTGATCTCGGATAATGTATCGAAAAGTTACAAAAATGGAGATATATCCTACATAGAATTTATCCAAGGAATTCAAACTTCTCTTGATATTCAAGCCAACTATCTAAACGCTTTGTCTAATTATAATCAAACTGTCATCAATTTGCAGTTTTTGTTAAACCAATAATTCATTACACCATGAAAACAATAAAAATCACATATATAGGTTTTGTAGCACTATTAATCGGACTACTGATAAATTTATCCTCTTGCGGTTCAGCAACCGAAGACCAAGGACATGAAGAAGCCAAAGCTGAAGCAGGTCATGAAGAAACACCCAACAAAGAAGTGGAACTAAATCAGGCGCAATACAATGCTTCTGATATCGTGTTAGGAACCTTTGAAATGAAGAACCTGAGTGAAGTTATCAATGCAAACGGTTACACAAAATTACCGCCTCAAAATCAAGCGGATGTTTCGGTTTTTGTATCGGGAATTGTTCGATCGATTAATGTAATTGAAGGAGAATACGTGCAAAAAGGACAAACATTGGCAACAATTGAAAGTCTGGAATTCACCAAATTACAAGAATCATATTTGACTTCAAAAAGTAATTTGGAACTTTTGACAAATGAATACGAAAGACAAAAAACACTTAACATTGAAAATGTAAATTCTAAAAAAGTACTTCAAAAAGCAAAAACGGAATACGAAATTGAAAAAGCACGTTTGGCTTCTTTGAAAAAACAAATGAGTACACTCAACTTGAATGGTTCAGATAATGCAATTTCAATAATGGCTATAACCGCTCCTATCAGCGGTTATGTAACAGATATAAATATTAAAATCGGCACAAATACAGAAACAGGAAAAGCACTTTTTAGCATCGTTGACAATTCTAAAATGCACGTTGATTTATCGGTTTATGAAAAAGACCTTCAAAAAGTAAAAGCAGGACAAAGTGTTCGTTTCACATTGACTAACCAAGACAATACTGAAATTAAAGGAAAAATTTTCAGCGTTGGAAAATCCTTTGAAAATGACACCAAATCTGTAGCTGTTCATGCTGATATTTTAAATGATAAGCAGATGCTTATTCCAGGAATGTATGTGAATGCTTTAATCGACATTGGCTACAATAAGGTGAAAGCATTACCAATAGACGCCATTGTTAAAGCAGATGGAAGAGAATACATTTTTGTTTTAGAAGAACACAGCGAGGAAACAGCACATGATGAAGAAGAAGGGCACGATCATGAAGATGGACACAAACACGAAGATTCTCATGAAAAAGCATTCCATTTCCAACGAATTGAAGTCAAATCAGGAACAGTACAACTCGGATATGCACAAGTAACTATTCTTCAAGACATTGAACCGAATGCAAAAATTGTTTTGAAAGGTGCGTATTATATCCAAAGCCATTTATTGAAAAGTGAGGGCGGTGGAGGTCATGAACATTAATTTAGAGAATTATGAAAACCTTGTTAAAAGACAAAAAAATGCTATTTCTATTGGTTGCCGTTCTATTGGTAATCACTCTGGAAATATTATCCTTGATGAATATTCATATTCCAATGCCTTATGCACCTTTTGTTTTTGGTGGTTTCATCATCGGTGTTGGTCGAGAAGTTGTATGGAATGGATTGAAGGCATTGGTGAAATTCAAATTCAGCAGTATCAATCTTCTGATGTTAATTGCTGTCATAGGAGCATTTTATTTAGGCGAATATCCCGAAGCATCAGTTGTAATTGTTCTATATGTATTGGGAGAAACTTTAGAAGATTTCGGTATTCAACAAAGTAAATCCGCACTGAATGACTTGATTGATAAAACACCCAAAACAGCAATTGTAAAAAATGCATTTCAACCTGTTGAGATTGAAAAAATTCCCATCGGAACGATTCTACAAATCAAAGCAGGTGATATAATTCCCTTAGACGGAATAGTAACCGAAGGTGAAACATTGGTTGATGAAGCAACAATAACAGGAGAACCGATCCCTAAAAGTAAGCAAGTTGGAGACGCCCTTTTCGCAGGAACAATCAACCAAAATGGGTTTATCGAAATGGAAACAACCAAACTGTCTGTGGATAGTACATTTTCAAAAATTGTACGACTTACATTTGAAGCACAAGCCAATAAATCAGAAACACAGAAATTCATTCAAAAATTCTCGAAAATTTACACCCCTTCGATTATTATATTGTCTTTACTAATAATTGTGATTCCTGTGTTTCTGTTACATCAAGACTTTAATCATTGGTTACAACAAGCCATCACACTATTGGTTATTGCTTGTCCGTGTGCTTTGGTGATTTCAACTCCTGTTGCCATTTATGCAGCCATCAGCAACGCATCTTCAAAAGGCGCACTGATAAAAGGTGGTAAATACATTGAAGCAATGGCAGATATTAAAGCGATTGCATTGGATAAAACACGAACAATCACTTTTGGAAAACCAATTGTTTCAGATGTTTTTCCTTTAAATGGAACAAGTCGTGAAGAACTATTGGCTTGCTCAGCAGGAGCTGAAATTTTTTCTGAACATCCCTTAGCACAAGCAATTGTTGATTGTTGTATTTCAGAAGGTTTTGAGCCTCATAAAGCAGATTCCTTTAAAAGTGAAATGGGAAAAGGTGCAATTGCAAAATGTTTAATTTGTGAAGATGAAACGATTTACATAGGTAAATTAGCCTTTATTGAAGAACATCAGCATATCACAAAAGAAGCTGAACAAATAGTTTCTGATCTTTCTGAACAAGGAAAAACAAGCGTTGTAATCAGTTTTGGAAATGGAGTTGCAGGAATTATTGGTTTAACAGATGAAATAAAACCCGATAGTATTCTAGCCATAAAACAATTACAGGATTTATGTATAGAGCCAATTATGTTAACGGGAGATAGTGAAAAAGCAGGTCACTTCGTTGCATCACAAGTCGGAATCAAAAATGTCTTCGGTGGATTATTACCCGAAAACAAAGTCGAGAAAATAGATGAATTACTAAAAAAGTATAACTTCGTAGCAATGGTTGGTGATGGTGTAAACGATACTCCCGCATTAGCCAAATCAACTGTCGGTATTGCAATGGGAGCATTTGGGAGTGATTCGGCAATCGAAGTTTCAAATATTGCTTTGATGAACGATAATTTATCGTTAATTCCTTTTCTTATTCGATTAAGTAAAGCAACATTAAAACGAATTAAAATCAATACCATTGGTGCAATTTCAATCAAAGTTCTCTTTATTACATTGGCATTTTTAGGTTATAGTAATTTAGTCTTAGCAATTGCAGCGGATGTTGGTGTTACTTTAGTTGTGATTCTTTTGAGTTTGAATTTAAAATCGTATAAATAATAAATTAAAAAAATAAAATTATGAAAATCAGTAAAATAACTCAAATAATGTTTTTGTTTCTAGCAATAAGTTTAATAACAAAAACTAGCAGTGCACAAAGTCTTAAATCAGTAAGTTATCCATTAGGCACTATGAAGACTATTCAATTTGAAGTCTCAGGTAATTGTGAAAAATGTAAAAAGAATATTGAACACATTGCTCTAGAATTATGTGGTGTGAAAACAGCTGAATGGAACATTGAAACAAAAATTATTACCCTAACATTTGATTTAGGATTAATTCAACTACATAAAATTCAAAAAAGATTAGCGAAACATGGGTATGATAATGAAAAGTTTAAGGCAAGTAAAAGAGCCTATAATAGATTAGATAAATGTTGTCAATATGATAGGGAAAAATAATTCAATGTAATGAATTTAATAAAAAAAACCTCTTAATAATTTTACTTTTAAGAGTTTTTTTTTTATTTGAACCACCGTTAAAATCTATGAAAATTCCAGTTGATCTCCAGATAATAATGGTGTTCCTCTTTTTCGTCCTTTTACAAAAATAGCTTATCTGCAAGGGTAAATAAACACTCCTAACGTCGCGCCCTTGCACATATCATTTCAAAGCTATTCGTCGGAACTCCTCATTTACGCCTTTCCATTAGCTATTTTTGTAACGTCCTCATACATCGTCACCCGCAACTACTTCATCCCCCTTGAAATCCCCTCAAAGGTAGCCACCCAAAAGTGGCTGGGTATAATTTACAAGGGGTATGCCGTTGCTTGAGTTAGGCTCGCCTGCAAAATCGGTCAGGCTTCAGGTTTGTCACATTTTTTGAATCAATTATCGGTAGAAGTTATTTGTGCCTTTCTCTATCCCGAAGAAAAATCGAGCCGTTCAAGGCACAAACCACTTATCAAGTATCAATCTGTCATCATTCATAGCAACAAGAGTATTCGCATTTTCCGTTACCCTCCAAATACGCATACACTTGAATCATGCTTCGGTAGTCAAAAAATCCGCCAAACCTTCGTGCATACTGCATAGGTCGTTCCCATCCTCCTTAGGTCGGCTTCTCCACTCACACCTTCCCTCAACTCGCAGACGGCTCGCGCCACGTTCCATAAATGCGTTTTTATATTTGTTTTAAGTTTTCAGTAAATTAATTATTTACCACTTCTTTTCGGTGATATAAAAACGCATATATTCCACTCCATTCACACGCTGAAGGCTCCATTTCCTTTTCCGTTATCATTTATCAAAGTTTTAATTCTCATTCCAATCAAATTTCTCAGTTGACTAAAAGTTGATCACTTCGATTATAAAAAAAAGAATTTTGACTAGCAGTCACTTTTGCTTTTATTCCGTTCCTCCATAAAATCAAAAAAGACTATCTATTTTTCACTTCGAAACTCATTCATCCCTGCAAGAGTATGCAAATTTTCCGTGAAAAACTCCAAATTTCCATACCCTTGCCAAATCTTGATTTAATTTATCGCAAAACTATCAATCTCACTTCGAATCAGAAAAAGTCTGTACTTCGATCTCGATTCATCCCGAAACTATCACTCTCACTTCGGGTGTCAAAAATAAAAAATGAATGCAAAGATAGGTCGTTCAATCATACAGTCAAGTTCAAGCCCTCCGGGTTTTGATAAAATAATCTCCATACCGAGCAACTTTCTTTTTTGATTTTCATTTTAAAATTATCATTCACCATTCTGCTTTAAATTATCCCTACTCGGTATAGTATTTTTTTATCAAAAATCTTGTCTTCCTTCTTTCTCTCCCAAAAAGTAAGGCATTCTTTTTTCTTTTTTTTCGGTTTTTTCTCTTTTTCTTCAAAAGTGATTGGGCGGAGCGAAGCGACAAAAGGACATAAATTTTAAACAAATAATTATGTACAGTCGAACAAATCCAGCAGTAATTAAAAGCATTCTCTTTATGCTGCCTAAAAGTGAATTAATCAAACAGATTGAATTTATGAAAACTCAAATTCAAGAGTTAGAACCAGGAAACAAAAGAAGCATGTTTTTGAATTTATATATCTATTCAAATCAACTCGACATTATGAATCAAGTTGTTTTAAAACCTAAATCAAAATAGTATGTTTCAATATAAAATAACAACATTCAATCCGGATAAAGAATATTCTGGATTTCCTTTCTATATTCTCAACAAAGGGTTAAACAGCGGAAAACCGCTTCTTAATCCTTGTCCGAATTGTTTTGTTTTAAATTGTGAATCCGATGAGGTTAAACAAGATTTGTATTGGTTGCTTTACGGATTATGGCAAGGAAAAGCCTTTCGTTCAATTTTGATAGGATCCGCTATTCTTTATAGTCGAAAATATGAATTAGAAAACGTCATTAAAAATGGAATTGAGAAACTGGAAAAGAATCCAGTTAAAGTAAAAAAGAATATTTCTGCAGTAGTAAAAATTGAAGAACATCGTTTGAATGCTATAAAGCAAATTCAATTAATGCAGCAACTTAAGTTGAGTTTAATGTTTGATTTAATGAAATGAATGTCCATAAAAAAAGGTCGCTCAAACTGAACGACCTTTCAATTGTTTTCAATAAAACCTACTTCTTGACTTTTTTCATGACCCATTTAAAAATCAAAGAAACCACAAAACTCACAGTTGCACCAACGATTGCTAGGACAACAGTTTTCAAATAATCTTGTGCATCTATTGTCACAAATACGGTTAAGACCGTTCCTGATACTGTTCCTAATGTTGTACTATGGTCGTGATGTGAATACATTTTTAATCTTTTTATTAGAGTGAATTAATTATTCTCAACCGTAGTTTGAGCAACTGCAGAAGCAACAGAACCAGCAACAATTAAATACTGACCGATTGTTATCGCAATTACAGGTAAAGTAATTGTTGAAGAAACTAAAACTCCTCCGACTGCTATCAATCCTAAACCAACATTTCTTAACTTTTTAAAAAATGTTGGAGTTGGAGATTTGATTCTTTCTAGAATATTCATTTTGCTGTTGTTTTAAAAACGTCTATTCTATTTGAATAAAATAGACGTTTTATTAATACTCTAACTGAATTAAGCTACTTCAATGATTTTTAAAGCATTGTAAGAACCATTTTTCATTGAATATTGAACACCATTTACTAATTGGAAAAATTCAACTTTCAATAAATAAATATTCACTCCAGTTCCAGCTGGTGTTGCAGGTGTAAGTTCTACAGTCAATAATGGACCATCGATTGCAAAATTCGCAACATCAGTTAATTGCAATTCGCCAATTCCTGTTTCGAAATCGATAACTGCAAAACCACCTGATAAAGTCGCATGTGTTGAACCTTTTGGCCATTGAATATCATTTGCAGGAAGTAAATCTGCAATTGTAATGACCCCCGAAAGCAAATCTAAGCTTGAAGGTTTGTACAAAACGCTCCCCATTAGGGCATTTACGTTGAATTCAAAACCTTTTAACAAAGCTTTTGCTTCTGGAGTTTGTAATCCTACCCCCACATTTCTTTCACCTCTTGCAGAGGTTAAGTCCATGTTTTTCATTTGTGTCATGATTTGTGTAACACGTGCAACAACTCTGTTGTCAGCTGAATTGTTTGTGATATTTCTCAACGTATCACGTAAAACTTTTCCCGAAGTCGCTGAACTTCCGAATTCAGAACCGTTTTCACGAGTTCTAGCAAATGTAGGGTCATTTGCAATTCGAGCACCATCAATACTCGTTTTCATTTTCGCTAAATGACCATCTTTTGATTTGTAAAAAGTAACATTGTCCAACGTTCCTTTGATCTTGATAAGACCTGTTTGCCTAGCCATAATTTCTAAAATTTAAATAAGACTGAATTACGAGTTTCGCAATTCAAAACAGATTTCGTATCGCGAGTGGATTTCTGTTTTTATTCAAATCTATTGGATTGAAATTGACTTTGCAAATAGTCACTTCCGATAAATAAACTTTGAGTTATATTATGCCATTTTAGGTATTTTATTCCACATAAAATAGAGGTTTTTATATTTAAAAAAGGAAGCATAATGACTTTTAGGTATTTCAAATCAGTAGTAAAAGCATATTTAAAGTATTAGATTAATCAAAATTAACTAATACTAATCAAAATCAATTATTTATAATTATTAAAACTAATATAAATTAATCGATATTATAGTGTTTTGACTGTTTTAATTGTCATGAATTTGTTTTACTTTTAAATCAAAGTAAACAAGCTTAATACTCAAGTAAAATGAAGGTCAGTTGTCGTTTATGTATCTATCCAAAAGACATCGCTCGTATAACAGGAAAAAGTGAAAGATTTGGAAGAAAACTTCTTGAAAAAATTCGAATTGATCTTTCAAAAAATGAAAATCAATTTGTAACTATCCATGAATTTTGCGAATATACTGGATTGTTACTTGAGCATGTCCAGCCCTTGATATTGGATTGAAATCGAAAATAAATCTAAAGGATCCTTTTAGGATTCGAACCTAAATTCAATCAACTAGTTCAATTTTTATTCATGTTACACTTTGTTTTTCAATTGATTGTTAGTAAATTTGTCGTGATAGAGATTGACATCTTTTGGATTGATTTATTAGGTGAGTGTTTAGGTGAGTTATTATAGACTGTTTACTTGTTAAGTGCTGAATTTACTACATATTAGGAGATTTATATATATCCCAGCGGGATCACTAGACAACTAGTCAAAACAAACTAAAGCCTCTCAAAACATTGTTTTGAGAGGCTTTTTCATTTAAGACACTTCCAAAACATTCATTAAATATCAATACAACGCTGTCGATGGCGCAAGCGTTGGCGGCGGAGACGACCGCTGTTTCC
>CANJKA010000015.1 GCA_947474675.1 Flavobacteriales bacterium
ACAGGTGTTGTTCCAGCTGCTACAACTGCTAATATTGTAAATCAAGGAGTGTATTTATCTGGAATTGTCCCTCAAGATCACGATGATAATGCTAGAAATAATCCACCATGGATTGGAGCTTTTGAAGCATATGTTGTTTTACCAATTGAGCTTTTGTATTTTGAAGGTAAGAAAGAAGGAAGAAATAATATACTCAATTGGAGAACAGTTACTGAAATAAATAATGATTATTTCACGGTTGAAAAAACGACCAATGGTGTAGATTTCGAAATCGTTGGTATTGAGAATGGAGCAGGTACTTCAATGGTTGAAAATAATTATTTATTGTTGGATTACAATGTTATAAGTGGTGTAAATTACTACCGATTAAAACAAACCGATTTTAATGGGACAAATTCGTATTCAGATTTGATATCGATTGACAACACAGATTATTCTATCGATAAAGAAATTTTGTACAAAACCAATATTTTAGGACAAGAGATAGATGAAAATTTTCACGGAATTGTAATAATAGTATATACTGATGGAAAATCTATCAAAATTTATAAGTAAAAAATTAATTAAACTAAAGATTTGTAGGTTTACTTGGTCTTAAAATAATTAAATAAAAGGTTGTAAATGTAACTTCTTTAATGAGTTTTTTAATATGTGAATTTAATTTGTCCTAGTATTGTCCTAGGGTAATTTTAAGTTCGTCTTATTAATGTCCCATCTTATTTAACTAAATAAGATAGATGTTTATTGTATAATTGCAATATGTTTTTTTACGAATAATCAGTTGTTTTACCTAGTGTAGTGTTAAAATATTAAATTATAGCTTTTTTTAATGAGATACTTGGTTAATAATTGAAAAGATAAAATAAATGAAATTATGCTAAAACAATTTCTACTTATTACTTGCGGTTTTTTCTTTGTGGTAAAAATAGACGCACAATGTACAAATTTGATAACCAATGGTGATTTTACAAACGCTCAGACAAGTTGGAATTATGGCTTTCCTCCAAGTCCAGCTACAGGCGGTTTGTTTTTTACGGGTGGTAATCTATTAATTTGGGTTGACAATGATGGTAACTTGTATCCAGGTTCGGTTTTTATTGTGAATACGACTTCTTTTTCTTTATTTACGGGGCAATCCTATAATTTTTCTGTCGATTTAAAACTTACAAATCCGAATGAAACTTCAGCTTGTAATTTCAAATGGGTTTTATTGGATAATTCAAATCTAATTGTTCAAACAATAGGTAATACTTTTACAACAGGTGGAAATGGAGCGTCTGGAATAATTACTTTACCCAATAATAATATTTATACTAATTATCCTTTTACATTTAATGTTGGTTTTGCTTCTGGTACTTATAGGTTGGCTTTAGTTTGGGAATCTTTTGAGGATGGAGTAGGAAAGGATCTTACGATTGATAATATTTCATTAACACCAGTTCCTAACATTCAACTAGCTCTTTCTTCAACCCCCGATTATTGTAATAATAATGGAACTGCCACAGTCGTTGCGACTGGAGGAGCAGCACCGTTGACGTATAGTTGGAATACTTCTCCAATTCAAACTTTAGCTACATCTATTGATCTTTCAAATGATACTTATACAATTACTGTTACAGATGCAAGTGGTTGTTTCAAAACAGATTCTATTTTGGTTACTGGTCAAGATGGATTGGAATTATCCTTAACATCTACTTCTGTAAATTGTATTACTAATTTTGGTACAGCGGCAGTTACAGTTACAGGGGGATCACCAAGTTACACTTATTTATGGTCGGATGGGGGAACGAACTCAACTATTAGTGTTCCGAATTCTGGTACTTATTCTGTTTTAGTCACTGATAATTTTGGTTGTAGTGTAGCGGATTCGGTAGTTGTAGATCCAGCAATTATTCCTAGTTCAATAGCCAGTTCAAACGGTCCTGTTTGCGAAGGGGAAACGTTGATTTTATCAGCATCTAATAGCAGTGTTACAGGTTCAACATTTAACTGGAGTGGGCCAAACGGTTTTACTTCTTTAGTTCAAAATCCAATTATTTCAAATCCTACTTTATTGGAAAGTGGAACTTATATTCTAACTGTTTCAGCAAATGCGTGTTCCTCGACGTCTAGTATAAACGTTGTTGTCAAGCAAAAACCTTTAACAATCGTTTCTTCAAATTCTCCGGTTTGTTCTGGTGAGTCCTTGAATTTGGTTTCAACAACTTGTCAAATAGTAGGCTCGACATATCACTGGACGGGTCCAAATAATTATTCTTCTTTCAATCAAAGTTCTTCGATTCTTAATTCAGCTGAAAATCATTCAGGTGATTATACGCTACTCGTAGAGGCGAATGGGTGTAGTTTTATAAATACTATTAATGTTGAAGTAAATGAAAAACCAGAAACGATTGCAACCTCTAATTCTCCTATTTGTGAAGGGGAAACACTTGATTTAAATGCCACAGGAAATACTATTTCTGGAGCTGTTTTCAATTGGACAGGACCTTTGTCTTTTGTATCAGCTATACAAAACAATACGATATCATCCCCGTCAGTTTTAAATTCTGGGATATATACTGTGACAACCAGTGCTAATGGCTGCACAAATAGCAGTGAAATTCTAGTTGAGGTACTGATGGTTCCTGTTATTGAATTTACAGCAGATATACTTTCTGGTTGTCAACCTTTAATTGTCCATTTTAGTAATTATACAACGCCGATTAGTTCTTCTGTTTTATGGAGCTTTGGAGACGGGACTACATCGACTATAACAGGTGTTGTTTCTCATACTTTCACTGAAGTTGGAGATTTTGATATTTCGCTTACATCAACATCATCGGGTTGTACAAATACTAAAAATGAACTTCAAATGATTCATGTTGATGCAGTGGCTTCAGCTAATTTCAGAGTGAGTGACTCAACAGTAACAATATTTAATCCGACGTTTGATTTCATAAATCTTTCTTCAAATTCGAATAGTTATGAATGGAATTTTGGAGATGATAGTTTTTCAAATATAGTAAATCCTTCTCATGATTACCAACCGAATCCTGGAAGTTACGATGTTCAATTAATTGCTAATAATATCGGTAATTGTCCAGATACTACAATGATAAGTATTATGGTTGTTGAACCATTAGTGTTTTATGTGCCGAATACTTTTACACCTGATAATGATAAATACAATGAAGTTTTTATGCCAATAATGACTTCTGGAATAGCAAATGATAGTTATGAAATGAAAATTTATAACCGTTGGGGAGAATTTATTTTTATGACAAATGAAATAGGAATTGGATGGGATGGGAAATTGAAGGATGAAGATGTTCAGGACGGAACTTTTACTTGGGTAATTAACTTCAAAGATAAAGTCACGAATGAGAGGTATGTATATAATGGAACTGTAAATATATTGAAATAGTCAATTTTTCAAACTCTATTTCAATGATTTTTAAAATAATGAATAATAATGAACGCTCATGTTATAGCTTTAAATATATTTTATAATTTTTTTGCCTCTCAGCAATAGTAGAAAAGGAGGAGTTTTCCATTTGGTTGGTTGAAATCTCTGTAAGTTCTGACTCCTGAGTGTTTTCATTCACTGGTGGAACTCCTTCTTGATCTACGCTTATTTTTTTGCAATACTGTTTTATCTGAATATAAAATCGAATGATAATTATTTACTCACCATAAAAATGATGTGACCCGAGATTATAAGATTTCAGAAAGGAGGTTTATTATAGTAAACAAAAAAGAACTCAAGAGAGTTTTTTGGAATATTTAAAATGTTTAGCGACAAAATCGTCCGGTTGTAGATAAGGTTTTATTTTATTTATAATCGGACTTTTCTTCTATGTCCTTACCTTACTTATTATGTACTAGCAAAATAAAAATAATTAATTTGTCCAAAAGGCCTTAAATTTTTTTTAAAAATAAATCAAGCATTCATTTTCTTCAGTACAAACATATCCTTAATCACCTGTAAAGCATAATCCACCTCTTCTTTGGTTGTATACCTAGAAAAAGAAAAACGAATATTCGGACGACTAATATCTGAATTAATTCCAGCTAATACGTGAGATCCAGAAACAGCACCAGAAGAACAAGCACTTCCTCCACTGCAAGCAACACCTTTTAAATCCATAGAAAATAAAAGCATTCCTGTTTTTTCAGTTTGAGGAAAACTTACGTTCAGAACTGTATATAAACTTTTTTCTGGATCGGTTTCACCATGAAAATAAATGTCTGAAATCATTTCTTTCAATTGATTCATCATGTATGATTTCAAGCCTTGAACCTGTTTTTGATGATCGGCTATAACTTCGTTTGCTAGCTCAAAAGCTTTAGCTAACCCTACAATTCCTGAAACATTCTCTGTACCACCCCTTAAACCTCTTTCTTGAGCTCCTCCATGGATAAAAGCTTTCGCACTTATTTTTTTATTGATATAGAGAAATCCAACCCCTTTTGGACCGTGAAATTTATGGGCAGAACACGAAAAATAGTCAATGTCTAAATTTTGTAAGTCAAAAGAGTAATGACCAATAGATTGAACAGTATCAGAATGAAACAAAGCATTGTGTTTTCTGCAGATTGTGCTTACTTTGTCTAATGGTAATAGAGTTGATATTTCATTGTTTGAATGCATCAAAGTAACCAAGGTTTTGTCTTTACTTTGAAGTAATAGTTCTAAATCAGCTAAATCTACATTTCCTTTTGAATCAATTTTTACATAACTTATTCTAGCTAAACCTTCCGATTCTATTGCTTTTACAGTATGTCCAATTGCATGGTGTTCAATTTTAGACGTGATAATATGTTTAACACTCATTTGGTGAATCGAAGAATATAGTGCCATATTATCTGCCTCGGTTCCACCAGAAGTAAAAATAATTTCAGAAGACTGACAGTTTAATAATTTAGCAATAGATTTTCGAGAAGTTTCAATTTGACCTTTAGCTTGTCTACCAAATGAATGAGTGGAAGAAGGATTCCCAAAATCATTTTTTAAAATTGGAATCATTACATCAATCACTTCAGAAGCAACTGGGGTTGTTGCAGCATTATCTAAATAAACTCGCATGAATAAAAAGTGTTTGGTTTTCAACAAAGATAAGAATCAATCTGTAATTTTCAATTTGTAATCTTAATTCTAAACAAAAAGTGAACGATCCAAATTTAACCATTCTAAAGTAGAAGTAGAAAAAATATCATCAATCACGTCTTTACTTAAATCACTTTCTTCAATAAATTTTCCGATCTCTAAATCTCCCAAAGGAAATGGATAATCGCTTCCAAGACAAACGCGTTTACTTCCTTGTTTTTTCAAGATATATTTAAGCATATCAATATCATGAGTAATACAGTCTACCCAAAATTTGCCCAAATAATCAACAGGATTCACAGGGTTGTCAATGGCAACTAAATCTGGTCTGCAATTAAAACCATGCTCAATTCTTCCTAAAGTCGGTAAAAATGAGCCACCAGCATGAGAAAAACAAACACGTAATTTCGGTAACTTCTCTAAAATTCCAGCAAAAATCATTGAACAAGCAGCTCTCGAAGTTTCTGCAGGCATCCCGACTAGCCATGGAAGCCAGTATTTTTTCATACTATCTTGTCCCATCATTTGCCAAGGATGAATCATTATAGCCATTCCTAGACGTTCACACGCTTCAAAAATTGAAAAGAATTTTTCATCTCCTAAGTTTTCATCGTTGATATTCGAACCAATTTGAATTCCTACTAATCCAATTGATTTAGCTCTTTCTAACTCACGAATTGCCGCATCTGCATCTTGCATTGGAATTGTCGCTAAACCAATATATTGTTTTGGATATCGAACGACTAAATCAGCAATATGATCATTCAAAAATTGGGACATTTCAGTACAATCTTTCACTTTTGCATTATAAGCAAACATGACAGGAATAGTACAAACTACTTGAACTTGCGTGTTAAATTGCTCATAATCTTTGATACGAATATCTTGATCCCAACAATTTTCTTCAATTCTTCTAAAAAATTGACCACCTTGCATCATATCTGCCGTTTTATTATCGTTGTGATTCAGGAAAATAAAATCGCCATAACCAAATTTTTTTGTCCAATCGGGCAAATGCTTGGGTATAATGTGGGTATGCATATCAATTTTTAACATTCTTTTTTTTTTTCTTCAAAAATACAATTTTTTTTAAAATAATAGAGTAGTAATTATGACTGAAGTGATTGTGTTAATAGGTTTTATTTAGTGATGTTCATCTTTAAATAGTTGATTTGCAATTTTTAAAGATAATTGTATAACGTGTGAAATAATTGATATATTTTAAAAAAAGCATTGATAATTTATCTTAATCTGAACGAATTGTTAAAATATAAAGACAAAAATCATGTTAAAAAATGATTTAACTCATACTTTTACACAGGTTTTCTTTATTAATTTGTCATTACTAATATTGTAGATTTTCTGAATAAAATATGACTATATGATTGAAACAAAAGCCATTTCAAATGAAGAGTTGCTTCTTCAATTTGAAGCAAAAATTGAAGCTGAACAAAAAATTGAACCATTGGATTGGATGCCTGATGAATATCGTAATCATTTAATTCGTCAAATTTCACAACATGCTCATTCAGAGGTAATCGGAATGCAGCCTGAAGGAAATTGGATCACACGTGCTCCTTCTTTGAGAAGTAAGAAAATATTATTGGCTAAAATTCAGGATGAAGGTGGTCATGGTTTGTATTTATACAGTGCTGCTGAAACTTTAGGGGTTAGTCGAGATCAATATATTCAATGGCTGCATGAAGGAAAAGCAAAATATTCTTCTGTTTTTAATTCACCTGCTTTAAATTGGGCAGATATGGGGGCTATTGGTTGGTTAGTTGATGGTGCTGCAATTACTAATCAAGTTTCGTTGCAAAGAACTTCTTATGGTCCATATTCAAGAGCGATGGTGAGAATTTGTAAAGAGGAATCTTTTCACCAACGTCAAGGGTATGAAATCATGTGGAAAATGATGGAAGGGACAAAAGATCAACAAGAAATGGCTCAAGACGCATTGAATCGTTGGTGGTGGCCTGCTTTAATGATGTTTGGGCCTCATGATTCTGATTCTCCAAGAACTGGAAATGCGATGAAATGGAAAATTAAACGTGAAACAAATGATTATTTACGTGAAAAATTCATCAATAAAACAATTCCTCAAGCTGAACTAATTGGACTGAAAGTTCCGGATGCAAATCTTATTTTACTAGAAGACGGAACCTACAAACACGGAGATATTAACTGGGATGATTTCTGGAAAAACGTAAATGGAAACGGTCCTTGTAATGAGCAACGATTAGATCATCATATTAAAGCACACAAAGAAGGTTCTTGGGTAAGAGAAACTGCTTATGTAAGTGGAAAAAATAAATAAGAAATTTTATAAAAAAATATAGATAATGGAAAATCAAGATACGCAAGGAGAATTATGGGAAGTTTTTATTCAAAGTAAAGCAGGTCAACCTTTTAAACATGCGGGTGCTGTTCATGCTTATGATCGTGAAATGGCAATTGAAAACGCACGTGATACGTATACAAGAAGAGGTGAAGGTACCGGATTATGGGTAGTGAAAAGCAAAGAAATTGTTGCTGTTTCTCAAAACGAAGAAGGTTATTTCTTTGATCCTGCTAATGATAAAGTATACCGTCATCCTACTTTTTATGAAATGCCAGAAGGTGTTAAAAACATGTAATCTAGATATATGGAAGCGAAATTAAAATACTATTTACAAATAGCTGATAATGCATTAATTCTATCTCATAGATTAAGTGAGAATTGTAGTAAAGGTCCTTTTTTAGAAGAAGATTTAGCTAATACAAATGTTGCCTTGGATTTAATTGGTATAGCTGAATCAATATACGGTGAAGTTGCTAAACAAGAAAATAATGGTAGATCTGGAGATGACATTGTTTACAGACGAAAAGAATCTGAATTTTTAAACGTGATTTTAGTTGAAATGCCCAACGAGGATTTTGCTCATATCATGGTTCGTCAATTTTTTACGGATGTTTTTCAATTGAATTTATTTTCAGAATTACGCAATAGTAAGGATGAATTTTTAATGGGGATTGCTCACAAGTCGTTAAAAGAAGTGATGTATCATTTAAAAAGAAGTTCTGAATGGATGTATCGATTTGGACAAGGAACTGACGAGGCAAAAGAGAGAGTTCAAAAAGCAATCAATAAATATTGGAAATACACGCATGAGTTTTTCTTAGAAAATACAATTGATACTGAAATGCTTAAAGCTGGAATTGGATCTGATTTATCAATTATTAAAAAGAATTGGCAAGCAAAAGTAGACGAGATTTTTGAAATGTCAAATCTTTCAATTCCGGATACTGATTTCTCAATCGAAGGAGGGAAAAATGGGTTGCATTCTGAAAATTTAGGATATATTTTAACAGAAATGCAATTTTTACCAAGCAAATACCCAGACGCAATCTGGTGAAAAAAATGGTACGGACGAAAAAAAATAACGGTACGGGCGTAAAATTTTACGACCCGACGGTATTTTATTTTCTATTAATCCCATACTCCTGAACCTTAATCCATCTATTGTATTTAAATGATTTTGCTATCTTTTTGAAATTTTCTGTTTTTTCAATTATTTCACAATTAGTATTCGTGTTTTCAGGAGATACATTTGATGTAATGTAAGATAACCAAAGGCTTGAAGATGTTAATGGAGAATTATTCATAGCTTTTTATTTAAAATTATTTTCTAGATCTTTATAATTCAACTTTCCTAATTAGTTACAAATTCTATAATGGAATAGTTTTCTAGAACTTAAATTAATACATTTTTAAGCTTGATTATTTTAGAATATACCAAAAGGGGATTTTTGTTATACGAAACTGTTTAATAGTCCGATTTAATAAAAGCAGTTTCTTTATATCCACGTATAATGATCTTCAATAATCTTTGCTTCTACTCATTGTTATACTTTGTGAATTCACTCTGTGTTAATCTTTGGTTAAAAAATCAAAATGTGTTTGCTCCGATTTTCGAGGTTAAATATCTCGCAATTCAACATTTTAACCCTATCTTTACCGCAAAATAATTGAACAAAATGGCTCAAAAACCGTCCATTCCAAAAGGAACAAGAGATTTCTTACCGTTAGAAGTAGCGCGTAGAACGTATATATTTGATACAATTAAAACTATCTTTAAAAAATATGGTTTTTCTCCTATTGAAACGCCTTCATTTGAATTATCTCAAACGTTATTGGGTAAATACGGGGAAGAAGGTGATCGTTTGATTTTCCGTATTTTGAATTCGGGTGATAAAATGAAAAAGGCTGATCTTTCTGCTTTAGAAGCTGGAAATTTACCTCGTTTCGCTAATTCTTTGGCTGAAAAAGCTTTACGTTACGATTTAACGGTGCCTTTTGCTCGTTTCGTTGTTCAACATCAAAATGATATTTCTTTTCCGTTTAAACGATATCAAATTCAACCCGTTTGGAGAGCTGATCGTCCGCAACATGGTCGTTATCAGGAATTTTTTCAATGTGACGCAGATGTGGTAGGAAGTGATTCTTTAGTCTATGAAATTGATTTTGTGTTACTCTTTGATGAGGTTTTAACGGCATTAAATATTCCTGATTTCAGTGTGAAAGTCAACAACCGCAAAATCCTTTCAGGAATTGCTGAAGTAAGTGGAGAGTCGGATAAATTAATTGATATCACGGTTGCAATTGATAAATTAGATAAAATAGGGGAGGAAGGTGTTGTAAAAGAATTAATTGAGAAAGGAGTTTCTTCTTCAGCCATCGAAAAAATAACACCTTTATTTTCAATGAATGGAGATAATGCTGATTCACTAGCTAAAATGAAAGTGGTGTTGGCATCAAGTGAAATCGGATTACAAGGAATTGAAGAATTAGAATTTGTTTTAAATCAAGTTAATGAATTAGGTCCTTTGAAAGCAAAAGTTGAATTCGATGTGACGCTTGCTCGTGGCTTGAATTACTATACAGGAGCTATTTTTGAAGTCAAAGCGAATGGTGTAAATATGGGAAGTATTTGTGGCGGTGGACGTTACGATGATTTAACTGGTTTATTTGGAATGCCGGGTATGTCTGGAGTTGGAATTTCATTCGGCGCAGATAGAATTTACGATGTGTTGACTGAATTAGATCTCTTCCCTAAAGAAACAGATTTAGGTTTGTCTTTATTGTTCGTTAACTTTGGTGAAATTGAACAAGCATATTGCATGAAATTGGTTCGCCAATGCAGAAATGAAGGAATTGATTGTGAATTGTATCCTTCAAAAGCAAAAATGCAGAAACAAATGAAATATGCTAATGATAGAGGTGTTCAATACGTTGCCATTGTTGGTGACGAAGAAATGTCGAAAGGAATTATCAAATTGAAAAACATGGAATCGGGTGATCAATTTGAAGTTACGGCTAATGAATTGATTGAAAAATTGAAGAAATAAAATGCACGGTAAAAACATACGAGAAAAAAATGAACCATATAAGGGATTATAAGGACTTATTAGATTAGGTTTTCTTTCTCTTATATGTCCTTATATTCCTTATATGGTTTTAATAAATGGTGATATGTTTTGGTATTTGGATATGTAAATTGTAATAGATTTACCTATTAAACACACAACTCTTATATGCCCTTATATACCTTATATGGTTCAAAAATTTTAAATATTAACCTACATTGTAAAAAAAAACTATAGATATGACTACAAAAACAATTAACAACGAATGGATTTCTTTACACGAAATTGACTCAATTTTAAAAGAGAATCATTTAATTGAATTATCTGAAAGTACAAGAACAGTTATTCAAAAATGTAGAACGTATTTAGATGAAAAAGTAGCGAGAAACGAACGATTAATCTATGGTGTAAACACAGGATTTGGTTCATTGTGCAATACGGCAATTTCTACTGAAGATTTAGAGCAATTACAAACGAATTTAGTACTTTCTCATGCGTGTGGAACAGGGGAGGAAGTTCCATCTGATTTAGTAAAACGAATGATTTTACTCAAAGTATTAGGTATTTCTCACGGTCATTCAGGTGTGCAGGTAGAAACAGTTGAACGTTTGATTTTCTTTTTCAATAACAACATTGTTCCAGTTGTATACCAACAAGGAAGTTTAGGTGCTTCAGGGGATTTAGCTCCTTTAGCTCATTTATCTTTGCCTTTAATTGGTGAAGGTGAAGTCTATGTAAATGGTGTCAGAATGTCAAGTAAAGACATGAATTTAAAATACAATCTTCAACCAATTGTATTACGTTCGAAAGAAGGATTGGCTTTGTTAAATGGAACTCAATTCATGAGTGCTTACGCTTCTTATTCTGTGAGTAATGCGGAGAAATTGTTTAATCAATTCAATCAAATTGCAGCGATTTCTTTAGAAGGATACGATGGAAGAACAGAACCGTTTGGTGTTTCTGTGAATGCTATTCGTAAGCAAAATGGACAAATTGCGGTTGCTAAAATAATGCGTGATTTATTGGTTGGTAGTGAAATTGCTTCTCAAGAAAAAGCACATGTTCAAGATCCTTATTCGTTTAGATGTATTCCTCAAGTTCACGGGGCTTCTTTGGACGCTATTTTATATGTAAAAGAAATTGTAGAACGTGAAGTCAATGCTGTAACAGATAATCCAACGGTTTTTCCGGATGAAGATTTAGTTGTTTCTGCAGGTAATTTCCATGGTCAACCTTTGGCTATTTCTATGGATTTCTTAGCGATTGCAGTTGCAGAATTGGGAAGTGTTTCAGAAAGAAGAGTTTATAAATTAATCTCAGGGACAAGAAATTTACCTGCGTTTTTGGTTGCAAATCCTGGATTAAATTCAGGATTTATGATTCCTCAGTACACATGTGCATCTATTGTTAGTCAAAATAAACAATTGTGTTCACCTGCAAGTGTCGATACGATTGATTCGTCTAATGGTCAAGAAGATCATGTTTCAATGGGAGCAAATGCAGCAACGAAATTATACAGAGTAATTCAGAACTGTTATACAATTCAAGCAATTGAAATTTTAAATGCAACACAAGCTTTCGAATTCAGACGTCCTTTGAAATCTTCAACTCAGATTGAATCATTGGTTTCTAAATACCGTAAAGAAGTTGCTTTTTTAGAAAAAGACCAATTTTTACAACCGTTAATTGCTAAAAGTAGAGATTTTGTTGTGAATTTATAAATAGATTAAAACTCATCTTTTTGGAATAGATTATTTTGAAAAGATGAGTTTATATTAATCCAATCATTTAGCAATCATCCTAAAAAGTTTTTTTATTTCTTCGTCTTATAAGTTCATAAATAGCCAAAATAAGAACCGTTAAGCCAATAATAATATAAATCGAAAAAGGATTATGTTTTCTAAATCTAATTAGAGTGCTGTAGACATAAATGGGCCAAATTATACTAATTACACTAATTGAAATGGTGTAGAAATTTATTTTTTTTTTTGAAATCAGACGACTAATTGAATAAGCGATAGTTCCAGCAATTCCAGGTAGAAGTATAATAAAAAATCCTGGAAAGTGTAACAGTCTTAAAAATAAACCAATAAATACAATTATATACCAAATAATTAATGAATTCGGTTTGAATTTGAGTTCAGCTTCTGGGATTGTTTCAAAGCTATCAATTAATTCTTCGTTCATTTTTTGTTCTATTCATTCTAGCGAGAATACAAATATAGTTTTAAAATCAGTATTCTAGATTCAATTGGGTTTATTTTATTTTGAGGTGCCAGAACGATTAATACTATTTTTCAATAATTTAGTTATGAATAGAATTATTCTTTTATTATAGTTCTGTTTATATAGCATCAAAACCCTGTAAGGGTGTCATCTGTTAACGATGGGCAAAGTCCATCGGAAGAATAACTAATATTAATAAAGCCCTGAAGGAGCGTAATTTAATTGTGGATAATATTGCCTTGGATATTATGCCCTTTCAGTGCTTTTTATAGTGTGATTCTTGTATCCATAGAGCTTTGCCCAATGTTAATATATTACGCCCTTTCTGGGCTGTGAATTATTGTAAACATGATTTAATTTGAATTATAATTTTAACTTCAGCACCTCAAAATAAACTCTAAATATTAAAAGTAGGAATCCAATAGTAGAATGGATCATCAATTAATTTTTAAATGAAATTATATAAAAATGTTTAATGTTTTAGAGAGGATTGTAGATAAAACAAATCTGTAAATGTGTTAAATTGCTTGTGTTTAGGTTTTTGGTGTTCATTTTATGATTTGTTTTTATCTTATTTTGAATTTAAAATAAGATTTAAATTTTGTTTTTGAATACTAATGATACCTTTACTTTTAATCGTTATATTTCAAAAAAATCATGTAATTTTATAGTCTATTGAATAAGGTATGATGACTACAGAAAAAATAACACAATCGGATCTAGAAATTTATTTTGAAGATTTCAGAAATAATATTATTGGTATTGATCAAGAGTTCGTTTCACCGTTTGGAAAAAAGAAAATTATCTATACAGATTGGACTGCAAGTGGGAGATTGTACCGTCCTATTGAAGAAAAATTGATGAATCAATTTGGACCTTTTGTTGCAAATACTCATACAGAAACTACTGTTTCAGGGACTTCGATGACAATGGCGTATCACAAAGCTCGTCATATTATTAAACATCATGTTAACGCAAGTGAAGACGATGTTTTAATTACTGATGGTTCTGGTATGACTGGAGTTATCAATAAATTTCAACGAATTCTAGGATTGAAAGTTCCTGAGAATTTAAGAGCACATACTATTGTTCCTGCAGACAAAAAACCAATTGTTTTTATTTCACACATGGAACACCATTCTAATCAAACTTCTTGGTTGGAAACAATTGCAGATGTTGAAGTAGTTCCAGCGACGGAAGATGGACTGTTTAGCTTAGAAAACTTAGCTGTTTTAGTAGAGAAATACAAAGATAGAAGTATTAAAATTGCTTCAATTACTTCTTGTTCAAACGTTACTGGAATAAGAACCCCATACCACGAAGCAGCTAAAATTATGCACGATAATAACGGTGTGTGTTTTGTAGATTTTGCTTGTTCTGCTCCTTACATTGAAATTGATATGCACCCTTCAAATGATCCTGTTGGTTATTTAGACGCTATTTTCTTTTCTCCTCATAAATTTTTAGGGGGACCAGGAACTTCAGGTGTTTTAATTTTCAATAAGAAACTATATAAAAACATGATTCCTGATCATCCAGGTGGTGGGACTGTTAGCTGGACAAATCCTTGGGGGGAGCATAAATATGTTGAAAATATTGAAGACCGTGAAGACGGTGGAACTCCAGGTTTTCTTCAGGTGATTAAAACGGCTTTAGCGGTTCAGTTGAAAGAAAAAATGGGGATTGATAATATTTTAGCTAGAGAGCATCAAATCGTGGATTTTGTTTTCTCAAAATTAGGAAATATTTCAAATATTGTTTTGTTAGCTGGTCAACATCATGATCGTCTAGGAGTGATTTCATTTTACATCAAGAATTTACATTTCAATTTGGGCGTAAAAATGTTAAACGATCATTTTGGAATTCAAACTCGAGGTGGTTGTAGTTGCGCTGGGACTTACGGACATTTTTTATTACATGTTGATCAAGAAACTTCACATCATTTAACCGATAAAATAACTTCAGGCGATTTAACAGAGAAGCCGGGGTGGATCAGAATGTCGATTCATCCAACAACAACAAATGAAGAAATTGATTTTGTATGCAAAAGCATCATCGAATTGGCTGAAAATTTTGAAGATTGGTCAAAAGATTATGTGTACAATAAGAAAACAAATGAATTCCATCATAAAAATGCACAACCTCTCGAAAAAGAAATGGTAGAAGGTTGGTTTTTATAAGATGATTTTAAATAAAATTCACAAAAAAAAGAGGAGAAAATTTAAATTTTATCCTCTTTTTTTTGTCTCCCTCATCAAGGCCAATCTTTATAAACAAACTTTTATTATTGATTATGAATTGATTGCGAAGCTGTTTAGATTGGTCTTTCTAAAGAAGTGAAAAAGCAATGCTTTTGAAGAGGAAACGTTACGCCTTGAATTAGTAAAAACTTCCTTAAAAAGATGTGTATAAAGATTAGCTTCAAAGAGGGAAGCTTAATAACTTCTATAGTATTACTATTTCACTCTAATTCAAAAAGAACACATAAATTAGTAGATGAACTTACACTTTTACCATTTAATTTTCCAGGAGTCCAGCTAGGCATGCTTTTTACAAGTCGAATAGCTTCTTCGTCACATTCAGGACATAGGGAAACTCCCCTTAATACTTTTATATCAGAGATTTCTCCAGTTTTAGAAACTTTAAAATTTAAATAACATTTTCCTTGAAGACCTTTTTCTATCGCAATTTCTGGATAATGAAAGTTCATAATAAAGAAATTATTATAATCTTTTAAATAAGCTTCTTCATCTGGAATTACATCAGTTTCAAACTTATTTAAAGGAGCTGATTCAATTTCAGGAGGTCCATTTAACCAGAGCTCTTGATAAGTAATCTGAAATAAATCAATCTGAATGCATTTTTTATTCAAGTAGGTAGTTCGGGAATAATTAATTGTAGTATCGATATTATTCATATAGATAGGATTTTTACAGTCTGTACAAGATAGTCCAAAACTAGGTTCCCATTTAAATGATTGGTTGTTTATTTTAGAAGAATCTATACTTTCAAATAATTTTAGATAAGTAACTCCAACTATGTTAATTGAAGAATTTGTTTTACATTGCCCAAAGCTAAAATTGCTAACGAAGAATAAGAGACAAATTGAAAATATAGATTTCATGGATTTATTTTAAATTTGAATGGATAATCATTCTCTGTTTTTCCACATTTTAACAGCTCTCATAACTCTTAAAACACAATAAGCGAGTAGTATTATTATTAGAATTACACGTCTACCACCTTGAACATTAGGTGCGATTTTTAAAAAAGAAAGTGCGTATGCTAATGATAAACAAGCAATCGCCATTATAGATGCTGTAGCTATTTTTAAATAGTTGAAATTCATAATTTTAATTTAAAGTAAATGAAATAGTATAATTAAAGTAGGATGAAACGTTTTTTCCATTCAGTTTTGCAGGAGTCCATTTAGGAATTAGTTGTATAATTCTAATTGCCTCTTGATCACATTCTGGACAACCAGTAACTCCTTGTATGACGTTTATATTTGAAATGATACCTGTATGACTAACAATAAAATCTATATAACATATACCAGATAAATCATTTTCGATTGCTGTTTCAGGATATTTTAAATTTTTCACTAAAAAATCATTATATCCAGAAAAAAAAGCTTTTTCATCAACGAAATTTGGTATCGTATCAAGCGTTTTATTTGTATCGGATATTTTTTCCACTATAATTACATCATTGTTTTCCTGAATATTTTTCATCGAAAAGTGCTGTACTTGCAAACATTTTAAATTTTTATCGAATGTTGTTAAAGTGTAATGTATAAGTGTGTCTTTGTTGATTGAAAATGAAGGACTTATACAGTCTTTACAAGATAAACCGATACTTGGTTCCCATTTATAAGTTTGACCTTCTATGTGGATTGAATTTTCATTTATTGATTGAATAAAAATAGGGGAGGAGGTTAAATGAATTTCTTGAATTAAATTACATTGACTAAATCCTAAATTTGAAGTTAATAAGAAACTAGATAGAATTATTCTTATTATTATTCTATGAAGGTTTTGTTTCATTTTATTTTTTGGTAGTAAAATTAGTTATTAAACTTTATTTTATAATTAATTTATTCTTATTTAAATGCTTAGATTTATACTTTTACTAAGTATAAATCTAAAAAAAAATCCCCGATTCGAGATGAATCGGGGATTTCTAAAATATATAAACTTTTTTATTCTAATCTAAAAACAATAACAGCATTACATGGAGCTTTTATTGATTTACCATTCAATTTAGCTGGTGTCCAAGCTGGCATCATTTTAATAACTCGAATTGCTTCAGCATCACATTCAGAACAACCTTTAACACCTCTCGTTACTTTTATATTTGTAATGTTTCCTTTCAAATCCACAACAAAAGAAAGATAACATTTTCCTTGTAACTGTTCTTCAACTGCTGTTTCAGGATAGTTAAGATTTTTACTTAAAAACGCATTGTAACCAGAAAAATTAGCTTCTTCATCTACGTAAGTAGGAAGTTCTGGCTCTTTTTCAGGCTCAATTTTTACATTTTCAGCATCTGGTTCCTGATGATTAAAGTTTTCTTTTACATCATTTGTTGTTGTTGAAATTTTTATTTTGTCATCCACAATTACGATGTCTTCCAACACTTCCTCATCTGTAACAACAGGTGCTATAAAAGCAACCGTTTTTTCAGTGGGTGGTGGTGGTTCTTCAATCGGTGGTGGAATTTCTTTTTCCGGTGGCGCTGCTGGAATGTCAAATTGAGACATGTCAATTGGTGGAGGTACAACTACAACCTCTGGAAGAGATTTGATGTATTTATACGTTCCATAAGAACCACCAATTAAAATACACAATCCAAGTATGATAAAAACTATTTTTTTATCATAATCTTTTCTAATTGCATACGCACCGTATTCTTTGTTTCTGGATTCAAAAACAATGTCATTTCTAGTAGAAGAGGTAACTTGTTGCCAATTACGAGCTGAAAAATAGTCGTAAAGCGATACCAATACTATTAAAAATATTACGCTTAGTGTAACCATAATTATTTAGTTTTAGCTTTTATCAATTCATACTCACTTGCCATCAAATCTACTGGAGCCATCATTCCAACTTGAGCAATTCTCAATTCATCAATAACGTCAATAAAGTTTTTACAAATTGCTTTGTCGTCTGTTTTTATAAGAACTTTTAAAGCTTTTGTATTTTCTTTTGCTTTTTTGATTAAATCTGATCTCTCTTGTTCGTTAATTATACCTTTTGCAAATTGAGCATCGTATTTTTTAACGTTTATTAGAACATAGTTATTTAAATCTGAAAGCAATTTTCTTAATCCTGTAGAACCAAAATTAGTTTCAGAAAGCACAGTCGCTTTAGGATCTCCCTTTGGATAATATTGACCTTGATAATAAAAAATTCTGTTTTCACTTAATAAAAAAGTAATTGCATTATTAATTTTTGGTCCTTCTTCAACAACTTGATCAGGCTTTGGTTTTGCTGGATATACTAAACTCATCACCTTCGGTTTACTAAAAGTAGACGTCATGACAAAGAAAGTCAACAATAAAAAAGCTAAATCAACAAGTGGAGTCATATCAACTCGTGTAGAACCTTTCTTCGCGCGTTTTTTTCCTCCTTTTTCGTGGCCTCCGCCACCTTCTCCCATGTCTGCCATAGTACTATCTTATTTTTCTTTTCCCGCTTCCAAAGAAGTGACAAAGTTCAAGTTATTTAAATCTAAATCTCTAAATGTTTCAATCACATTTTTCACATGTGTGTATAGAGCTTTACCGTCTGCTTTTAAAATGAATTTAGGTTTAAACTCATTCATTTCAACATCAGGATTGTCTGCAGCAGCTTCTTCGTATTTAATTGCTCCAGCAGAAGTACCTTCTATATTACCATAATTCACCCAATCTCTTAACTGGTTGTTGGTAGAATCATTAGGGACAGAAAATGTTGTTTTCTTTCTTTCTTCAACATCTAAATCCAAATATGCAGGTAACTGTTGTACTGAACAACCAAAACTAGAAAGCGTACTAAATTTTTTGTATTGTTCTGGCGAAAAAGCAACTTTGTACTTTGCCGACATACTTTTTAATACTCTAATTCTTGCATCTTCACCGGCTGTAAATCCGTAAAAAACCCTTCCACCTTTATCTATGGTAATTAATACCACATTTTTTGGTGTTTCTAAGTCAGCAATACTCGAAGGAGTATCAATAACAACAGGTTCTTCTGAACGGAAATTAGCTGTAAGCATAAAGAAAGTTACCAACAAGAATGCTAAATCTACCATTGGTGTCATATCAATAGTAGGAGATCCTTTGGGTCCTTTTATTTGAGCCATTTCGTTCTTATATAATATTTATACTAGCTTTTTAAAATAAAAGCGATGTCTTATTTTGTAGAAGCAGTAAAGTCTTGTACGATTGTAAAAGATGCTTCATCCATACTGTGCGTTAATTGATCAACTTTAGTAGAGAATAAGTTGAAGAAAATAATTGCGATAGTAGATGCGAAGATACCTAATGCTGTATTAATAAGTGCTTCAGAAATACCAGTTGCTAACTTAGCTGTATCTGGAGTTCCAGCAGACATCGCAGCAAATGATTTAATCATCCCCATTACCGTTCCAATCAATCCAATCAATGTTGCGATAGATGCACAAGTAGAAAGAATTACTAAGTTTTTAGATAACATTGGCAACTCTAAAGCTGTTGCTTCTTCTAATTCTTTTTTAAGTGTCTCGATTTTTTGCTCTTTGTTCATTTCTGAATCATTTTGCATGTGCTCGTATTTTGTCAAACCAGCTAAAACTACATTTGCCAATGAACCTCTTTGAGTATCACACTCTTCTTTTGCAGTAGAAATTTCTTTACTTCCCAAAAGATCTTTGATTTTAACAACAAATTTGTTGATATTTCCTTTACCTTTTGCTTTTGCTAAACTTACGAAACGCTCAACAGTAAAGATAATTACGATAAAGTTAACAGCTAATAAGAAAGGAACGATAATACCTCCTTTATAAACGATAGCTAAAAAATTACCTTCTAAAGGTTCTCCTGTGTTATCACTTTGTCCATCTAGACCACTATCTTTAACGAAGTTGCTTTCATCTCCAAAGATGTATTTATAAACAACAAAACCAATTACCAAAGCAATAGCGATAGCGATTGATGAAACTAATGAAGAAAAACCTCCTGATGATTTTTGATTTGTACTCATAATTTGAATTTTTATTTTTAAAGTAAAAGTTTATCCGACAAACTTAATAAAAAGGTTTTAAATAACCTTAAAATATTTTTTTAAATTCATCATTATTGATTAAACGGTAGATAATTTTATTTATTCTGTTTTCAATGTTAAATTCATGTGAATTTTCTGTTATATATGTATTAAATCAATCTGTTTTGATAAGAAAATGAGCTAAAGCAGATTGATCATTTTAGCAATTATTATTCTACTTTATATTGAGGAAAGGAAAATGAATTATTTTAGTTATGCAGAGTGAATATATAAATACAGGCCATATTTACACTTGAGAAGTTCTCCTAATAAATAGTGAATGTTAATGTTTAATCGAAGTTTTCGGTTAGGTTTTTGGACGTAAATCGCAATATAATAGGTAGGACATCAATAAATCTTGTAGCTTATTTCAAAATAGATTGAAAACTGATTGAATGTCAAATGAATTTATATTTTACAATCAGATTCGTAATTTGGTTAGTTTACTTTTAACGTTTTCTAATGTTTTAATTAAGTTTTCACAGTCAATTGATTGCTCTTTTTCATCTGTAATTGGGGGAACAGAAATTTCTTCAATATTTATTTTATTTTTCAAAGCATTTTTCGCACCGTCTAAAGTAAATCCCTGCTCTTTCACTAAATGATAAATCTTGTTAAAATTTATTATATCTTTTGGAGTGAATAATCTGTTCCCTTTTTTGTTTTTTTTAGGTTGGATTATAGTAAATTCTTTTTCCCAAAACCTTATTAAAGAAGGGTTTACATTAAACATGACAGATACTTCACCAATGGTGTAGTAAAGTTTTTTTAATTGATTTTCAGAAATTTCCATTATTCACAAAATAGTTAATATCCCGAAAATAGTTATAATTTTGTAATCACAATGCAAAGATTTAATTTCAATATAATATTTTTTATCGCTTTTTTCTGTTTGAACTCATTTTCAAGCTGGTCTCAAACGCAACAAGAATTAGATTCTCTAGAAGAATTAGAAGAGTTTATTGAGATGTTCACTTTTGGGGATTCAATTTTTTCAACTAATAGTAAGCAGGTTGATGATATTGTTGATTATGCGAAAAATTTTATTGGTGTACCTTATCATTATGGTGGAACAACTCCTGCTGGTTTTGATTGCTCTGGTTTTATTAATTATGTAATGGGAAATTTTGGGATTTCTTTGACTCGTACAAGTTATGGTTTGGCTGAATTTGGTGAACCTGTCATGTTATCTGAAATTAGAGCGGGTGATTTAATGTTTTTTAAAGGTAGAAATGTTAACTCAACCGGTGTAGGTCATGTTGCTCTTTGTATTGAATCATCTGAAAATGGGATTAAATTTATTCATGCTTCCACTTCTAGAGGTGTTGTTATTGATTATTTTAATTCAAGTAAATACTATATTCCTCGTTATTTAAAGGCAAAAAGATTAGATTTTGGTGTAGAAGAAATCGAAGATTTAATGATCGATGATTCGATGATTGAGGAGGAATGAAATAAATTTTAAGTAAGAGATTTTCTATATTTTATATGCCAAAGTAAATAAATTAGTGCTAAAGTAGCAAAGATTGCTCCTAGTGAAAAAACACCCAATATAGAATCTAATTGCCCATTGTAAGTGTACAAAGTTGATGCAGCACCAAACATAATCCCTAATTCTAATGCAATAAACATCGTTCCAGTTCCAACTCCTCTTCTTTGAGGGTGTGAAAGGTCTGCTGTCCAGCTAAAAATAGTAGGACTTGACATACCGGTTGCAATTCCAAATATTACAGAAGCGAACGTATAGGAAATAATATTGTTAGATGATCCAATTAATAACATGCTAATTATTAGAAAAAACATTCCGATAGCCAATGTTTGACGTCGACCAATTTTGTCAGATATGCCACTGAAAAATAATCGAACCATAATTGTCGTTACAACATAAAAGATAAAAAACCACCCCTTATTTTCAATGGCTAATAATTTTGAAATGTCAGGTGTTAACACAAATGCAATTCCAGAACAAGTGGCTGATAGAAACATAACAATGGACACAGGAATGACACTCGGCTCAAAAACGTCTGTCATTTTAATCGTTAAATGATTGTGAGAAAATTTTTGTTTTTCTTGCAACGTTTCTTTGATGTTTATTAAAAGTAAACCTGATAATAAAGCGACACTTGCAGCAATGAAAAATAGATTAGTCAAACCAAATTGATTGCAAATTATTGAGCCAAAACCTTGCCCCGTACCAATTCCTAGTGAAATTGCCACTCCCCAGATCCCCATTCCTTTTCCTCTTTGTTCAGGTTTTAAAATGTCAGTTATTAAGGCAGTAGCTCCTGTAGGGAAAAAGCCAGCACTAAATCCATGCGTAAATCGTAAAATTAAAAAGAAAAAAACTGAAGAAACAGACAATGGATAAAGTAAACTGACCATAACAGAAAATAACATTCCAATTATCATTACTTTTTTTCGACCAATTGTATCTGAAAGTTTACCTGAAAAAGGTCTTGAAATTGCAGCAGAAAGGGAGAATAAAAAAATGATTAATCCTTTGTGTTCAGCTCCTCTTAATAAAGTTATAAATCCATTCAATTCAGGGATTATCAAATTGAAACTTGTCATGAAAAGAAACATTGACAAGCATAATATCCAAAAATTCTTTCCGTAACTGTACATAAGTGATGTAAAATTAGCTCTATTTTATTGATTAAGGTGAATAATTATCTGATTTCTGGTTAAAATTATTTTGAGGTGCTGTTGTATTTTTTAGAATTTTTATTGAGTTGATAAAATCTGAATTCCGAAGCAAAATCCCACGCCTAAGAAATTCAATTGGGCCCCATAGATTAAAAAAAGTGAAAGAATTTCGTTCCCAAGTATCTTGGGGATGAAATTTCACTTTTTAAATCGTAAAGGGTAATTTAATTTGTTAGGTGCTAGACCTTTTTGCTTACTTTTTGGGGCAACTTAGCGAAGCGATCTCATGAGCGTTTGCGAATAATGCCAAAAAGTAAAAATTGATAATGGACAGACTATCTTTCTTTTTAAATTAGTCATTTCATCCCGAAGTGTAGATCGTAAAATTATTCTTTTGATACGTATAAATAATTGACAGGTGATTAAAATAATTTTGATAAAATAGTATTCCAGCACCTTAATATTAAATAATTATCTGATTTCAAGATAATGTTATGAATTTGATAAAACATTCGTTTATTTGTAAAAATATTTTATAAAAGAAAGTATGATTAAAGAAGCAACATTAGGTGCCGGCTGTTTTTGGTGTATTGAAGCATGTTACAAAGACGTGAAAGGTGTTATTTCGGTTTTTCCTGGTTATTCGGGAGGAGATTCTGAAACGACAACTTATAAAGAAGTTTGTACTGGTGAAACGGGGCATGCTGAAATTGCAAGAATTACATTCGATGACGAGATAATTTCTTTCGAACAGTTATTAGAAGTTTTTTGGTTTGTTCATGATCCGACTCAATTGAATAAACAAGGGGGAGATATCGGAACTCAATATCGTTCAGTTATTTTTTATCATGATAAAGATCAAAGGGACGTTGCAGAAAGCTACAAATTGAAGTTAACAAACGAAAAAGTTTGGGAAAATCCTGTCGTGACTGAAATTTCACCTTTAATAAATTACATTCCAGCTGAGGATTATCACAATGACTATTTTAAATTAAATCCTGAAAACCCCTATTGTGCTTCAGTTGTTCGCCCAAAAGTTGATAAATTTAGAAAAGTATTTGCCGACAAATTAAAATAATAAATTTGAATAGTTATTATAAAAAAAGCCGGAATAAAATTATTTTGAGGTGCTGGAATGTATAAAACGATTTTTATTAATTTAGTCATGATAGTAAAGAATTATCGTTTCATGATATTTTTACTCTAATAACATAAAGCCGAAAGGGTCGCTTATATTAACGATGGGCAAAGTCCATCGAAAGAAGAAATTAACTAACATTAATAAAGCCGAAAAGGTGTAATATAAGTATGGAGCAATTATTCTTAAAAAAATTAGGATGATCATAAGGCTTTTTGAAAAAACACGAAGAAGAATAAAATAAAAGATATGTTTGGGGTTAATATCGTTATGAATATCACGCCCTTTCAAAGCTTTTAGTTGTGTAGGTCTTGTGATTCATAGGGCTTTGCCCAATGTTTATATATTACGCCCTTTCAGGGCTATGAAGTATAGTAAACATGATTGAATTTAAAAATTAACAATATAAGGTTATATATGAAAAAGTAAGTAAGCTATGTTTGTTACTGATTTACAAGTCATTAACTTATTTTGTAAAGCAACTTATATTTCCTTATAATCCCTTCACATCATTATCATTCGTTCTTCGAAAGTATACTTTCTCTTATGGTTCAAAAAAAATGAAAGGCTGTCCTTTTGAGACAGCCTCCTTTAAATTAAATATAATTTGGAGTGAGAATTTTATTTCTCAACAGCTTTAACTTTAGGCTCTTCTTTTTTGATGTAATCACTATGAACTTCTTTAGAATCCATTTCAAGGTATTTTTTGAATTGCTGTTCAGTTAAAATAGTTTTCATTTGTTCTCTTTTCGCATTATTATTCCCTTGTAATGCTGCTTTCTTTTGATCTTGAGTTAAAGAAGTATTGGATAAAATTGCATTGTTTTTTTGTTCAATTCCTTGGCTTAAATGTAAAACTTTTTCTTTTTGTTCTGGAGTTAAAGCTAAGTCTTTTGCTAAATGTTCAGTCTGCATTTCAGCACCTTCTTTTACTTTCGTACCTTCTTGAGCAAAACTTGTTGCTCCAATTAACAATCCTAATGTAAATAATCCTGCTTTTAAAGTATTCATTTTTGTAGTTTTTAATTATTAATAGTTCACGTTAGACAAATATTGTACCAACCGATTGTATGTATAGACGTAAAAATATGAAAAAGTTTGCATTTTTTTATTAAATTTAAGTTTTTATTTGAAATATTCTTTCTTGTTTAATTATCTATGTCAAAAAAATATTTTTTTATTTTCGTTTTAGCACTTATTTATATTTCTTCATGTGCTGTTAGAGATTTAAATAAATTGACAAATGAAAGTACATCTTTGAACCTTAGTAGGCAGGGTTTAAGCGAAATTCCAGTAACTGTTTTTGAAAATAAACAATTAAAAGTATTAAAACTTTTTGGAAATCATTTAACAGAAATATCTTCAAGAATTGGTGAGTTAACAGAATTAGAAGAGTTATATATAGGGAATAATGATTTAACTTCTCTTCCGCCAGAAATTGGAAAACTGAAAAAATTAAAGATACTTTCAGTTCAATATAATAAATTAGATACTCTTCCTTCAGAAATTGGGAGTTTAGAGAATTTAATTCAATTGTGGTTGAATCAGAACCGATTACAATCTCTTCCTTCTGAAATAGGTAATTTAAAAAATCTAGTAACCTTCAAATTGGAATTTAATTCATTAACTCAATTACCTAAAGAGATTGGTGATTGTGAATCGCTTGGATTTATCTATTTAGGAAGAAATAATCTTACAGAAATTCCTCAATCTTTCAGTCAGTTAACGCATTTAAAAGAAATTTATTTAGCCGGAGCTGGAATATTAATAGATGTCCCAGAAACTTTTTGTTCGATGCGTTACTTAGAAATCCTAGAAATTGATAAAACAACAGCAATTCCAGCATGTTTAATCGTTTATCAAGCGAATAGGTTGAGGATAATTCAGAGGTAGGTGTTGGGTATTAGGTTTTAGGTGTTGGGCTGAGTAGGTTATTAGTTGTTAGCTTTTAGTGTATTTTTTTTTTATAACACAGCACTTATATGTCCTTATATGCCTTATATGGTTCATTTTTTTTTTTTACTCTCACTCTAAAACTCAAACCTCCTTCTTTGTAATAGCAACAAACAAAACCAAATCATACGAAAAATGCGCACCGATACAAAACCAAAGCCCAAAATGTTCGTACCCATAAGAAATCAATAAAATAAAAGGCAACACTATCAAACCATACAAAGATTTACGCCAATTAAATGGATTCAAATACCCGTGAATTGCTACAAAAACGATTGAAGTCACCCAAATTCCACAATAATGTTGAACGCCAACACGAAACAACAGTTCTTCCCCAATTCCAGCACAGAGAGATAAAAAGACAGTATCAAACCATTTTAAATTCATGTTTTTGATCATGGTTTCCATTTTATCTGGAAGTTCATCAAAAACGGGAGCGTTTAAAAAAAGTAAAGCAAAAAAAGCATATAGAATTCCGAATTCAACACCTAATCCAGAACGAATGTCCAAAACAGAACTTAATTGAAGAAAATCAAGGATAGAAAAATTTTCGAAATACCATAATACCCAAAAAGCGGGAAGAGGAAAAACGAGAAGTGTGATCCATCCGAAGAGGTGAAGTTTGTATTTGCTCAAAATGTATTTTTAATTTGACGAAAATACTCTTTTTTCTATGAAATAGTCGGATTAATGCTAACTTTATACTTCATTATTTACAAGCAATTTTAATACACAAAATTATGTTCTCAGTTATTTATTCTTTTGAAGTAAAACCCGATTGTGTTGAAACGTTTATAACAGCTTGGAAAAAAATGACTGTGTTATTATATACAAGAGAAGGATCGATGGGATCTCGTTTGCACAAAGTAAATAACACAAAATATGTAGCATATGCTCAATGGCCCGACAAAGAAACATGGTCAAAAGAAAAAGTAAACCTTCCTAAAAGTGCCATAGAATACCACCGAGCAATGAGCGAAAGTTGTATCGAAATTAAAACGGATTATGCTATGGAAATGATAGAGGATTTGATTCAAAAATGATTTTTATGATGTTTGATTTTTAATGTTTGAAGTTGGATGATATTTCTAATCAAGAAACAATTACAAAAAAAAATAACAGACAAATTCAATTAAAAATGTATAGTAAGTGAAAGCAAGAGTTTTAACATCTTTATTAATCTTTTTAACTATTATTTTAGCAAGTTACAGTTTAAGACTTATTTCATTAGATTCTTCTTGGTTTGAAAGATCTTTACCAATCTCATATCTAAGTTATTATCTTAGCTTTGTTTTTCCATTTTTGAGTGTGTTCTTGTTTTTTCAAAAGTTTGTAAAGATAATTTCATTTATCACAACCTTGATTTTATTTCTTTGTTTACTTTATGGTTTTTCCTATATTGGTTCTGTTCAAATGCTTTCTACTTACTTAAAATTTACAATTTGCTTTATAGTGTCAATAATTGTTTTAATATCAATCATAGCAATGCAAAATCGTAAAGATTCAAAAAATATTATTTAAGAGACTTTATCAGTTCTTTTTATATTTTAAACGAATTTTAGATTCTGTAAATCAATCATTAATCAATCAACATTGAAAATCTTTCAATAACAATTATTCACCTATTAATCTATAATTTGTAATTTGTAATTTGTAATTTGTAATTTGTAATTTTCAATCTATAATCAAACATTAAACATCCAACATCAAAAACCTAATACCTAAGATGTCTCACCGTTTCCCCCTTATTCATCAACTGTTTCAAAGACTCAATTCCAATTTCCAAATGTCTATCGACAAATTCAGTCGTTGCTTTGTTATCACTTTCAGCAGTTTTAACTCCTTCTGGGGTCATGGGTGAATCCGAAACTAATAAAAGTGCTCCTGTTGGTATTTTATTCGCAAAACCAACAATGAAAATGGTAGCTGTTTCCATATCTATCGCCATTGCACGAACACTATTTAGATATTCTTTGAATTTTTCATCGTGTTCCCAAACTCTTCTGTTGGTTGTATAGCATGTTCCTGTCCAATAATCACAATTGTAATCACGGATTGTTGTGGAAATAGCTTTTTGAAGAGCAAATGAAGGCATTGCAGGTACTTCTGGTGGAAAATAATCATTACTTGTTCCTTCTCCTCTGATTGCTGCAATTGGTAGTATTAAATCTCCGACTTTATTTTTTGTTTTTAATCCACCACATTTCCCTAAAAACAAAACAGCTTTTGGTTTAATGGCAGAAAGTAAATCCATACAAGTTGCTGCTGAAGCACTTCCCATTCCAAAATTAATAATTGTTATTCCATTGGCTGTTGCACATTGCATTGGTTTGTCTTTTCCAATAACAGATACATTATTTTGAGTAGCAAATTTCTCTACATAATTATGAAAATTACACAACAAGATATATTCTCCAAAATTCTCTAATGCTTCGCCTGTGTATCTAGGTAACCAGTTGTCGACAATGTCTTTTTTCGTTTTCATATTTTTTTCTTTTAAACGTTGCACTGCAACGATTGTATGGAGGTTGGGTCATTGTAAGTAATGAACTTATGTCAGTCTTATTTTTTCAAAAACCCATAGGTTTTACCATAGTAAAGCATTTGTTCTTCAAAGCTTTGCGTATTTTCTATTTTTATGTCGATGATTTCTCCTTTAGCATCTAATACTGGAACAAAAACAGGATTCACAAATCCATTATAAGGAGCAATGTCCAATGGTTTCACTCTTTCCAAAACCTCTTGGTGAATTTTAGCATTTACTTTTACACCGTAAGTTTCTACTAATTTTTTACCTGCAGCATAATCTCCTTCTGAAGTTATACGTTGGATGTCACGTAATAATTGTCCGATTAATACACGCATTCTTTGGTAATCTTTGATGTCATAATATGTTTTACCATTTTTGACAACTTTCACGATTACATTATCAATCATACCTTTTTCGAAAACCCATGAACATACCAATTGTCTGTTTTGCATGTGTTCTTCTTCTACTTGTTTTCCTAATTCAAGTCGTTGAAGTTGTGTCAACATTCCGTTTCTGATATATCCATCGTATTCAGCTTTTCCAACTTCTAATGAAGGAATTAAACCGATATCAACCATTTTTTGGTCCATAATGTAATATAAACCAACCAAATCAGCTCTTGCTTCCTCTAAGGTACTCGCATAGTTTTTCAATGTTTCAGATGGTTGACCAATTCCTTTGTTAATCTGACCCGAAGCATGTCCAATAACTTCATGAAGTGCCGTGTGCATTTTACCTGCCAAAGCGCCGTATTTCTCAGCACGATCAATTTCTTCTTGGTCATGAGCAAATTCTTTCACAATTCCAGGGCCACCAGCTTTTTCATAAGCAGCAATTACATTTCCTAAACTAACTGATTTAGAACCGTGTTGTTCTCTTATCCAGTTGTTGTTTGGGAGATTTACTCCAATTGGTGTAGCAGGAGAAGCATCACCAGATTCACTTGCAACTTGAATAACTTTGTAACTTACACCTTTCACATTTTTCTTTTTGTGTTCCGGTAAAATAGTTGAGTTATCTTCGAACCATTGCGCGTTTTCTGCAACCATTTTCATTTGTTTAGACGCTTCGAAATCGGTGATTTGTACCATACTTTCATAAGATCCTCTTTTTCCAATCGCATCTCCGTACGTTTCAATAAACCCATTAATCCAGTCGATATCTCCTTTTGTAGAAGATGCCCATAAGATGTTGTATTCATCCCAAGTTTCTAAATTTCCTGTTTGGTAAAACTCAATTAATTTGGCGATTGCTTTATTTTGAGTATCATTTTCAGTTACAGTTAAGGCTTTTGTCAACCAAAAAATAATTTGATCAATTGCTTTTCCGTATCTTCCTCCTGATTTCCAAGTGTCTTCAACTAATTTGCCATTTTTCAAGATAAGAGTAGAATTTAAACCTATTTCTAATGGAGTTGCATCGTTTACATCAATTTTAGAAGCGTAAAATTTCTCTGTCATTTTTTGAGTTACACCTTCTCCATAAAAATTATTAGCTGAAGAAGTGATCATGTCAACGTTTGAATTTTTATCTTTACGTTTCATCGCTTTATTTGCGTCAAACATTACAGAAGTTGCTTCCTTACTGATAGTAGATTTTGTTGCTTTTACTAATTCTGCGAAATATTCTTTTGGAAATTCAGGCATGATTTTATCCATTCCATAGTGATGGTGAATTCCATTTGAAAACCAAACTCTTTTTGAATAGGTGATGAAATTATACCAATCGTCGCTATCTTTGTCTCCTTTGTAATTTCCAACAATTGATTCTAAACAATGACGAATTTCAAGATTGAATTCATTGTTTTGATCATAAATTATATCCCGACCTGATAATCCAGCTTGTGCTAAATAAAAGACCAATTTTTTCTGACTAAGGGTCAATTTATCAAATCCTTCAATATCATAACGAATGACTTGAATATCAGCAAAACGGTCAACTTGTTTCGCATTAGGAACTTTTCTAATTACTTTATTACCTTCCGTTAAGTTTTCATTTCCACTTTCTCCGCAACTGATTAATAAAGAAGTCGAAAAAAGTACAAGTACTGCTTTGTTTCTGAAATTCATGATAAATAATTTATTTGGATTTAAAAGTAATAAAAAAACATCATCTTTTAATTTAATTAAATAATAAAAATAATTTTTACAAAAGCGGAAATGATTAAAATATTATCTTATATTTGATTATATATTAATCAATATATTAAAAAAATGAAACATAAAGATACAATTCAATTATTCGAAAATAAATCTGTAAGAACAATTTGGGATGAAGATCAAGAAAAATGGTTTATTTCAATCATTGATGTAATTCAGATATTAACTGAAAGTATTGATCCAAATGCCTATTGGAGAAAGATGAAACAACGTTTGAAAACGGAAGGAAATGAAACCGTGACGAATTGTCACAGTTTGAAAATGTTGTCGCCCGACAATAAAATGAGATTAACAGATGTCGCTGATACTGAACAGCTTTTTCGTTTGATACAATCTGTGCCATCCCCAAAAGCTGAACCTTTTAAATTATGGTTGGCTCAAGTTGCTGCTGAACGTTTAGATGAAATGCAAGATCCAGAATTAAGTGTTGATAGAGCTTTAGAGCAATACGTTAAATTGGGTTATTCTGAAAATTGGATAAATCAGCGATTAAAAAGTATTGAAATTCGAAATGAGTTAACAAATGAATGGAAAGAACGAGGTGTAAAACAAGGTTTTCAATTTGCTACTTTAACTGATGTAATTACGAAAACTTGGTCAGGAAATACAACAAAGGCATACAAAGTTTTAAAAGGTTTAAGAAAAGAAAATCTCAGAGATAATATGACTAACACTGAGTTGATTTTAAATATGTTGGCAGAAGCTTCTACAAAAGATATATCTCAAGCAATACAGCCAGTTACTTTTGAAGAAAGTAAAACAATCGCTCATCAAGGCGGAAACGTAGCAAATGTGGCAAGAAAAGAATTGGAAATTAGAACAGGTAAAAAAGTGGTTTCCGCTTTTAGTCCAAATAAAAAAATTGAAAAATAGAAGTTATTTAGAATAAATATGTATCACATATCTAGAAATCGGAGTAGGGAAAGGAACCACTTTTTCAAGAACAATAACCTGTTTTCCTTTTTGAATTTCTTCAAATTGTTCTTTTGATGGGATTACAAAATTTTGCCAATCTTCTTTAGGATTTAGATTGTAAATAGGGTATTTCCAATAGTAGAAAGCAATAGCCTTACTTTAAATAATCATAAGGTATTTCGTATTTTTCTAATGGCTTTATTGGTAATAATTCTCTAGGAACCAATTTACTTTTCACTTCTACTTCAATACCTTTTCTCCATGCTAATTTTGCATATCCTAGACCTAAGGGAGAAATATATTGATTTAAAACAGGGTTGTCAAATCTTTTTTTATGAATTTTAGGACTCGTTAATTTTTCTAAAACTTCTTCCATTTTATTTTTATCATTCGAATGTAAAGCTTTATAGAATTCATAATCATCCCTCATCCCATCTTCCTTTTTAGAAAGTTTTTTTAATGTTTTGGTTTCAATTATATTTAAATTTCTTTCTATTCCAATAATATCATTTGACATAAAAAACTGAATTGTATTGCACCAAATAGTGGATTCACCAATTTTCACCATGTCATCCATACTTAACTCAGCATTGATAGATTTTATGTAACGCAATTTTGAATATCTAGCAATTAACTCTTCATCATCACTTAAAGTAGCATATAAAGGATGTGAGATTGAATAATCTAAAAACCTACTATTACTGACCTTCATATAATACTCATCAAGCCATCCGCAATAAAAAAATCTTCTTTTTGCTTCATTAAAATTATGATTTATTATATCAGATGTAGAAATAATTTGATTATCATTCCATAAAGAACTTGCCACTCTACCTAGATCTACTGTTTCTTTATATAATTCTACAGTTATTGGTTTCTCAATTTCGTTATTCAAACTTTGTTTCGTTATCTGATCCAATGTAAATAATGCCATAATTAGTTTGATTTTTCTAAGTTTCTCCCTTAGGGGATTAAGGGGGAGGATAATACGGTTAAATAAAAAAGGAAATACTAAATTAAAAAATCAATACTCCTTAGAAACATATTTCTCACCAGCCTCAATTCCAATCAAAAGCGTATTCTCAGCCGGTGGAATAGGGCAGGAGAAGTGATGAGAATAAGCACAATATGGATTATAAGCCAAATTGAAATCAATAAGTACAAAAGTTGCACGAGTGATTTTAAAATCCAAATATCTTCCACCACCATATGTCGTTATAGTACTGGTAGAATCTTTAAAAGGGATAAATAGATAGTCTTCCATTCCTTTTACTTTTGAAAGTGCAATATTTTGGTAAACGGTTAAACGTTGTTTTTGATTGTTAATGGTGAAATCTACATAGCCATATCTTCGGTAAACGGGGGTTCTTTCGCTTGAAGTTTGCATTTTGAACTTTTTACCTTTATCAATCCTGAATATTGCGTTCAATTTTAAGGATTCTGAAACGTCTTAATAATCCAATCCTACAAATTCTATTATTTCTACTTGATTTAAAATATGAGAATTAGTATCCATTAATTCCGCTAAATGTTCTTTTCGAAGTTGACTGATACTATCAGAATAAGACTGAGCATTTAAATTGAATATGCTTTGAATAATAAAAAGAAGAAACAGAATATTTTTCATCGTGCACCAAATATAGAACTACCAACTCGAACCATCGTACTACCTTCTTCAATTGCTAAAAGATAATCTCCACTCATTCCCATTGAAATTTCTTTGAACTCGTGATTGAATTTAAAAAAGTGACTTTTCAAAACTTGAAAATAGCTTTCCAATGTTCTGAATTCATGACGAACAATTTCTTGATTAGTTGTAAAAGAAGCCATTCCCATAATTCCAACAATCGACACATTTTGCATTTCTACAAATTCTCTAGTTTCCAATATTTCTTTTGCTTCTTCAAGAGATAATCCAAATTTCGTTTCTTCTTCTGCAATGTGAAATTGAAGTAAACAATCAATATTTCTATTATTTTTCTTCGCTTCTTTGTTTATTTCATTCAATAGTTTCAAACTATCAACGGAATGAATCATTGTAACAAACGGAGCAATAAACTTGACTTTATTCGTCTGTAAATGTCCAATTAAGTGCCATTGAATATCTTTTGGAAGTTGATCATATTTATCAACCATTTCTTGTACTTTGTTCTCACCAAAAATTCGTTGTCCCGCTTTGTATACTTCTTCTAAGTCTGAAACAGGCTTTGTTTTTGTAACCGCGACAAGTGTAACATCCGATGGAATCGTCACAAGAATAGCTTTTAAATTTTCTTGAATCATTCGTTGATATTGTAAATTGTTAATCCGCTTCTCATTTTTGGTTCAACCCAAGTTGATTTTGGAGGCATTATCATTTGATTGTCAGCAACTCTTTTTACTTGATCCACAGTAACAGGGAAAAGGATGAATCCGATTTTGAATTTCCCTTTTAAAATTTGATCTTCAAAAGTGGTAATTGATTCAGCACCACTGATAAATTCAATGTTTTCATCCGTTTTTAAATCATGAATTCCTAAAATTGGAGTCAAAATAAATTGAGTTAAAATTTCAGGATCTAAACACTGTACAGGATGTTCAGCATGTATGATTTCAGGTTTGCAAATCAATAAATACCAATCTCCTTCAATGCAAACAGTTATTTGATGTTCGCAAGCTGGTTTATGAGCTTTCGAAAGTTTCTCTATTATAAAATACTCACTAATTTTTTCAAAAAATTCATTTTTTGTTAATCCATTTAAATTTTTAACCAAGCGATTGAATTCTAGAATATTCATTCTTTTTTCATCGATAAAAAAAGCAAGGAAAAAATCTTTGTTATCAATGTTTGAATTTCCTCTTTCTCGTCTTAACTTCGCTAATGCAGCTGAAGATGCTGATCGATGATGACCGTCAGCAATGTAGCAAGCATCAATTTTTTCGAAACTGGTAATTATTTCTTTGGTTTCACTTTCAGATAATACCCAAAGTTCGTGTTTGATTCTATCTGTCGTCGAAAATTCATATTCAGGACGATTCTTAGTGCTTTTTTCTAGAAGTACATCTAATTCGTCAGAATGAGTATAAGAAAGTAACACAGGTTCAGCATTATAACCAACCACATCGAGGTAATTCGTAAACATACCTTCTCTTGAAGTAATTGTAGCTTCGTGCTTTTTGATTAGATCATCTTCGTATTCCTGAATAGAAGCACCTGCAATTACCCCAGTATATTGATGTTGACCAATTGATTGACGGTAAATGTATATAGTTTCTTCTTTTTCTGTGACAAGAATTCCTTCCGAAATAAACTTTTTATAACTATCACTTACTAGATTAAATCGCTCATGAGTATTAGCCAATGTTTTAATTGGACTACCAAATTCAGGATTGATAATATGTAAAAACGTAAACGGATTATCTTCTAATTTAGCAGATAATACGTTTTTTTTATAAGAATAATACGGTCGAGTCGCAACCAAGTGAACCTTGTCACGAACCGGCCGAATTGCTTTAAAAGCTTTTATTTTTGTCATTTATTTTGAGATATTAGACAAAAAGACATTAGATATTAGACTTTTGTTTCATTAAGTCTAACATCTAATGTCTAAAAATCTATAGTCTAAAAAAGATTATTTCGTAACAAACTGTCCAATTATCAAACTCGCCAATTCTTCTCCAATTCTATCTTGAGCTTCCAATGTAGCTGCACCAATATGAGGAGTACAAGCAATATTAGGGTGACTCAACAATTCCTTTTTCGGATTTGGTTCATTTTCAAAAACGTCAATCGCTGCCGCAGCAACTTTACCACTGTTTAAAGCAGCTAATAAATCATCCTCGTTGATAACTCCTCCACGTGCAGAATTAACAATACGAACACCTTTTTTCATTAAGGCGAATTCTTTTTCAGCGATTACAGCACTTCCATCAGCTTGTTTTGGAACATGGATTGAAATGTAATCAGAATTCTTTAAAAGTTCATCCATGGATGAAGAAGTTGTTATTTCAACAATTGAAGTGTTTTTTGTTCCTATTTGAACAGAGATGTTTGCGGTGAAAGAATTGTTATCAGAAGCGATCACATCCATTCCCGCTCCAAGAGCGTAAGAAGCTAAACTTTGACCAATTCTTCCGAAGCCAATAATTCCAAGAGTTTTCCCTCTTAATTCAACTCCTTTAGCGAATTTTTTCTTTAATTGAGAAAAATCACCTGTTTCCATATTTTTAAACGAATCTTGAAGTGATCTAGAAATAGAAAACAATTGACCCATTACTAATTCAGCTACTGATTGAGAAGATGAAGCTGGAGTATTGATTACAGATAATCCTTTTTCTCTCGCATAATCAACATCAATATTGTCCATTCCTACACCACCACGGCCAATTAATTTTAAATTTGGACAAGCGTCAATAACTTCCTTACGAACTGTAGTTGCACTTCTCACTAAAATCATTTCAATGTTTTGTGCATTCGTTTCAGCGATAAGATTTTCTTGTTCTACTTTTTCAGTAATCACCGTAAATCCAGCTTCTTCTAATAATTGTTTTCCTAAATCGGAAATCCCGTCGTTTGCTAATATTTTCATTTTATTATTGTTAGTTGAGACGTAACATTTTACGTCTTTCCAATATTATTTTATTAAAAGAATATGTTTACCCACGACTAGTATTCAGTCTTTGAGCAAAGCTGTCTTTTGTCTTTCAGTCTTTTGTCTATTTACCCGTTTTTACGTCCAAATTCTTTCATTACTTCTACCAGTACCTCAACACTTGAAACTGGTAAAGCATTGTACATAGAAGCTCTATAACCACCAGCAGATCTGTGACCAGGCAGTCCAACTATTCCAGCATCTTTCCAAGCCTTATCGAAAGCTTCCGTTTTAGATTCATCGTTTAGTAAGAAAGTCACATTCATTTTTGAACGATCTTCAGTTGCTACAGGTCCATTGAATAATGGGTTGTTATCAATTTCGTTGTAAAGAAGTGAAGCTTTAATTGCGTTGTTAGCTTCAATCGCTTTAATTCCTCCGTTTGCTAACATATGTTTTAAGTTTAACATAGCAACATAAACTGAAAAAACAGGAGGGGTATTCAACATTGATTCTTTTTCAACTTGTTGTTTTAGATCCATGTAAGAAGGCATAAAAGGAGAAGTTGATTTTCCTAAAATTTCATCTTTTACAATGTATAAAGTAGCTCCAGCTGGACCCAGATTTTTTTGAGCACCAGCATAGATGATGTCAAAATCAGCAACATTAATTTCTTTAGAAAAAATATCAGATGACATATCGCATACTAAAGGCAAACTTGTTTTCGGGAATTCATGAAATTGTGTTCCGAAAATTGTATTATTAGAAGTGAAATGTAAATAATCTAAATCAGAAGGGATTTCAAAGTTTTTAGGGATGTAGCTGAATTTTTTATCTTCAGAAGAAGCTAAAGTAAGAACATCAACCCCCACTTTTTTAGCTTCTTTAATTGCTCCGGAAGCCCATGTTCCAGTATTTAAATATCCAGCTTTTTTATTATTTCGCATCATGTTTAACGCAACAATAGTAAAACCAAGAGTAGCACCACCTTGTAAGTAAACAACAGAATATCCTGCTGGGACATTCAATGCTTTTCTTACTAAATCTTGTGCTTCTTCCATAACCGCAACAAAATCTTTGTGACGGTGAGAAACTTCTAGGATTGATAATCCATTAAAATCTAAAACTGCATCTGCAGCTTGTTTAAAAACTTCCTGTGGTAAAATGCAAGGACCTGCTCCGAAATTATGTTTCATTTTATAGTTTTTTTTCATTCTGTCTCAAATGTGTGAAAAATTACACAATTGATATTGTTGTAAAATGTGTTTTTAATTTATCTTCAAAAAAAAAGCTACCAATGAGGTAGCTTTTAAAATAATTCTTATTCTTCAGTAGAAGTTTCTTCTTTCACTTTTTTCGCTACAGCAGGTTTTTTTGCTGCAGGTTTTTTAACTTCTGCTTTTGGTTCAGTTTCTTTTTTTACTGCAGCTTTTTTTACTGCAGCTTTTTTTACAGTTTCTTCCGTTGCTGTAGTAGCTGATGGTTTATACGTAGTTTTCTTTTTTTGTCTTGAAACTCCGTATGAACCTATTGTTCTTTTACCTTTTGCGGATTTTTTATCTCCCCTTCCCATATGTGTTGATTTTTAATTGTCTATCTAATACTAGTACAAATATACTATTCTATTTTCAGAAATGGCCTAAAATTGTTTGATAAAATATTTAGAGAAATTTTTAATGTGCTTGAATAGCTAAACGTTTTCTGAATTCAGCTTCCATTTCATCTCCACTTCGTAATATCTTTTTACACCATTTTATTTTTTGAATCGTCTGCTCTTTTTCGTTTAGTTTCCATTCAATATCACTTTTTTCAAGGCGATCTCTCAATATATTTAAAGCAAGAGCTACTGAAACAGAAATATTGAAACTTTCAGTAAATCCATACATTGGTATTTTTACAAAAGCATCTGCCATCTCTATTATTTCTTCTGAAATACCTTTTCTTTCGGTTCCGAAAACCAAAGCTATTGGTTGTGAAAGATCTAGTTCGTGAATTGTCACATCCTTTTCATGTGGAGTGGTTGCAACAATTTTATATCCTTTAGCTTTTAATTTATTTATACAATCAACCGTTGGACTTTCACCTTGATCATAATTGTATAGATCAACCCATCTGCCTGCTCCTAAAGCAATATCTCTTTGAACTTTGTATTGATTGTTCTTTTCAATTGCATGTAGCTCTTGAATACCAAAACAATCACATGTTCTCAGAACGGCACTTGCATTGTGTTCTTGATAAATGTTTTCAAGAACTACCGTCAGATGATTGGTTCTAGCTTTTGAAATTCTTTCATACATTTCTTTTTTGCTTTCAGAAATGATAGAATAAAATTCTTCTAATACTTTTTGATTAATATCCACTTTTAATGATGTTGGATTTTGAAAATTTGATAAAGTTTTGCTTTTTTTATTTTCAGACTGAGTGATTTCTTTGTCGCAGACAAAGAAATCGTACCGAAGGCTGATAATAAAAAAAGGGAATCCGTAGATTCCCTTTTCAAACTCATTTAAGAATTGTCTTTGCTTAGTTAACTTTTGAAGAAAGTTCAGCACCTGCTTTGAAACGGATTACGTTTTTAGCAGCGATTTTAATTTCTTTTCCAGTTTGTGGGTTACGACCTGTTCTAGCAGCACGGTTAGATACTGAGAAAGATCCAAAACCTACTAATGAAATTCTGTCTCCAGCTTTCATTGCTCCAGCAGTAGCAGCAACAAAACCATCTAATGCTTTTTTCGCATCTACTTTTGATAATCCAGACTCAGATGCGATAGCATCGATTAATTCCGCTTTGTTCATAGCTTAGTTTTTAATGTGTTTGTAAATAATATCTAAGCAAATATATATGAATATAAATAGCTTGCAAGCCTTTTGTCAAAAAAAAGTGCTTTTTTGTTGAAAAAAGTATCATTTTGTTGATAACATGTCTCAAATCCCCCATTTTTAATGACGGATTCGACCAATAATTGATTTTCATCGATGATTGAATTTCTTGTTATGAATCCCCCGTAGAATAACGATTCAAAGTGATTTGTTTTTTTTATACGATTTGTCATTAAGATATATATGCAAATAATATTTTATTCACCTTTTTTAATCGATTTCCAAGTGGAAAACATTTTTTCTTGACTTGGTCGGTTTTCTTCAATTTTTCTTAAAGGTTCACATTCTTTTAACGTATTAAAACATTCTGAGGGAAGATGTTGGTATAATAAGGTGCCTTTAGTTTTCCATGAAATCATTTCATCTGTTACTTGTTTGATTATTTTTGCAGGATTACCAACAACTAAACTTCGAAAAGGGATTTCCATTTTTGCTGGAACAAAGCATAGTGCTCCTATTATGCATTCATCGTGAATAACAACATCATCCATAATTACTGAATTCATTCCTATTAAACAATTTTCTCCAATAGTACCTCCGTGGATAATAGCTCCATGTCCAATGTGTGCACCTTTTTTTAGAGTTGTGACTGTTCCCGGAAACATATGAATTGTACAATTTTCTTGAACATTACATCCGTCTTCAATTATTATTTGTCCCCAATCTCCTCTAATTGCAGCTCCTGGTCCAATATATACGTTTTCTCCTATAATAACATTTCCTGTTACCGCAGCTAAAGGATGAATAAAACTACTTTCCTTTATTACAGGAATAAATCCATTAAATTCGTATACAGCCATTTGTTTTTTTTTTTTTTTCAAAAGTAATGAGAATCATTTAAAGTTGTAAATGTTATTTTTAGCTAATTTTAAGATTAAATTCAAAAAGTAGTTTAATTTTGTTTACTTTTAATGAGAATTACGAGATATTTTAGAATTCTTAACTTTTTTAATAATTTTAAGTCAGATGTTTAAATTTTTTTTATTTGCTTACTTTTTTTTAAGTGGATTTTTTATAAATGCTCAATATAGTCTTAATGGTGGTTTGAGTACTTTAAATGCTTTTGGGCAAAAATCATATATGGGGTTTCATTTAGGAGGAGAATTTCCAAAAAGCAATGATTTATCAATGTATTTAAGAGCATCTTTTTATGGGAAAAGAGAGGCTGACCCTTTTACTCAAGGTTCTTATTTCATTCAGCTTGATAATATAAACCCCCTTGATGCTGTAACATTTGTAAAAGCGACATCTACTTTTAATTACACAACTTTCGACGGGGGGATGCGTTATTATATTTTGGATGGTTATGATGATGGCTTTGCTTTATATGGTGGAACAAATGTTATGGGCGCTATTAATTCTGCAAAATTTAAATTGGATAGTTTCGATGATACAAAATATAGAGTTCCTGGAACTACTTCATTGTCAGGTACAATTTTAAATGTTGGTGTTGGTTTGTCAGGAGGTGCTAAATATACTTTTCCTGGTATTGGGTCAATCTATTTTGATTCTACTGTAGACTATTTAATTATAAGTAAAGCAAGTAACTCAACAGCTCAAAATATTGGGGGGCAATTTTTTTCTTCAATATTATTTTCTTTTAATATAGGTTTCAGAAGAGATTTTTATTGAATTTAAAATTTAATCAGAAAATGTTCCTTTTTTTGTTGATTTCTTGGAATAATAATGCCCATTCGAAACAAATCAATCGTGACATTGTATGAGGGATTTAAAATTATTTTATCCCATGATTCAAGCATGGATTTACTCCATCTAATATCATCTAATATAAAAATAGTGTCATTATGAGTGTGAACCTTTAGCTTTTCAAGATAGTTGATTAAAGCATTGCCTTCATGATGGCCATCTATAAAAACAAGGTCAAATTTCTCTCCAGAATAGGTGTTTAAAAAATCATCAAATGTCGATAAAATTGAGAGGATATTTGTTGTCGATAATTGATTGAAGTTGTTTTGAGCGTATGAATATGTGTTTGGGCAAGCTTCAATTGTAGTAACTTTTCCTTCTGGATTTCCTTGACTTAAATGAATTGTTCCAATTCCAAGAGAAGTTCCAAGTTCTAAAGTGTTTTTAAGGGTGTAATGTTTTGACAATCTGTAAAGTAAAAGGCTGAATTTTCCTTTAGATGAACTAGTAGAAAATATTTTTGATATTTTACGAGAATCTCCAAGTGATTTAGAGCCAGCACCAAAGTCCTTTATTTTTATTATTGTTGGATCTTTTTTTAGTGTTTTAAATAATTTTTTGCGTTGAGATAAGAATTTTTTATCAATCTTTGTTGTAAGACAATTGTTGATAAAAGAATAGATAAATGGAGAATGTGTTCCATGTCTGCCTTTTGCTTTAATACGATATGTAATATATTGGATTAATAAATTCACAGTGTAAAAGTAAGTAAAACTTTAGATGAAAATTAAGATGGAAAGCAAATCATTATTGAAAATTGAAGAACAAAAAGGAAAAGTAAATGGAAAACATCCAGAAGTTGTTCTTGTTTCTCCATGTAAAATAGATGATGGAATTCTAAAATTTTCTAATGAGGATCAATCTCGTTTTATTCAGATATTTGATAAAAAAACGTTTTCTTCTTGTTTTTTTATTCCTGCATCTGGTTCAGGATCTAGAATGTTTCAATTTTTATTCGATTTTTTGGAAACTCCGAATGATCTAAACAGGAGTTCTGTTGAGAAATTTTTAAATCATATTTCGGAATTTGCATTTTTTCAGCAATTACCTCTTGATATGAGGAAAAAAATTGAAAAATTTGACATTGATTTGGAAGAATTTGTTACTTATTTATTAAAGAATGAGGGAATGGGGTATGGTGAAATTCCAAAGGGTTTGGTTCCGTTTCATAAAAACACACCCTTTATCTTAAATCCTTTTCAAGAGCATGTTTTGCAAGGAGCGAAATTAAAAACAGAAAATGTTAGTTTCCATTTTACAGTTCAGTCAAAATTTGAAACCGCAATAAAAACTGTCATTTCTCAAGTTCAAGGATTGACTGGTCAGCAATATAATGTTTCTTTTTCAGATCAAAATAGTGAGACCGATTCAATTGCTTTTACAAAGGAAGGTATTCCCTTTTTATTGGAAGATGGAAATGTTCTTCAACGTCCTGCTGGTCATGGAGCTCTAATAGAGAATATTAATAAAATTGAAACTGATTATATTTTTATTAAAAACATTGATAACGTTCAGCATTTTTCAAAATCTGAACATTCTTTAGAGACATGGAAGTTATTAGGGGGCATTTTAATCGATTTTAGAAAAGAGTTGATAAAATTATTTAATAAAACGACTTTAGAAGATTTTAAGATATTTAATGATCGATTTCAATTACTTCCAGCTGATTCTATAAAAGATTTAACAATTAATGAAATTAAAGAAATTTTGAATCGTCCTTCGAGAGTTTGTGGAATGGTTCGAAATGATGGTCAGGCAGGTGGTGGACCTTTTTGGGTCAATGATGAAGGGAAAGTTACTAAGCAAATTGTTGAGAAATCTCAAATAACAATGAAGGGTAATCAATATAGTTTGATGGTTCAAAGTACCTATTTTAATCCTGTTATGATTGTTGCTTCGACTAAAGATGTTCATGAAAATAAATTTGATTTAAATAATTTTAAAGATGATTCAAAATTTTTCGTTGTCAGCAAAAAATACAAAGGTCAAGATGTTCGATTTATCGAATTACCAGGTTTGTGGAATGGGAGTATGTCAAATTGGAACAGTTTATTCGTTGAAATTCCAACAAATACATTTAGTCCCGTAAAAACAGTGTTAGATTTATTAGAGGGTTCACATCTTTAGGAACGTTACACTTCAATGTTCTTCAACATCAAAGCATTATCAATGCTAATATCAACCATCTATCACGTTATTTAATCACCTTTAAAGATATGTTGCCCCTCATTATCGTTGATTTTTGTCGTTTTTTTTTTTGCCCGATTTCACATCAATTCCTCTGTAAGACAGTTTGTCTTCAATATTTTTAATTAAAAAGGATTGAAATGTGTAAAAATTGAATAAAATCATCTTTTTTACATTTTTATTTCGGTTTTCGTTAAATTAATAGGGGGGTGTTAATAAAAAAGTATAGTTTTTTTAATTTTAACTCGTTAAAATGGTGTAAATTTGTAAAAAAAAATTTTACACATGGCGACTAAAAGAATGCAAGCGTATCATGATGTGTTGAGCAGAACAACTAAACACATCGAGTTTAATGGAAAAATTTCTGAAATTTTTGGGGAAAATGTATTTCATGCAGAAGTAATGCGTGAATATCTTCCAAGTGAAGCATATAAATCAATGATGGAATCCGCTTCAAAAGGAACTCGTCTTGAGCGTAAAATGGCAGATCAAGTAGCGTCTTCTATGAAAGATTGGGCGTTAACTAAAGGTGCAACACATTATACACATTGGTTTCAGCCATTAACTGGTTCTACAGCTGAGAAACATGATGCTTTTTTTAAACCTGTAGGTCCAGGAAGAGCGATTGAACGTTTTGATGGTGATTTATTGATTCAACAAGAATCAGATGCGTCTTCTTTTCCAAATGGAGGAATTCGTAATACATTTGAAGCTAGAGGTTATACTGCTTGGGATCCTTCATCTCCAGCATTCGTTATTGATAAAACATTGTGTATTCCAACGATTTTCGTTTCATATACAGGAGAAGCATTAGATTATAAAATGCCTTTATTAAAAGCGTTACATGCTATTGATGAAGCTTCAACAGCTGTTTGTCAATATTTTGATAAAAATGTAACAAAAACAATCGCGACATTAGGTTGGGAACAAGAATATTTCTTAGTAGATTCTGCTCTTTTTAATGCAAGACCAGATATTATGATGACGGGAAGAGCTTTATTTGGACATGCACCAGCTAAAGGTCAACAATTAGATGATCATTATTTTGGGTCAATTCCAGCGCGTGTTACTTCTTTTATGCGTGAATTTGAAACAGAGGCAATTCGTTTAGGTATTCCAGTTACGACTCGTCACAATGAAGTTGCACCAAATCAATTTGAATGTGCTCCGATTTTTGAAGAATGTAATTTAGCAAACGATCACAATTTATTGTTAATGGATTTGATGGAGAAGATTGCTAGAAAACATGATTTCCGTGTATTATTGCATGAAAAACCATTTGCAGGAGTGAATGGGTCTGGAAAGCACAATAACTGGTCTCTTTCTACAGATACAAATGTAAATTTATTAGCACCTGGAAAAAATCCAAAATCGAATTTACAATTTTTGACTTTTTTCTGTAACACAATTAAAGCAATTCACGATCATGCTGATTTATTGCGTGCTTGTATTGCAGGGGCTGGAAACGATCATAGACTTGGTGCGAATGAAGCTCCTCCAGCTATTATTTCGGCTTTTATCGGAACTCAACTTTCTTATTTATTAGATGAAATTGAGAAAAATGTGAAAGCTGGAAAAATGACGCCAGAAGATAAAACAGAATTTAAATTGAATATCGGTAAAATTCCTCAAATTATGTTGGATAATACAGATAGAAATAGAACTTCACCTTTTGCTTTTACAGGAAATAAATTTGAATTTAGAGCGGTAGGTTCTTCTGCAAATTGTGCTTCTGCAATGATTGTAGTTAATACGATTGTAGCAAATCAATTAAAAATATTCAAAAAAGACGTTGATGCTAGGCTTGAAAAAGGAGAAGCGAAAGACGAAGCAATCTTGAAAGAATTGCAAACGATGATAAAAGCTTCTAAGAAAATTCGTTTCGAAGGAAATGGATACGGTGAAGAATGGGTGAAAGAAGCTGAAAAAAGAGGTTTGTCTAATTTGAAAGATACACCTAGAGCTTTAAAAGTTTGGAGTGATAAAAAGGTAATTAAATTATTTAATGACATGGATGTATTAATTCCTCGTGAATTAATTGCTCGTCAGGATATTGAATTTGAAAGCTATATTCATAAGATTCAAATTGAAGCTCGTTTAATTGGTGATATTGCTCAAAATCACATTATCCCTGCTGTAATTGAATATCAAAATAGATTAATTACAAATGTTCAAGGTTTAATGGCTGTTCTTGGTGATAAAGCTGGAAAAGAAGCGGGTAAAGCTCAACTTGAAATATTAGTTCGAATTTCAGAACATTTGAATAAAATGAAATCGAATTGTGACTTAATGTTGGTTGCTAGAAAAGCAGCAAATAAAGTTGAAGGGAATGAAGAAAAAGCGTTTGCTTATTGCGATAAAGTGAAAGTTTATTTTGATGAAATTCGTTATCATGCTGATAAATTAGAGATAATGGTGGATGATGAACTTTGGCCTTTACCAAAATTTAGAGAAATGTTATTTACACGTTGATTTATTAAATAAATATGTTTTAAAAAGCTCTTTTTCGGAAGAGCTTTTTTTGTGGTTGGAAGTTTTATGTTGACCGATTAATTTCTTTTCATTTTGTTCGAATAAATTAATTAATTTAGCGTTTAGTATATAAAAAAAAATAGATGAAAAGATTATTTTTAATAGCTTGTTTTTTCACGACAACACCCCTGTTATTTGGTCAGTTTGAGCCTAAGCATACGTTTAATATTGAATTAGGGATCCCTGTTCCAATGGGGAATAAAGTGTTTAAGGGAATGATGAAAGGGGGAGTTGCAATTTCTCCCTATTATCAATATAGAATGAAAAATTCTTTAGCTTTTGGAATAGGGACTCAATACAGTTATTTTCAAATAAATAACGCGAAGGTATCAGCCGTTAAATCAGCTATAGGCGGAGTACATAGTGCTGGTGTTTTTATAAAAGTTAGTAAGGAAAAGTTTCATACGGAACAATTTGCAACTGATTTTGGGGTGAAATTTGGGTATTGTCAAACTTATTTTAATACAAATTATAATGATTCAATTTACGGAAAATCACTTCAAGTAGGCTCTTTAACAATTGCTCCTACTTTAGGACTGATATTAAGTGTTGATGAGTTTTCATCTTATCGTTTTACGATTGGGTATAATATTCAAGCGTATGGATTTTCACCTCAAAGGGTAGGAAACGTATCGAATGGAGGGTATGATCCTTCTGATTTTAATAAAGCAACTCATTTTCTTTTAGTCGGATTTGGGTATACTCATTATTTCCACAAAAAAACATTTTAACGTAAAATAATTATTTTTTTTCATGTTTGTTCAGACAAATTCAGTAAAAGCGATCAGAGCTTATTTTAAAGAAAAATTGTCAAACCAATTTTCGGAAAGTGAGATAAAATTAATTGGAAATGAAGTGATTTGTTCTCGTTTGAATTTCTCTGCTGCTGATTTAATTAGTGCAAACGAGAAGTTACTGTCAGAATCTGATTTGCTTTTTTTTAGATCTGTAGTTAAACGCTTATTGGAAAATGAACCTTTTCAATATGTGGTAGGAAATGCACATTTTTATGGGTTAATTTTAAAGTCAGATAAAAGAGCTTTAATTCCTCGACCTGAAACTGAAGAATTGATAGATTGGATAAAAGAATCATATTCTAAAGAAAAGCCTTTGAATATTGCAGATGTTTGTACGGGGTCAGGTTGCATTGCTTTGTCTCTAAAGTCAATTTTTAGGGAGGCAAATGTTGTGGCAACAGACTTTTCGAAGGAAGCTCTTTCTCTAGCAAATGAAAATTCTATTGATTTATCTTTGGATATAGATATGATTGAATTTGATGCAACGATTGAAGCTCATTATGAAAAAATATCTTTATTAGACGGACAGAAATACGATTGTTGGGTGTCAAATCCACCTTATATACCAAACGAAGAAAGTCTTTTAATGTCTGAAAATGTCTTGAAATTTGAGCCTCATGCGGCTTTATTTGTCCCCGATGTTGATCCGTTATTATTTTATAGAGTTATTTCTAAAATGGCTAATTTCTATTTAAAAAAATCGGGATTATTGTTTTTTGAGATTCATGAGAATTTTGCAAATGATGTTGTTCAATTGTTAGAAAGTCTTAATTTTATCAATGTTGAATTAAAAGAAGATTTACAAGGGAAAAGTAGAATGGTGAAAGCCGAAAAACTGTAAATTCATAAGATGAACAAGGAATTAGCTAAAGTTGAAATAGAGAGAATATCTCAAGAAATAAATAAACACAATGATTTGTATTATATTGAAAATAGTTCAGAGATTTCTGACTATGATTTCGATATGTTATTGGAACAATTAAATGCATTAGAACAACAATTTCCTGAATTTGCCTATTCATATAGCCCAACAAAAAGAGTAGGGGGAGATATATCTAAAAAAATGGAATCTGTTGTTCATCGTTTTCCAATGATGTCATTGTCAAATACATATTCAGAAGATGAAATAATTGAATGGGAAAATAGACTGAAGAAATTATCAGAAGGAAAACTGGATTATGTTTGTGAATTAAAATACGATGGTGTAGCAATTGGAATTCAATATGAAAACGGAATTTTAAAACAGGCAATTACGAGAGGAGATGGTTCTAAAGGAGAAAATGTAACGGCAAATGTTCGTACAATTCGAACGATTCCTCTTCAATTAAAAGGTGATTTTCCAGCTGATTTTGAAATTAGAGGAGAAATATTTTTTCCATTGAAAAATTTTAGAGACTTAAATGAACAAAGAGCTGATATAGGTGAAGCTGAATTTGCTAATCCTCGAAATACAGCTTCTGGAACATTAAAATTACATGATTCAAAAGTTGTGGCTGAAAGAGGGTTGGATTGTTATTTATATGGACTTTACGGCTTTGATTTACCTTTAGAAGGACATTATGAGAGCGTTTTAAAGGCTTCTGAGTGGGGATTTAAAACTCCGAATCCAGAGAAAAGAATGATTTATAAAGCGGATTCCATTGATGGAATTATGAAGTTTATTCATTTTTGGGATAAAAATCGATCAAAATTACCTTTTGAAATTGATGGAATAGTTATAAAAGTTAATGATTATACGCAACAACAAGAATTAGGATTTACAGCGAAATCTCCGCGTTGGGCAATTGCCTATAAGTTTAAAGCGGAAAGAGTTGAAACTGTTTTAGAATCAGTTTCTTATCAAGTTGGTAGAACTGGAGCAGTTACACCTGTTGCCAATCTCAAACCTGTCCAATTAGGGGGGACGACTGTTAAAAGAGCTTCTTTACATAATTCAGATCAAATTCAAAAATTAAATCTTCATCTGAATGATACTGTTCAAGTTGAAAAAGGAGGGGAAATTATTCCGAAAATTGTTGGAGTGAATTTGGATAAAAGAAATGAAAATTCAGTAATCGTCACTTTTATTGATGAATGTCCAGAGTGTTCGACAAAATTAATTCGTAGAGAAGGAGAAGTTCAGCATTATTGTCCTAATGAATTAAATTGTCCTCCTCAAATTAAAGGAAGAATAGAGCATTTTATCGGTAGAAAAGCCATGAATATTGATGGGTTAGGTGCTGAGACTGTCGATTTATTGGTTGAAAAAGGATTTATAAAATCGTATGTTGATTTATATAGTTTGACTTTTGATCAAATTGTAAATCTAGATAGAATGGCTGATAAGTCAGCAGATAATCTAATAAAAGGATTGGAGGCATCTAAAAATATTCCTTTTGAAAGAGTTTTATTTTCATTAGGAATTCGATTTGTTGGAGAAACGGTTGCGAAAAAATTAGCTAAAAGTTTGAAGTCCATTGATGCAATTCAAAAAGCAAGTTTTGATGAGTTAGTAAACGTAGATGAAATAGGGGAGAAAATTGCAATTTCTGTTCAGCAATTTTTTTTAGAGGAGAAAAACAATGAAATAATAAATCGATTTAAGGAAGTTGGCCTTCAATTTGAAATTAAAGAAAAAGAAGGGGTGACTGATAGGTTTAAAGGACTTTCTTTTGTTGTTTCAGGAGTGTTTACTAAGTTTTCGAGGGATGAATTAAAAGAAATTATAGAAATGAATGGTGGAAAAAATGCGTCATCTATTTCATCAAAAACTAATTTCGTTATCGCTGGTGAAAATATGGGGCCAGCTAAATTGAAAAAGGCAACTGATTTAGGAGTTGTTATTCTCTCTGAAGATGAATTTATAGTAAAATTAAAAGATTGAAGATGATTGATCGACTGAGTGTTTGGGAAAGATCTAAAAGTTTATTAGTTTTTTATGTTTTTGAAAATCATGAGGAATTTAAACTGTTTAGGGATTCTTTGGATGAGGTTTTGATCGATAGTTCAATAAAAAGATTAAAAGTTATTATATTAATTAGAGATCCAAAAGAAAGTGTGTTAAAACATTCACTTTTTGCTTATTTTTGTGAAAAAGATATTGCTGTTTTTGGAAATAAAATTAAAAAGAGATCTAAAAACGATGGAGGAGAAGATTTAGACATAATTAGAGGAACTCAGTTTGATTTGTTTTTATGTTTTGGATGTTTTTCTTCAAAAGTATTGAAATGGTTGACGCTTATAAATGCTACTAAAAAAATTGGAATTAATTCTGAAGAAAATTCTTTTTTTGATATGAACTTAAAAAGTTCTAATGGTTTTACAGATAAAAGCGTTATATTTACAATTGAAATGTTAAATAAAATAATTTAAGTTAAAAAATGAACAATATTTTTACAGGTTCTGGAGTAGCTTTGGTTACACCTTTTAATCCAGATGATTCGATAGATTTCATTGCTTTAAGAAAATTAGTCCGTCTTCAAATTGATGGAGGAATTGATTTTTTAGTCGTTCAAGGTACTACTGGTGAGTCTCCAACGCTTTCTTTAGAAGAAAAAATGGAAGTGCTAAAAGTTGTAATTGATGAAAACAAATGTCAGTTAAAAATAGTTTACGGACTTGGAGGAAATGATTCAAAAAAAATTGGAGAACTTTTTAAATTAATTCCAAGCGGAGTAGATGGTATTCTTTCTGTTTCCCCATATTATAATAAACCGACTCAAAACGGAATTATTGAGCATTTTAAATATTTATCATCTTGTACAAAATTGCCAATTATATTGTATAACGTTCCAGGAAGAACTGGATCTAATATGTTAGTGGACACAACTCTTGAATTATCTAAAATAGAAAATATTGTTGCTGTAAAAGAAGCTTCAGGAAATATGGAGCAAATCATGGATTTGATTCGTTTACGACCAGAAGGTTTTGGGATATTATCAGGTGATGACGCTTTGACTATGCCTTTGATTGCTGCTGGAGCAGATGGTGTAATTTCTGTTGTTGCAAATGCTTTACCAGAATTATTTTCTACAATGGTCAATAATTCTATATCAGAGAATTTATCAGAAGCCAGAAAAGGACATTACGATTTAATTCCGATTACAAAAATGTTTTTTGAAGAAGGAAATCCTGGAGGAGTAAAAATTGCATTAGCAAAAAGAGGTATAATG
>CANJKA010000016.1 GCA_947474675.1 Flavobacteriales bacterium
ACAAAACTGATTGTATTTATCCAGGAGACATCATTCAATTTGAGAAAGTTAAAGTGAAATATACTGAAAACAAAATGACTTATGAAGAAGCAATGCCACATCATACCGCTATTATTTACACTGTAAATGGAATTGGTGATTACATGCTAGCCCATCAAAACACAGCTTATACAGGAAGAAAAGTTGGAAAAAGTAAATTACTTCTATCGAATATAACTACTGGGAAATTTATTATTTATCGTCCTGTTAAGGAATGATTTTCAAAAAAAAGGAAAATCGAATTGAATTTCCTTTACTATTTTTTAAACTATTCATTCCTTTACACCAAACATAATTACAAAATAATCCAATCTACTTGTTCTTTTTCATCAATACATCTTCAAAAAAACACTTCGCATATTTGGCCTATTTTATAATTACATTTGGTATTATTTCAAATCATTCTATTACCAATTTTCTAATAACCATACCTTTTGATGTAGATAAATTTAGAATATACAAGCCTGGAGATAAATCTTCAATTGAAAATTTTTGAGAGTGTTCAATTTTTATAACTTTCCCTGTAAAATCCACAATCTGAACTTCATTAACTATTTCACTTGATTCAATCTCTAAATAATTTTTAGCTGGATTAGGATATATTTCTACGTTTACATCTTCTAATTCATTCAGTTGTGCACTAGAAACATCAGTAAACTTTTTTAATGTTGCTCTGTTTCCAAGCGTAATATCTGCATAAGAAACATACGTTATATCATTATCAAAAGCCAATTTAGGGCCATAAGCAGCTCCAACAGACAAACCTGCCGTACCAACTGCAACAAAATTTTGTCCTACTAATTTCATAACAGTAATTTTACTTGCCTCTGATTCGTCAATAAAAGATAAATAAACTACTCCATTATTAATCTCAATATTGGTTGCAATTGCAGTTCCTAATGTAAAACCAGAAGTACCAACTGTTGTCCAACTTGAATTTTCAAATTTTTTCACGGTTGCTTTTCCTCCGTTTAAAATATCTTGATAAGCAACATATACAATTCCATTACTATCTATAGCAATACTTTGATATTTTGAATCTCCATCCGAAAAAGCAGGAATTCCTAAAGGTTCCCAAGTATTATTCGCTCCTAAATGAACGACTGTTGTTTTTGAACTATTATAAATGTCACGGTAAACGATATAAGGTGAATTATTATACATAGCTAGATTAGTATACCAAACTTGATCCATTGAACCAGGTAAAACACCACCTACATATTCCCAAGTTGACCCGTTGAATTTCATTAATTTTGCATAATACTCTTCAAAAGCAACATAAGGAGTTCCATTGTCAATAATTAAACTTTGATAACCTGCCATTGCAGAAAAACCAACAGTTCCAACTACTTGCCATGAACTACCAGCATATTTCATTACTGTAGTTTTGCTTCCATTTTCGGCGTCACTATACGCCACATAAATATCACCATTTGATTGATCGATTGCAATACTTTGATTACGTGCAATTCCAGCAGAAAAACCTGCTGTTCCAACAATAACCCAAGAAGAGCCTATATACTTCATTACTGTGCATTTTTCAGCATTTGCTGCATCTTTAAATGCTACATATGGTACACCATTGTAAATTGATAAATCTGGATATTGAGCTCCAAACGCAGTATACCCTTCAATCCCAACCGTTTCCCAACTTTGAGAAAATGATTGAAATTGTACAAAAATCACTAATAATAAAATGTAACTTATTTTTTTCATCTTTTTTAATTTATTTTATTCAAAATTAAAATCGAATCTTAAACTTAATTGGTAATATTCATGAACAGACAGTTTGGTTTAGGAATGGCTATTAACTGTTTTATATTATTCAATTTACTATTTATTGACGAGTTAATCTAATTTGAATATTATTAACACTTAAAATTATGTTGTTGAAATGAATTTTAAACTAAAAACGCATAAAATAAGAATCTAAACAGCAAAAAAGGTTAAATCAAATGTTATCTTCGCACTGAATAATAATTTTAAAATAATTCAGTTGTATTAGAATGAAAGAAAAATTAATAAAATTAGAACCTTACTATTTCTATTTATTTCTTATTCTGAATCTAATTCCAGTTTTAAGTCATCGTTTTTTCTTAACAGTTGATGGACCAGCACACTTATATAACTCAAGAATTATTGTTGAATTAGTTTCAAATTCAAACAGCCCAATTGAACAGTTTTTTAATTTCAATACTCAGATAAGTCCAAATTGGTCAGGTCATTTTATTTTGTCCTCTTTTATGTTCTTTTTACCTGCTTTTGTGGCTGAAAAAATTGTTTTAATTATCTGTTTAATAGGACTTCCTTTAAGTTTACGCTATCTTTTAAAAACGTTAAATGTAAAAAGTTATTATTTCATTTACATGGTATTTCCTTTTACCTATTCTTTCTTATTTTATTATGGCTTTTACAATTTCAATCTAGGAATAATTCTATTACTATTTGGAATAAGTTTTTGGATTAAGATGAAGGATGATTACACCTTTAAGAAAAGCTTAAAGCTATTTATTATAAGTACTTTAATCTGTTTAACTCACTTATTTATTTTTTCGATTTTCCTACTTTCAATTTTCATTTTAAATCTAAATAGTTTCAAATTATTTTTTCAATCTGATAAAATTGTCAAACAAAAACTAGTGAAAAATTATTTTTTTCAACTTTTGATATTATCACCTGCAATCATTCTTTTTTTAGTCTTTCAATTCAATAATCAATCAACTGGAACAAACCCCACATACTTGATTTTTCAAGATATATTGAGTTCTTTGAAATACATTATGCCAGCAAAAGGGATAAATTATGAAGGATATTCTATTTTTAACAAAGTTATTTTATATATATTCTTACTGCTTTATATTTATTTATTCTGGAAAAAATTTCTGACTAAAAAAACTGATAAAGTAAAAATATTTAAACATCCTGAACTATTAATACTAAGTTTCATTTTACTTTTATTTTCTTTTTTTCTTCCCGACTCTTCTGGTTCATTCAGTTTCATAACTTCAAGGTTTTTATTACTATTTTTCCTTTTTCTACTGATTTGGACAGCTATTCAAGATGTTCCAAATGCATTTAAAATATTAATTTTCACACTATTGAACATCGTAAACACTTTAATAATTAGTCACAATTATCATTCTATTAAAAAGGGATGTGAACTAGCGGAGGAAACAAATAAGATTTCAGAATTAATTAAACCATATAGTGTTGTTTTACCTATTAATTTGAATAATTCAAAAATTTATGACCATATTTCAAATTATTTAGGAGTAGATAAACCTATGGTTATTATCGAAAATTATGAAGCTTTATTAAACTATTTCCCTTTAAAATGGAATCCGAATAAACAAAATATTTCATCTGCTTTACAATTTAATTCGGATTCGGATTTTTCTTACATAGCTTCTACGAAAGACTCTATTGATTATATTTTTCAAATTGCTGATCCGGAAAATTTTAAATTATTAGATCTAGATTCTGTTATAGAAAAAAAATACACTCTTATATACACGGGTAAAAATAAAGAGTTAAAACTGTTTAAATTGAAATGATAATTCAATTCTAATTTATTCACATCTGATTAAATTACTATAAACTAACTTACTAAAATAGCCTCTTCAAATTCAGCTTTTTTATATTTAGACAACTTAGTTGACATACCATTTTTAAGTCTTATTTCTAGTAAAGATTTTGAATAGTTTTCTAAGTAATCTAAATTAATTATCCATGATTTATGAACCCTGAAAAAACGTGAATTTTCAACCAATATATTCTCGAAATGTTTTAAGTTTTTACTCGCAGTATATTTTTTATTTTCAGTATAGATTATACTATATGATTCTTGTGCTTCAATAGCAATAATAGAAGTTAATTGAATTGCATTTTGATACCCTTTATCACTTACAACAATACTTGAAAGCACATTTGTCTCTAATGTTTGACTTAACACCTTAAATCGATCTATATTGTTTTTTGTTGTCAACCTTTCATGTGCTTTGAGAACCGATTGTTGAAGACGTTCGATATCTACAGGTTTTAATAAATAATCAACTGCTGAAATTTCAAATGCTCTGATAGCATATTTATCATAAGCAGTTACAAACACAATATCAAATTCTACTTTTTCAAAAAAGTTTACAATTTCAAAACCAGCATAATTAGGCATTTCAATATCTAAAAAAACCAAATCTGGTTTCAATTCATTGACTGCAGCCACTGCATCAGGAACATTTGTGTATTTACCCAACAGTTCAACTTCTGGACAAAAACGCAATAATAAATTTTCTAGTACATCTCTTGCACTTTCTTCATCATCTACTAATATTGCTTTTAATTTTGTCATGCATCAAAACTATGAAATTCTTTTCTATTTTTTTCTATTTTTTTAGTAACTGATATGATCTGTTTAGGAATGGATTAAAACATTTGTTTTATGGGTATTCTTAAAACAACTTTTGTTCCTAGAGAATTCTCTCCATCCATAAGGTCAAAATATTCAAAACCTAATTCTCCTTTAAAATGTTTACCCAAAATATCAAATCTCTTTTTTATTGCTCCAATAGCAAATGACTCATGTTCTGAACGTTGTCGCTTTTGAATCTCACGTGCTTTTTCTCTACCAATTCCATTGTCAATAATTTCACAAACTAAAGTATCCTCTAATTTAAAGATAATTGATATCTTTTTTAATCCTTCTTTATGCAATAAACCATGAAGAAGTGAATTTTCAATAAAAGGTTGAATCAACATAGGAGGAACTTTTATATCATCGATATCATTTGTATCAATTATAAATTCTAGACTTTCTTTAAATCTTAATTTCTCGAGTGCAAGGTATAATTCTAACAATTTAATTTCTTGATCAAATTCAATAAAATCTTTGTCAGAATAATTTAAAGTTCGACGAACAAGATTCGAAAACTTAGTGATGAAAGCATATGAATTAGTTACATCGCCTTTTAAAACAAGATCTTGAATAGAATTTAACGAATTGAAAATAAAGTGAGGATTCATTTGAGATTGAATTGCTGTTAATTTTGAAGCATTCAATTCATTTAATTGTTGGGATTCAATTTTTTGCTTCGTTAATTTTCTTCGATAGAATAAAACAATACTTGAAACGATAATGATTATTACACTTATAATAAACCACCATCTCTGATAAAAGGGAGCTTGAATCGTAAAATAATATATTATTGGCTTACTAAAAACACCATTATTTTCTGCTTTAACAATAAATTGATAATTTCCAGGAGCAAGAGCATTATAAGTGATCCGATTGTCTGCATATCCATTTACAATCCAAGTACTATCATTGGGCAATAATTTATAGTGATAAAATATATTATCTCTGTTTTTTAACGTTGGAACCTGAAGTATAAAAGATAATTTATTATTCTGAGAACCAAAATTATTGTTTCCCTTTACTAATTTAATCACATGATTATTTAACTCAATACGAGAAATAATAAGTTTAGGTGAACGAATTCCTTTTTCAATTTTATTTAAATTTAAGATTTGAACTCCTCTAATATGACTTACCCAAATTGAATTTCCTGTTACATTAAAATCAATCACCTTATTAGCTGATAAACCATTAGATTTATTTAATGAATATAGGACATTTCCTTGTAGATCAAGTATAAAGAAACCTAAAGATGTATTAGCAAACATCCTATTACCCTTTATTTGAAATTTGTAAAATTTAATCGTTTCACTTTTATAAATTGGGAAATATTGATGAAGAAGTTTTCCTTTAGAAATAATTAATAAACCATGACTTTTAGAATAAACATAAAGTTTCGAAGAGTGATAAAACATACACGTCACAAATACGACTTCATTTTTAATTTTTAATAAAGAGATAGTTCCCTTGAGATCTTTTATTTTCAGTCCATCTGATGTCGCAACATAAAGATGCTTGGAAAATGTATCAGTAAATAATGAATAAGACCTGCCTAATAAATCTGTTAAAAACTTAAAATCAAACTTTCCAGTTATTTCATTTAAAGTCAAGATACCTACTCCCCTATTTGTAGCGATATATAAAGAGTTTGAACTTAAAACTGTGGCACTTTTAAAAGAAAATTCATTTAAAATCGTTTGAACCTTTGATTGAGTATTAATTATGGTTAGTCCTTGGTTATCGGTCAAAACAAATGGTTTATTAGGCCATTTATACATTGCTTCTATAGACTTACTCCCAGAAGCGGATAAAGTTGTTTTTTTTCCATTTTCAAGTAAAACAATTTGACCATCATTTGTTCCTATATAATTCTGATCCTTATCCGAAGTTATTCTCACAACATTTAAACCTTTTAAATCTTTTAATACATCAAGTGTCTTTAAATTTGGTATAATCAAAATTCCTTTATCAAAAGTCGACAATAAATAGTTTCCCTCTTTGTCTTTATATATGTGAGAGATATAATAATCTTCGTAAATTTTATTCGAATACAAAACATTTTCAAAATTTTGATCTAAAATCACTACCCCGTTTACGCTACTAGTTAACCAAAAATTTTCACCTGTCGAATAATATCTCAAATGTTCTGTTTGATTTTCAATTAATTTTGATGAATTTTTAGTTATGGAAAAATCGATTTCATTAAAAGAATACAATTCTCTTTTCAACAAATTAATCGCATATGATTTTGATCCAATATGGAAAAAATTTAAAACAGAATTCTCTTTTTCTAGTATCGATGGGTCCTTGAAAATCAATTCTTTTTCAGAGAAAACAGTATTTTTATACACTAACATACGCTTCATGTTAGATTCAGAACAAGTTATAGTTCCATCTTTTAATAAAAAAGGGAAACCCAAATATCCATGGTTAATATTTTCAGAAGAAGTTATTTTTTTTCCAGTTGAAGAAAACACATATGCTTCTTTCGAAACAATAATTAACTCATTTAAATTTGTTGTTAACAAATAGATATCAGCACCTTTTCCCTCCTCTGGAATCTCAAAAAACAATTCACATTTCCCTCCAGAAATTTTAAAAATTTGATGATTTAAATTATGACAATAAATAGTTCCGAGCTTATCTTTTACAAAATTAAAGATAGAAGTACTTTTCATTTTATCACATTCAACACTTTTGAAAGAATATCCATCGTGTTTCATTATTCCTTGTTCAGTTGCTATCCAATAATTAAATTCATCATCTTGAATTAAATTATAAATGTCGACACCTTCAAATTCTTTTTCTCCGAATAAAAAAAATGCGGGTTGTTGTGCAAAAGAATTACACGAATAAAATAGTAAAAATAAAAAGCCAAAAAAAAAACTTCATGGTATAAAGATAATCTATTGACTTTTGAAACATCAATAAAATTGAACAATTTCATAAACAGCCAATTATGTTCAGGAAAGTTGAGACGAAAAAAAAGCTGTTCAAAAGAGAACAGCTTTAATTATATGTTGAAATTATTTATTCTTTTGAACGTATTGAGTCAAAATTACAATTGTTTGACCTTCTACTTTACCTTCAATTTGTTCTGTATTATCATGAACTAATTTAATATTACGAACAGCTGTACCTCTTTTCGCAGTTAAAGAACCACCTCCTCCAACTTTTAAATCTTTGATTAAAACTACAGAATCTCCATGCTCTAATCTAATACTGTTGCAATCTTTATGGAAATCTTCAGCATCTTTATCTTCGCCTTCACCTGTTGCTTTCGCCCATGTCATTGTATCATCTTCTAAATAAAGCATGTCCAATAAATCTTGAGGCCAACCTTCAGCTTTCAATCTATTTAACATTCTCCAAGCTACAACTTGAACTGCAGGAACTTCACTCCACATACTATCATTTAAACATCTCCAATGATTTGAATCCATTTTGTCAGAATTCTCAATTTGATCTTTACAAGTTGAACAAGTTGAAATATAATCATCTACTCTTCCATTGTTTTGTAAAGGTGCAACTTCATAGCTTGTTAACTCTTTTTCTGAACCACATAGTTCACATTTTGAACCACTTCTTGCATGTAAATCTTTTTCAATACTCATCTTCATTGTTGTGTTTAAAAGAATAGCAAATGTGCTTTCTTCTTTGTGATGACAAAGGTAGAAAAAGAAAGTTTATTTCAGGGTTTTTAAGATCTTTTCTTTTAATGAATTGTTCTCAATAAAAGGAGCTTTTTGATTAGATACATTTTTTAAAACAGCATCAAATAAAGCACTTTGTTTTTCATAACCTTTGCAAACTTTACAAATTTTGGTGTGGAATTTAAATTGGATTTTATCCACAAACGAAAGCTCTTGAAAATTTCTTTTTTCAATTAACTCTGTTGCTCTTTGACAAGTCAACATTAAAATATTTTTTATTTTACTCATTTGATCTTCTATTTCAACCAATTAGTTTCCAAACATTTCTTTAAAAGCACTTTTGACCTTTGAATAAGTTTCCAATAATTGGACGGTGATATAGATAATTCCTGACAAATATCATTCGAATCTTCATCAAATATATATTTTGCTTGAATTGCCGCTTTCCAATTTGAAGGAAGATGGTCATAACATCTCTCAAGAGCATTAACAAATTCTTGATTATTCAATAAATCTCCTTTTTCAGACCAAAGTTCTTCATTATTTTCAATCCAATGCTCTTTACGATTAAATGCACTTTCAGCAAATTTATTTTCTTTGTAACAATCTTTTGAATCAATCGAAACAAAATCTTTTGCATGACTTCGATAATAATCTATGATTTTATTATTCAAAATACTCAACAACCATGTTTTCGGGCTGCTTTTTCCTTCAAATTTCTCAAGTGATTTATACGCTGAATAAAATGTATCTTGAACAATATCTTCAGCCATTTCTTTGTTTGATGTTTTATGAAAAGCCCAACTATAGAGAGTATCACTGTACTGGTTTACCCAATCAGTAAATGAATTTTTTAATTCTATAGATATTGGTTGTTCCATGTAGGTAAATATAGGTTTATTTATTGGAATGTTTAATTAATTATCAAAATCGATTGGGGATGGTTTGATGGGGATGGTTTGATAATATTTGTGTAGAGACGCAAAATTTTGCGTCTCTACACAAATATTATCAAAAAAAAACCATTTTTTAATCATTTGATTACCATTCAATATGATAATTATTATTAAATTAAATGGGATATGGAAAAATATAAAAACAAATATCGAATTTCATCTGCACGATTATATGGGTATGATTACGGTAAAAATGGTGCCTATTTTATAACAATATGCACAAAAAATAGAACACATCATTTTGGGGAAATTTTAAATGGAGAAATGAAATTATCAGAAATAGGAAAATGTGCATCAGATTGTTGGTCTGCAATTCCTGAACATTTTCCTTTTGTTGAATTAGGTGAATTTGTTATTATGCCTAACCACGTTCATGGCGTTATAATTATAAATAAAGAAATTGAACCAAATTTAAATAATGAATTTGAAAAGCCTATTGTAACAGAATTTTACAGAAATAAATTTGGTCCACAATCTAAAAATGTTGCTTCCATTATTCGGGGATTTAAAGTCGGAGTTACAATAAGTTCTAGAATTATAAATTCCGATTTTTATTGGCAACCACGTTTTCATGACCATATTATTCGTGATAGTAGAGCTTTTATTAATATTCGAAATTATATCATCCAAAATCCAAAAAAATGGAAAGATGATCGATTTTATATTTCATAAAAAAACTCGCTCCTTATAAGAACGAGTTTGAATTTTATTATTTCAAGGAATTATCCTCCCCCTTTAATCCCACTTCAAAGGCTAATCTTTATAAACATCTTTTTAATTTACATTAAGACAGTCAATTACAGCTTCGAATCACATTTCTCTTACTTTTCCTTGATAAAAAGTAAGCAAAAATCAAGATCTTTCTAAGGAAGTTTTTACTACTTTACTTTTCGTAAAACCGCACGTAACTAATCTTCTTCATGCTTATTTTCGCAGAAAAAGCGAAACGCAATTACGAAGAAATTTACAGCTACTTCTTTAGAAAGACCAATCTAACCAGCTTCGCAATCATTTTTAAATCAATAAAATATATTTGTGTATAAAGATTAGCTCCGAAGGGGGAAACCAACAATCTCTTCGAAATTAATATTTTGCTAATTCAATCAAAGCTATTTCAAATCTACCTTTTGGTAAAAATTGGTGCTCTAATTCTGCATCAAAAGGAACTGGAGTATCAATTGAAGCAATACGTTTAACAGGAGCATCTAAGTCATTAAAACAATTCTCATTAATTAATGCTACTAACTCACCTCCTATTCCACCTGTCATACAATCTTCGTGAAGAACAATAACTTTTCCTGTTTTTCGAACTGCAGCATAAATAGCTTCAGTATCCAACGGTAAAAGTGTACGTAAATCAATTAATTCAGCTTTGATATCTGGATGTTTATCCAACATTTCTTTTGCCCAATGAACTCCCATTCCGTAAGTAATAATCGTCAAATCATCTCCTTCTCTTACTGTTCTAGCTTTCCCAATTTCAACCGTGAAATAATCGTCGGACAAATCTTCTTTTAAACTTCTGTATAAATTCTTATGTTCAAAAAACATAACAGGATTTGGATCTTCGATAGCAGCATTTAACAATCCTTTTGCATCTTCAACAGAAGAAGGATAAACGATTTTTAATCCTGGAGTATGGAAAAACCACGCTTCGTTACTTTGAGAATGAAATGGTCCAGCAGCTGATCCAGCACCCGTAGGCATACGAACAACAACGTCCGCTTTTTCACCCCATCTCCAATGTAATTTCGCTAAATTATTTACAATTTGATTGAATCCACATGTAACAAAATCAGCAAATTGCATTTCTACAATCGCTTTCATTCCTGCTATTGACAAACCTAAACCTGCACCAACGATAGCTGATTCACAAATAGGTGTATTTCTAACTCTTCCTTTACCAAACAAATCAACAAAACCTTCAGTTACTTTAAAAGCTCCTCCGTATTCTGCTATATCTTGTCCCATGATAACTAATTCAGGATATTTCTCCATCGATTGACGAAGCCCATCTTGAATACCATCAATAAATCTTTTTTCAGTTTTATTAGAAGTAGCTGGATTAATAACAACCTGATCAAAAGGAGCATATACATCTTTCAATTCTGTTTCCATGTCAACAGGAACTGCTGGTTCTTGGAATGCTATTTCAAACTCATCTACTATTTCAGCTTTAATTGAATCAGATATAGTCGAAATCAATTCATCAGTTAAAATCCCTTGTTCTTTTAAAAACAACTCATAATTCGAAATTGGATCAAACTTCAACCATTCATCTTGCAAACCTTCTGGATAATATTTTGTTCCAGAAGCTTCTTCATGACCTCTCATTCTGAACGTCATTAACTCCAATAATACTGGTTTTGGATTTTCTCTAATATCATCCGTAATTTTACGAACGGTATTGATAACATCTAAAATATTATTTCCATTAACTTGAACTGCTTCAACTCCGTAACCAATTCCTTTATCGATAAATTGTTTACATCTGAATTGCTCAATACTTGGAGTTGATAATCCCCAACAGTTATTTTCTACTGCAAAAATAACAGGTAAATCCCAAACAGAAGCTACATTCAACGATTCATGAAAATCACCTTCACTTGCACCTCCATCACCAGTAAATACTAACGTTGCTTTTTTCTCATTTTTCAAAACAGAAGCCAAAGCAATCCCATCAGCAATCCCTAATTGAGGTCCTAAATGCGAAATCATTCCTACTAAGTTGTATTCTTGAGTTCCAAAGTGAAAAGAACGATCTCTACCTTTTGTGAATCCTGATAATTTACCTTGAAATTGAGCAAATAATTTTCTCAATGGAATATCTCTTGAAGTAAAAACGCCCAAATTTCTGTGCATTGGAAGGATATACTCATCTCTGTTCATGGCATAAGCTGAACCTACCGAAACTCCTTCTTGTCCCCAACCTGAAAACCATTTGGTAATTTTTCCCTGACGCAAAAGAATCAACATTCTTTCTTCAATTAAACGAGGTCGAACTAATTTAGTATAAATATTTAATAATTCTTCATCACCAAATCCAGTACGATCATAGTCAATATGTCTTTTTTCTAAAACTTCCATAATTTATAGTTTCAAATTAATTTCTCTCATGCAACAAAGAAAATATAAACAATTTGAAGAAAAAGTTACATTTTCTAACACAAAAAGGTCGGTTCCCGAAGAAACCGACCTGCCTGTAAAAAGTATATAGATTAAACTAAACCTTGATCGATCATTGCATCAGCAACTTTTACGAATCCAGCGATGTTTGCACCTTTAACATAATCAACATATCCATTAGCATCAGTTCCGTATTTCACACATGCAGTATGAATAGAAACCATAATAGTATGTAATTTCGTATCAACTTCTTCTGCCGTCCAATTGAAACGTAGAGAATTTTGAGACATTTCTAAACCTGAAGTTGCAACCCCACCAGCATTAGATGCTTTTCCTGGAGAGAACAATATTTTAGCATTTTGGAAAACTGTAATAGCTTCTGGAGTTGTAGGCATATTAGCACCTTCAGCAACACACATTGCTCCATTCGCAACTAAAACTTTTGCTTCGTCTTCGTTTAACTCATTTTGAGTAGCACAAGGTAAAGCAACATCACATTTAACTTCCCAAGGACGTTTTCCTGCAACAAATTTAGCTGATGTATATTTCGCAGCATATTCAGAAATACGACCACGTTTTACATTTTTTAATTCCATAACGAAAGCTAATTTCTCAGCTGTAATTCCGTCTGCATCATAGATATACCCTTCAGAATCTGAAAAAGTAACAACTTTACCACCTAATTCAGTAGCTTTTTCACAAGCATATTGAGCAACATTTCCAGAACCTGAAATCGCAACTGTTTTACCTTTGAAAGAGTCATTTTTAGTAGCTAACATTTCTTTCGCGAAATATACTGTTCCGTAACCTGTAGCTTCTGGACGTATCAAAGATCCACCCCAGTTAAGTCCTTTACCTGTTAAAACACCTACGAATTCATTACGAATACGTTTGTATTGACCGAACATATATCCAATTTCACGACCACCAACACCGATATCTCCAGCAGGAACATCTGTATTAGCACCAATGTGCTTACATAATTCTGTCATAAAAGATTGACAAAATTTCATCACTTCATTATCAGATTTTCCTTTTGGATCGAAATCAGAACCACCTTTTCCTCCACCCATTGGCAAAGTAGTAAGAGAGTTTTTGAATACTTGTTCGAAACCTAAGAATTTCAAGATAGATAAATTCACAGAAGGGTGAAAACGTAAACCACCTTTATAAGGTCCGATTGCTGAGTTAAACTCAACTCTGAATCCACGGTTTACTTGGATTTCTCCTTTATCATCTAACCACGGAACGCGGAAAATAATAGTTCTTTCTGGTTCAACCATTCTATCCAAAATCTTAGCAGCTTTGTACTTAGGAGTTTCTTCAATTATTGGAATTACCGCTTCAGCAACTTCGTGAACTGCTTGAAGGAATTCTTTTTCATGGCCATTTGTAGCTTTCACTTTTTCCATGAAAGCATCAATTTGAGCTTGGTATTTAGTAGACATATTTAAATGTATTTAAAATCAACGTCGCAAATGTACCTTTTTTTTACTTGTTGTGTCACTTTTATGTAAGCAACATTATTAAAATTATCAACAAACTTGTGTTCCTACTTAATAACTTTTCAAACAATTAACATTCTTTGAAAAAACAAACAAATTAAAAGTAAAAATAAAGAAATTATTGAAAATAATAATATTGAAAAATTAAAATATAAAAATCTAAAAATAAACATTTTAACTCTATTTATCAAATACTCTCCTGCAAAATTTGAGTTCACCAATACTTCTAAACCTTCAGTAGATATAGCTAGACAACTGTTCAAATGCAAGACAATTCTTTAAGTGATCTAGTGTCTTGGCAATGGAATTATCAATTTACTAATGTAAAATCTAGTAGTATAGAGAATCCTATATCTGTTTTTCCTGAAGGAATAATTGATCAATACCCTATAAAATTGTTACAACTGAGTTAGGATGTACAGATTCAGTAGTCAATATTTTAAACGTAATATCAGAAGTTATAATGTAGGCTCTTAAAGAATTTACTAGGGATGACGACTCCCACAATCCAACTTGAAAAACATATATTCAAGGTATAGACGATTCATCTTTTCATTTTTAATAGATGGGGTGAAATTATATGAGAAAAAAAAGATGTTAATATTAAATGGGACTGAAAATAAAAGGTGTTAATGTAAAAGAAGCAGTTTATAACTGGACAGCTACTTCAAAAGATTTATATACTGATAAAAAATCCCATTTGATAGAATTATTTCTTTATTGAAATAAAATATAAATAATAAAGAATTATATTTTCAATCGAAGTTGAATGGTAATATCTGATTTTTCATTTCCTTTTATCTCTTCAGCACCAGTTCCAATTGATTTTTTATTGTTGTATACGGTAGATCCATACTTTATACACGCATCTAATTTTCTGAGAAAAGTATATTGAATCATGCAATAAAAACGAGATCCATTATAATAAAAGGCTGGGATTGAAAAAATATTCAAAGCATTAGATTCGTAAGCATATATTCTAGAATCATAACTGTCCGTTTGAAAAAAAGAATAACGAAGTGAAATTTCAAAGGGTGCTGTTTTTGGTCTGAATTGAATATCTTGAAAAATTAAACTTCCAAATTCAGGATAATTACTAATCCTATTAATTGTTACAATTTCAATTCTACTTTTTAAAATAATCGACTTGGAAACTGAATAACTTAAATGAAAACGGTAATTTCTTTGGACTACATTTTCTACCTCAACAATTGAAACATCAAAATCTCTACTATTTTGCTGTCTTAATTGTTCTCTATATCGACCATATAATTCAAGATCTTTAGATGGCTTAAAAGTTAATTGTGCTAAAAATTCATATCCCGATGAAGGAGAATTAACTTGATATTTTAACCAAGGAGAAGTGAATAAATCGATATAAGAGTTTAAAACTATAGCATTTGAACATTTCATTTTAAATCCAAAATAGAGACCTTTTTCATTTTGAGTAGCATTTCCTTCTGAAATCCCGCTATTATAAAGCGTTTGATAAGCTTTGTTATAATTCCTAAACAGTAAACTAAAAGAAGCTCGAGAATCTAATACTACCAAAACTCCATGTACTTGAGAAATTACTCCTGAATAAGAAACCCTTGATATTTCTCCAAAAAAATTAAAATTTTGAATTATCCAATTATAATCACTACTTAAACTACAAAAATCTTTCCCTCTAAAATCAAATTTATTGTAGGGTTGAATTACTTTTTCATAATTAATATTATAACCTTGATAAATAGCTGATATACCACATTGTAAATTTCTTAAATTATATTTTAAATGAAATCCAACCATTTTTTCAGTTAGCTTATTTTTTCGTTCTATCTCAGTTGGAGTTCTATGAAGTCCAGACATTTGTATAGACGAAATAAAATCAAGTTCCGATGAAAATGTATCAGCAATTGAATTAGCATCCACCTTTTTTAAAGACAAAAATGTAGTTAAAGCAAGTTTTTTATAACCTACATCAAAAGCTAAACCTCTTAGAAATCTTGTTTCATCGACTGATGAATAGGGTCGAATTGAAGTAGCCGTTTTTTTAATATTGGTCGCATCTGAAGTTTTTCCAAACCCATATCCAGTCCAAAGATTTAGTCCTTGGCCAATTTGAATTTGATAATCTCCAATGGCAATAGATTTTAAATATTTCCCTCCTTTATAAAAGGCATGTAAAGAATAAAAATCAAATCCTTTAGTCTCCTTGCCTTTAAAAAAACATTCTCCAGGATCTTTATCTGCTGTAATTCCGAGACTGAAATTTGTTCGATAATAATATCTAAATCGAGAATAATAATGATCTTTATTTCCTAAATAGTAGGAACTACTTTTCATTTGAATTGAATCTGACACATCATCATATCCTGATTTATGTTGAAAAATAGATTGATATCTTGCAAATGCTTCAATATTTCCATTTCTGACAACTTCTTTAAATCTAATATGCACTTGATCTAATTTATCATCAACCTTTACAAAAGGAAGAACTAATTGAATTGTCGATAAATCCCAGTATTCCAAACTTTGAAGTTCGTATATTGAAATTAATTTTCCATTAATTTCAATATGAAGGATTATGTTTTTAACTTGGAATTCATTCAATAAACCTAAATCATTTAATTCTTCAGATGTAGCAAAATTTAAATTTAAAGGATGATCGTAATAAAAATTTAATTTATCTAAATTTGTTGTTAAATCGATTTCTTCATTTCCCAATTGTTCGGCAATCAATTCTATTCTTTGTTGAATAATTTCACGTTTATCTTGAGTTTTCCCATTGAATGAAATTATTATTAAAGCGATTATATACAATAATATTTTTATCATTCAATAGAACAAGAGATTGAAAAATTTGGTGACCATCCAATAATTTGATGATAAGAACTTCCTAAATCCATCTGAAAACATTTCAATTTATAACCAAATCCAAAAGAATATTCAAGAGGTTGATTTGAAATCCCTGATCTAAAAAAGAAGTCTTTGCTAATTTTATATTCTATCGCTCCTTTAAATTGAATTTTATAGAAAACATTTTTATCAACTTCAATGGCGAACATTACTTTTTTAGACAATTCAAAGACTGAACCTATTTTAATGAATGAGGAAAAACGCTCATTCTCAATTATTGAAATCCGGCTCCTTCCAATATTAAAAATACTACATCCTACTTTCCATTTATTCGTAATAATACAATAAATTCCTGCTTCAGCAGTTAGCAAATTTTTAGAGCCATAAAATGATGTAAATTTTATTCGAGTATAATTCATCTCAATTCCTGCATATAATTTATCTGTAAATTTCAAACTATATCCTACTCCTATTTTAAGTGTTTTATATACATCTATTCCATGAAATTGGGAACCAAAAGAAAAAACTCCATTTTTACTGGGTAGACAACAAACAACTGCCTGACTCTGAAACTCTTTTAATAAAAACCGATTTTCATGACTAATTCCAATTATTTTTTTATCGATCAAACCTAAAGCGCCTGGGTTGTTATTAAACGCCCAACAATCGATCAAAGCAACTGAACAATTAGACATGGAATTTGATCTAGAACCCTGTTGACAAAGACAAATACTTAAAGTAAATAAAAACTTAATTAATAATATCTCTTTTATCATATATCAAATATAACAAATTAGTTAAACTAATTTGTTATTATTTAATAAATATTATATTTCCCGAAAAATAATATTAGAAAAAAACAATTCAAGTAAGTAAAATTGATAAATTCTAGAAAATAAAATTAACTTTGATTGAACCCAGAATAATTTAAATAGAAGTAAAAAACACAAATGAACTATTTGTTAAACAAAACAAAATATAAAATTGGAATTAAACAAATTCTTTTTATAATAGTTTTAGTGTTTTTCTCACTTTCCCAGATTTTATTTTTAACTTCTGATGCAGATTTAAGTATCGCTTCTGGTAGTAGAGGAGCATGGTCTGATGAAGGATTGAATACTTGTCAAATAAGAAATTTTATTCATCACAATCAATTCAATTTATTGGACTGTGATAATTTTTTAAAATCTCCTTTGTTTTCATTTTTTTTATTTCCCTTCTTTAAACTATTTGGAATAAGCCTTCTAAAAGCAAGAGCTATTACATTAATGTTTTCATTTTCACTTTTACTTGTGTTTTTAATCCGAAAGTCAACTGTCTTTATTGGCATATCCTTTATTTTAACAACAGCTCTTTTGCTCCCAATTCATCAATACAGCCATTTATGTGTTCCTGAAATATATTGTTCATTATTAATTATAGCTTCCATTTTAACAATATCAAATAGCCAAGAAAAAAACAAAACTACAACCTCATCAATAGCATTACTCATCTTTGCGATTCTTTTTAAAATTCAATTCATTTACATCTTAGTAATTCCTATTTCGACATCATATATTATTTATTATAGAGAAAAATCTATTGATAATAAGAAGCAATTATTTAAAGCTTTTTTATTGGTATCATTATTTCTACTAAGTGCTTTCCTTTTATGGAAATTACCGTTCAAAAATGAGTGGTCACATATTCTGAAAATTTTACCTGATTTTTCGATTGATCAAATTAATATTGATCAAATTAAACTCAACATTAAAAATAATTTCATTTCAAAAAGGTATATAATTCACACAATTATTTTTATAATTTCTATCTCAAGTATGATTTATAATTTGAGAAATAAAAAATACAATAAAGAAACCATCATCTTAATAATAGCAAGTCTTACATGGGTTATTCTTGAGTCACATAAATTAGTCTATACCTATTTACCCTTAAGATATTTAATCAGTTTGTATATTTCGATGGGATTTTTTACTTCTATTATAATTGGACATCAATTAAATCAAACAAAATTGTCAGACAACAAACTTTCTGTTTCAATCTTAATCTTTGTATTCATTTTTAACGTGTTATACTTAAAAAAATCTTTCAACGAAAGACAATACACTGTTCAAATTGCGAACAATTATTTTAAGAAATTAACCAATGATAATGATGTGATAATTGGTTCTTGGGCTCCTGGTATAACTTGGGAAACAAAATGTTATTCTTATCCAATCTGGGAAAAATTCTTAGGAAAAAGAGATCCTTTAAAATATTACAACCCTAATTATATTATCACTGAAATCAATCAAGAAGATTCAGATTCGGCATATTTTAAAAATAACATAGCATTAAATGTAAATACCAAAACTATTATTCGACTAAAAATTGCTCAATGGAATTTAAAAATTTATCAAACTAAACTAAAATAAAATAAGGGTATTCAAATTATAAAATTTAATTGATAATTATTAATCAAAAAAAAACGCCCTCTAAAAAAAGGACGTTTATGTAATTAGAGTTTATCTTACTTTAAAGCTTGTTCAACATCATTCCAGATATCTTCTAAAGTTTCTAATCCAATAGACAAACGAATTAATCCATCTGAAATTCCTACCTCTGCTCTTTGAGCTGGAGTTAATTTAGAATGAGTAGTAGAAGCAGGATGTGTCGCAATACTTCTTGTATCTCCCAAATTTGCAGTTAATGAAAATAGTTTCAATTTATCTAAAAATGCTCGTCCAGTTTCCAATCCTCCTTCGATTTCAAACGTCACTATTCCGCCTCCTAATTTCATTTGCTTTTTAGCAATTTCATATTGGGGATGACTTTCTAAATGAGGATATTTCACCCATTTAACTTGATTGTTTTCTTCTAATTTTTTAGCAATACTTAATGCGTTAGAAGAATGCTTTTCCATTCTTAAAGGAAGTAATTCAATAGATTTTGATAGTATCCAAGCATTAAAAGGACTTAAACATGGTCCCGTTTGTTTTGCAAAAGCTTCAACTTTTTTTATAATCTCTTTGGTGGATAAAATAATCCCTCCCAAAGTTCTCCCTTGGCCATCAATATATTTTGTCGCTGAATGAATAACGATATCAGCACCAAACAAAATAGGTTGTTGTAAAATTGGAGTTGCAAAACAATTATCAACTACTAACAAAACGTTTTTCTTTTTACAAATAGTTGCTAATCTCTCTAAATCGATAATATCTAATCCTGGATTAGAAGGCGTTTCAATGTAAACGATTTTAGTATTTTCTTGGATAGCACTTTCATACACTTCATATTGATCAAAATCAACATACGTCGAAGTAATATTCCACTTTGGTAAAAATTCAGTTAATAATCTATGTGTAGACCCAAAAACAGAGCGACAAGAAACGATGTGATCACCCGCACTTAACAAAGAAGCGAATACAGTATAAACAGCAGCCATTCCTGAAGCAGCAGCCCATCCATCTTCAGATTTTTCTAACGCACACATTTTATCAATCAATTCCTGAACATTTGGATTTGAATAACGAGAATAAATATTACCTTCTTTTTCTTCTGCAAACAAAGCTCTCATTTCTTCTGCATCATCGAAAGCATAACTACTTGTTAAATAAAGTGGTACTGAATGTTCTTTGTACTGAGATCTTTCAGTTTGAATACGAATTGCCTGTGTTTCTTGATTCATTAATTTATTTTTTTAAATGTATTTAATTTCGTGGATCACTTTCACATCTTTGCTTAAAGAAGCAGAAACTGAACAATATTTTTCTAATGTAAGTGTGATCGCTCTCTCCAGCTTATCTTGAGGGACTTCTGAATTAACTTCAAAAATTAATTTAACCTCTTCAAAATATGCAGGAACACTTTCTGCCCTAATTGTTTCAATTTTAATTCCAAATTTAGTTGGTTCAATTCGTTGCTTTTTTAAGATCAATAAAACGTCTATAGATGCACAACCTGCTAATGAACCTGCTAATAATTCCATAGGTCTTAACCCTTTCCCTTTCCCTCCAATTGCTGGACCAGCATCAATTCCACAAACTACACCTTCTTCGTTCCTTAATTCAAAAACGAAAGGTTCTTCAACTCTAATTAATTCCAGACTCATAATTGATGTTTGATTTTAAAATTAAAATTCACTCACAACAAATTTACTCTTATTTACCACTTTATCAAATTCATTTTCATCTGCAAATGGCTCTGGTAAAACGGCGAAAAACAATTTTGATAAGTTATTAAAATCATTTGATTTTAGATCACTAAACTTTACCCAACCTGTTTGGTAACTATAGTTTGAACTTTGGAATACCTCATCAATTTTGTAAAAAGGAATGTCATTTATAATTTCAAGTGATTCTGAAGCTAAATATATTTTCAAAAAGAAATCATCTGTATATTCTGGAGTTGCATCTTTAATTGCTTTTCTATATTCATATTGATAATCAAATTGAATGGCAGAAATATCAGAAAGAACCGCACTTGCCGTTGGAAAACTTCCAGCTCCTTTACCATAAAATAGCTGTTTATCAGAAAATGATGCTTCAACAATAACCGCATTGAACTCATTATCTACTTGATAAGCTGAGTGATCATTTTTAATAAAATGAGGAGCTACAAATCCAACAATTTTATTTCCAACTTTTTCAGATCGAGCAAATAATTTAATTCTATACCCCTTTTCAGAAGCATATGAAACATCTTGTGGTTTAACTTGACGAATTCCATAATTAAATAAATTGTCAGGATTAACTGAAGTTCCAAAAGCATGCTTAATCAATAAAGTTAATTTATACTTTGAATCAAATCCATCTACATCCAAAGTTGGATCTAATTCTGCAAATCCTAATTCCTGAGCTTTAGCCAATGCGTCATCATAAGAAACTCCGTAATTTGCTTGAGTCAATATATAATTTGTTGTTCCATTTACAATTCCTTGTACAGAAGAAAGTGAATCATTGTTATAATATTCTTCTAAATTTCTAATAATTGGAATAGAACCTCCGACTGAAGCTTCATATAAAAAAGAAACCTTGTTCTCTTTTGCTAATTGAATTAACTCATCTAAATGTTCAGCGATTAATTTTTTATTCGCCGAAACAACATGCTTCCCTTTCGACAATGCTTCACGGACAATTAATAATGCCTCATCGCTATTATTAATTAATTCAACCACCAAATTGATTTCTGAATCATTTAATATTTCACTTGCTTCGTAACCAATAATTTCGGAACCTAAAGACCTTTTCTTTGATTTATCTTTGACTACAATTCTTTTAATTTTTGCATCTAATAAATTGGATTGATTTAACACTTCATATAGACCTGTTCCTACACATCCAAAACCAAATAATCCTATTGTCAATTTTTTTCTCATTTTTGTTTTTTTATTTTGTTATTTGACGGATTGAAATCCGTCCCTACATTTGCAATTTTTAATTTGCAATCTTCTTAAACGTTGTTGGTAAATGTTTTTTGAATTGATTGTATAAAAAATCACTTATTATTTTATTTAATTGCTCATTTTCAACCAGAAATCCATCATGCCCAAAATCAGATGAAATTGTTGCAAATTCAGAAAATGGGATATTATTTTTTAAAAACAATTGTTCTGACACAGGAAATAAAGCATCGGAATCAATTCCCACAACCAATGTTTTAGCCTCAATTTGCTTTAAAGCATTTTCTATCGAATACCGACCTCTTCCAACATTGTGTGAATCCATTGCTTTACTCAATGTAATATAAGAATATGCGTTAAAACGATTTGCCAATTTCTGTCCTTGATAAGTTTGGTAGGAACTTGCTTTAAAATTATCCACTATATCATTCTCTTCATTCGATTGAGTTTTACCATATCCTGAATAAGATCGGTAGCTTAACATTGCTATACTTCTTGCAACTGCTAAACCGTTTTTCGCATCATCAATTGATCCTTTACCATATGTTGGGTCGCCATAAATCGCTAATCGTTGAGATTCATTAAATGCAATTCCATAAGTAGAATGTCGAGCATTAGTAGCAATTAAAATTAAATTTTCGATCACCTCAGGTTGCTCAATTGACCATTCTAGTGCTTGTTGTCCACCTAATGAAGCACCAATCAAAGTGTTAATTTTAGAAATCCCTAAATGAACTCTTAACAATTCATGAGCTCGAGCCATATCTCTAGGAGTAATTAATGGAAAGTCATTGAGATAAATATTCCCCTCTACGTTTAAACTATCTGGTCCTGTTGTACCATAGGAAGAACCTATCACATTTGCACAAACAATAAAATAATCTTTCGGATTAAATAGTTCATCTTCACCAAAAAGACCTTTCCACCAATCAAAAACATCACTATTTCCTGTTAATGCGTGACACGCCCATATAACTTTACTTTTCCCTGGAACAAAACATCCATATGTATGAAAAGTAATTTTAAGATCATTGATAACCTTTTTTCCTTCAGTTATAAAAGGAGTTTCGAGCGTGTATAACTGTGGATTCATAGAAATATTTTTTACTTCCGATAAAATCGAAACCGTTTTTTTTGAGATAAATATATTTTGATTGAAAGACATACTTTGAAATTTAAAATGTGAACAAATGTTAGAAATTACTTAAGGACTTTTTTAAGCATTAACACATGACGCAACAAAACAAAGGACGAATATTAAAAAGCAAGCTAATTATTCCAAAGAATAAAGCTGATTTTTTTAAAAATTTAATAAATGAGAATGCGGTACTACTTTTAATTGTTTCCATTTTTAATAATTTATATTCTCCCGTACATTCGGGATCAGGAATTGGCACCGGTTTTCCAATCCCAAATACATGGGACTTTAAGTTGGTTGCCAGAGGATCATTGAGCCAGTCTCTAACCTCTTCTTTATAAAATTTTAAATCCACCGCTGTGGAAGTGATGTGCAAAGGTTCAGTAATTAATTTAATATTTCCAAATTTATTTTAAATTGTTTTTAAATTTCATCAATAAAGTACTGGAAATGATCAATTAAAATATTTATTGAATCATTTTAACAGTTGTAATTCTGATAATAAAACTTTACAGATGGAAAAAAACTCATCTAATTTTGGTTTCAATCCTTCAACAGAATGATCGTTAGCGATACTACTTTCTATTTCATAAATCAATTCTTGACCTCTTGAAACACCAAAAATAGTGATTGAAGCTTTTACTTTATGAATTTCTTTTTTAAGTTTATCTGCATCTTTTGAGGAAAATAAATTTGTAATTATTTTTAAAGATTTTGGTAATTCAACGCTAACAATTTCAACCAACTCTCTAATAAAAACAGAATCTCCATTCGTCACCTTATCTAAATAATGAAAATTAATTATTCCCGTATTAATATGCTCTTTTTTTAATCGAACAGGCTCTTCTTCTCTCTTTTTTAAATAGACATCATTTTTCTTACTTTGATTATGCCAAATAAACATTTCTTGAAGTAAAACATCTTCTTCGATAGGTTTTGGAACAAACGCATTCATTCCAACTTTTAAACATTTTTCTTTCTCTGAATTATTCGCATGTGCACTTAAAGCAATAATAGGAGTTCTGGATTTACTCCCCATAAATTCTCTAATATATTTTGCTGTTTCATACCCATCCATTTCTGGCATCTGAAGATCCATCAAAATTATATCATAGTCAGATTCTTTTATTTTTTCAATTGCATTTTTACCATTTACAGCAAAATCTAACTGACAATTCCATTTATTAAATATTTTTTTTGCTAATAATTGATTAATTAACAAATCTTCAACCATTAAAATATTTTGAGTTACTAAAAAATTGTGATTAATTTCTTCTTTAGGCAAAATAACGTCTACTTTTTTCTTATCTAAATCTTGTTTTTTATAGGTTAATGAAAACGAAAACTTACTTCCTTTTCCAATTTTACTTTGAACATTTATTGTGCCTCCTTGAAGTTCGATTATTTTTTTGGTAATCGTTAAACCTAAGCCAGACCCCCCATATTTTCTAGTAGTGTCATTCGAGGCTTGATTAAAACTTTCAAAAATGGAATCAATTTTATCAGCTTCAATACCAATTCCTGAATCTGTTACATTAAAAATAATTTCAATAAATTCTTTGTTTTCATTGATTAATTTAGATTCAACTTTCACAGAACCTTTTTCAGTAAACTTAATGGCGTTTCCAACAAGATTTATTAATATTTGATTTAAACGAGTTGGATCTCCAATCAATTTATCTTCGATTTTAGGATCTATACGATAAAACAAAGAAAGCTTCTTTTCTTCCGCTTTGATTTGCATTAAATTCAACGTATTTTTCAACGAATGAGCTAAACTAAAATCTGTTTTTTCAAAAACCATTTTATTTGCATCAATCTTAGAAAAGTCGAGGATATCATTGACAATTACCAATAAATTTTTTCCCGAAAAATCAATTGCTTGCATCATCTCCATTTGATCTTTATCTAACTTAGATTCTTTCAAATAACGCGTAAAACCGACAATAGCATTCAATGGTGTTCGAATTTCATGGCTCATATTAGACAAGAAGTTTTGCTTAATACTCAATAATTCTTCAGCCTCCTCTTTTGCTTTGATCAATGCTTCTTCAGTATATTTTCTATCTGTAATATCCTGCATCGTTCCTAACATGTGAGTTGGAACACCATTCTCATCAAATTGAAATTCACCTAAAACAGTCACCCAACGTTCAGCACTATCGTTTTGTCGAATGATTTTAAAACTTACATCAAACCGTTTTTTATTGTTGAGTTTTTTCTCTTTTAATACCTCCTTAAAAACATTAAACACATTCCCGCTATGATCTGGTGAAATTAACTTAATCCAATTTTTAACATCTTTCAAGTAATTTTTTCTAATACCAAAAATCTGATCAAATACGGCAGAGCTTTTCCAAGTACCGGTCACTAAATCAATAATATAATTTCCAATTCGAGCTACATTTTGAGCCTCTAATAGAATCCTTGACCGTTCGATTAGAGCCAATTCTAGCAATCTTTTTTCTTCAGATTCATAACAAACTGAAATAATACTAGAAATAGAAGTAATAAAAACATTTTCTTCTTGCGACCAAAGTCTTTTCGCTCCAACATGAGAAAGACTAACTACCCCAAACAATTCATTTTTCTTCATAATAGGGACAACCAACATCGAAGAAACCCCTATTGGTTTTAAATAATCCTCTAAAATTTCATTTGCAAAAGGATCATTATAAACATCATTTATCATCAACGATTTCATTTGAACGATATCATTCTGAATTTTAAAATAGTTTGGATAATCTTTTTGATATAAATTCATGGATGGTAAAAATTCATCCATGCTTAATTGATAAATACATTTACTTGTTAAAAGACTTCTTTTTTTCTCAAACACCCAGATACTAACTCTTTCTGTATTCGTAAGTATAGATGTTTCCTTCATTATTTTTTTTAATTTTTCATCAAAACTAAATTCACTTCCTAAGCAACTTAATTTTAATAAATTTTCTTGTTGAATTAACAAGTTACTCGCTCTAGATAATTCTTTTTCAATCGCTAATTTACTTTCAGTTATATCCGATTTAACTCCGTCTATTCTAACTGAGTTACCTTCTTCATCTTTAATTAATAATTCCTTTGACTGCACCCATTTAATTTCATTTGATTTTGTAATAATTCGATATTGTGAATGACAATAACCGTATTTATTAAAAAAAATAAGCGCATTAGTATAAATAATTTTATCTTCCGGATGAATTATACTAACAATAAGTGATGGATTATCAATAACTTCTATCTTTGAATATCCAGTTAATTTTTCGAAAGCTGGATTAACAAAAAAAACAAAACTATAATCTATAGATGATGACCAAATAGCGTCATTTAAAGAATTTATAATACTATTAAAAAAAACTTTTGAAAAAGCGGAAGGTATTTCATTTTCTAAAGAAAAATTAAGTTGCTTAACAATTGAATTTGCAGTAACCTCTTTAATTATTTTATTTTTTTTATCAGAAACATCAATACTATTGGATTGAAAAACAGATAAATTCTCATAAATTAATTCAAGTTTTTTAGCATCTCTCGAATCTAGATCAGAAATATTTTTACTTGCAATTGTCTTACTGTATTCCAACAACTTATCTACTATGCTCTCCAATTCACTCATTCAATTGATTTTTGTACGTAGTATAAACTCTATTCTTAAATTAGAATAGTTAATACTAATATAAACATCTTAATGAAATAACTATTAAATTAAACTAAAAAATATTCATTTTTTTTAGAAAACCACCATTTTTTATTCTATTTTTAGTGTCAAATTAATTATAAGCATCATGGGTAAAGGAATTGTAAAGTTTTTCAATGAAACAAAAGGTTTTGGTTTCATCAAAGAAGAAGGGTCTGAAACTGAGTATTTTGTACACGTATCAGGACTAATCAATAAAATCAAAGATAACGATGAAGTAACATTCGATCTTGAGGATGGTAAAAAAGGTGTAAATGCTGTAAATGTAAAGATTGCATAATCATTATTCTCATTTCATTTTTTAAGAAAAGTCTCGAATTATCGAGACTTTTCTTTTTTTTAGTACTTTTTAATAAATAATTCATCATCTTTAGTAAATGAGTGCTAATCTTTCCAAAGTAAATCTTATTTTTGATCTCTATTATTAAAACAAAGCATGAAAGCACTTTATTTAAAAGAAATCAGAAGCTTCTTAAGTTCAATCATAGGATATATTTTTATCCTTATATATTTGATTGCTTCAGGATTATTTCATTGGATTATCTCTTATGACACTAATTTACTGGAAGGTTCTGAAACGGATTTGATTCCTTTTTTCAATTTATCTCCAATGATTTTTTTGATTTTAATTCCTGCAATTACTATGAGATCAATTGCTGAAGAAAGAAGAACTGGTACAATTGAATTACTATTTACTCGCCCAATTTCAGATTTACAAATATTGCTTGCAAAATATTTCGCTAGTGTTACGCTTTTAATAATTGCTTTAATTCCCACTATAGTATATTACATTTCAATGTATAATCTAGGAAACCCTGTAGGAATTATTGATACTGGAGCTACAATTACTTCATATATTGGATTAATTCTTTTGGGAGCAACTTTTGTTGCAATTGGAATTTTCTCTTCATCACTAACAAATAGTCAAATTGTAGCTTTTATTTTAGGTATGTTCTTATGTTGGATATTTTTTAGTGGTTTAACTTTAATAGGTTCATTTAATTTAATGGGAAGTTTTGATTCCGTTTTACAATATTGCGGAATGTCATCCCACTATGATTCAATTAAAAAAGGTGTTATTGATTCGAGTGATATAGTATATTTCATTTCAATCATAATTCTATTTATGTATTCTGCATTAACAGTAATTAAAACATTAAAAAAATAAGTATGTCTGAGAAAAAATCAATTATCAAAGGCATTTACAATTGGACATTTTTAGCCATTGTAATCGTTGCTATTGTTCTAATAAATATAATAAGTTCATTTGTTAATTCTAGAATAGATATCACTAAAGATCAACGTTTTTCTTTATCTAAAGGAACCGTTGATTTTTTATCAAATGAAAAAAGTTTCACTAATCGATTAAATATAAAAATATATTTAGAAGGTAATCTTCCTGCGGAATTAAAAAACTTTAGAAACGCAATCGAAGATAAACTAAAAGAATTTAAAAAAGTAGCTGGAAATAGAATTGAATATCAATTTATAAATCCAATGACTGGAACAGAAGAAGAACAAAAAGAATTACATATATCCCTTTATAATAAAGGAAAAGGGATTATGCCTATGGATATTGAATATACACAAGATGCTTCTATTAATCAATTATTAATGTGGCCTGGAGCCAATATAGAATATGAAGGTGAAACAGTAAACACTCTTCAATTTCTACCTGGAACTCCTCCTGGAACCCCATACCAACTTACTGAAATATCAGAGATGATTGAAAATTCTATTAACAATTTAGAATACATGCTCATCAGTTCAATTAGAAGATCTACTCAAAAAAGAAAACCGAGAATAGCTTTTTTACAAGGACATGGTGAATCAAGATTTTCTCAAACTCAAAGAGTTAGAGCATTAATTTCACCATATTTTTCTTTAGCTGACATCAAAATAAATGATTCAATTGAAGCACTTGACAATGTAGACGGATTAATAATATCTAACCCTAAAACAGTTTTTTCAGATAAAGATTTATACGTGATTGATCAATTTTTATTAAAAGGAGGAAGGTTAATGTGTTTTATAGATGCTTTAAAAATAGATGAAGACACATTAAATGCAAAAGGTACAACACATACTATTCGCTACAATAACCGTTTAGATAAAATGCTTTTTGATTATGGTTTAAAAATAAACGATAATTATGTATTAGATGTTCAATGTGCCCCAAAATCTGTTCCATTGGCTAAACAATCATCTATTCCTTGGTTTTATCATGTTTTGGCCACCCCGACTAAACACCCTATTGCTCGAAATATAGAATCAGTATCTCTAAAATACGTTTCTGAAATACAATTTGTAGGATCCTCTAAAACGAATGTTAAATCATCTATTTTAACTTCATCATCTAATTCAGCTAAATCAGGAATGGCTCCTATGGTAAGTTTAGGGATAGCTCTAAATTTTGGAAAAAACCCAGAACTTGTTCCTAATCCTACAAATATAGCAAACAGAATATGTTTAGCTGGCTTGGTAGAAGGGAAGTTTAATTCTCATTATAAAAACAGGATAGTTGATGAATTTTCAAAAAACCCTTTATCAAAATACAAAGAATCAAGTACAAAAGAAGGGAAGGTTTTATTGGTCGGCAATGGACGTTTTATTGAAAACAAATATGATTCGATGCCTTCAAAAGATGGTAAAAATATGATGTATCGACCTCAACAAATAAATGATTTAAGATATGACCCCGAAATTAGAGTCCCTCATTCATTTGGTAATCAAGAGTTTTTTCAAAACATGGTTGACTATATGTTAGGTGATAATACCGTTATTGACATTAGAAGTAGACAAATAGATGTTCATGGAATAGATAAAGAAAAAATAAAAGAAGGGGCTACCTTTTATAAAATAATTAATTTAATTGTTCCTTGTGGAATAATTCTGTTATTAGCATTTTCAATGCAACTTATTCGGAAAAGAAAATATTCTCAATTATAAAATATTTTAATAAAAATAAGAAAGAAGTCCTGATCTTAAATTAATCACCAAAACCGATGACTTTAAGATTTCAGCACAACACTAATAATCAACTCATTAGATAGTTAAAAATAAAAAAATAATATGAAAAAACCAATTAGTCTTATAACAGCTTTATTAATACTGGTAGTCATAGGTTGGTATGCAAATAATTTGATAAACAATAGCGGTGTTTCAAATTCTGAATTAATTGCTTTCAATATTAAAGATATTGAAACGGTTGATAAAATAATAATTAAAGATCCATATGATAACAAAATAGAAATTGTCAAAAACGGGAATGAATGGACTACCGCTAAAGGTAATTGTATTCAACAACAAAGCGTAACTTTCATTCTTGAAGCATTTAAAAAAATTGAATTTAAAGGATACCTTCCTGAAGGGGCGAGAGAAAATTCACTAAAAATGCTAACAACTCAACATACAAGTGTTGAAATATTTCAAAATGGTCAATGGACTAAGACCTGGTATATTGGGACATCATCTCAAGATCATTTTGGACAAATAATGCTTCTTGATTCAGATGAGTTTGGAAAAAGTGACTTACCTGTAATCATGAAAATAAAAGGTCTGAATGGAATTATTTCACCTCGATTTTTTGCTGATAACAGAAAATGGATGTGCACTAAAATTTTTGAAGTTCCAATAAGCAACATCTCTAAAGTTGAAGTAAAATATGTCAAAGAGCCTTCTAGAAGTTTTACCGTATCTAAAAATGGAGCAAAATTATCCGTTACCCAAAATGGAGTAGATCTTCCGAGTGTAGATACTTCTATGATATTTAATTATTTAAACTGTTTTAAAAAGATACACTTTGAATCTGCTAATTTTGATTTAGATAATAAAAGCATTGACAGCTTGAAAAAAACAACACCATTTGCTATTTTAACTTTAACCGAAACGAATAAAACAAAAACAAAGCTTCGTATGTTTAAAATAAAAACCGAAACGAAACAAGAAAATGAATTTGGTAAGTTGGTGGATACAGATATTGATAAATTTTGGTGTGAATTACCGAATGGTGAAATCGTAAAATGCCAATTCTTTGTTTTTAATAAAATATTGCTTGGTCATGTTTATTTTCCATTAAAATTAGACGAAAAAGTAACAAATAATTAATTTTAGAATCGCTTTATTTAATAAAAGAAGCAATTTTCATTTAAAAATTTAAAGGGAGATTCAATAGAATTTAAAAGACATTAACCTTTTAAACTCTATCTAAAACGTATCTTATTAAATCATCCATTTCTTTTGAAAACCCTTTTGAAAATTCATTATTAGGTCTATTCGCAACTCCTAGACATATTGTAGCACAATTGTGACCTAATCCTTTTCCTAAAGCAAAAAGTGCAGAACTCTCCATTTCAAAATTAGTAATTTTATGATCTTTAAATCTAAAAGTAGTTAATCGATCATTCATAGATTCAATTTTTAAACCCAAACGTAAAGATCTTCCTTGTGGTCCATAAAAACCGCTGCTTGTAACTGTAACACCTTTAAATGTTTTTACAGATTCTAAACTTAAAACCAATTTCGATGAAGCTTTAGAAACATAAGGTTGAATTTTATCTGATAATTGTAAATGTTGAATAATTTCATTATTTAAAACAATTTCTTCCTGACTAAAATCAATTGGATAAAAATGTGCAACATTATCTAATCCTAACGCATGAGTAGAAAGAATATAAGAATGTAAAGGGATTTCAGGTTGTAAAATACCACATGTTCCAATTCTTATAATATCAAGAGATACTAGTTCATTTTTCGGCACTCTTTCTTTAAAATCTATATTCACTAAAGCATCTAATTCATTAATAACAATATCTATATTATCAGTTCCGATACCAGTCGAAATTATTGTAAGCCTCTTCCCATTATAAAGCCCTGTTAACGTGCAAAATTCTCTATGCTGAAACTGAAATTCAATCGAATCAAAAAAATCACCAATTAAACTTACTCGTTCTTGATCACCAACAACAATTATCTTATGAGAAATGTTTTCCGGGAAAATTCCAAGATGATAAACTTGACCAAGATCATTTAATACTAATTCTGAATCTGGAAAATGCATATACTTTGATTAATAACGTTTGTATTATAATTTAATACTACCGAAAACTTTGATTAATAAATCAGAAACTCGTGCCATTGGATCAAGTCTAATTTTATTCTCTTCCTTTTCTACCATTAAAAACAATCCTGAAATTGCTTTTTTAGTAACATAATCATTCAAATCTGGATTGATTTGTTGACCTCCAGTAAGTTTCATAGCGGTATTATACTTTGTAATGATTGGATTCCAATAATCAGTAAGTTTAACTGTAGAAATTGCCGCCTCTACTTTAGGTCTGAAAGCAGCTATTAATTGTTGTGTAGTTTGATCTTTTAAAAATTTGGTTGCAGCACCATTTCCTCCATTCAAAATTGCAAATCCATCTTGAACACTCATATTAGTAATTGAATTCATGAAAATAGATAATGCCTCTTTTGTAGCTTCTTCAGCAGCTCTATTTAAAGTTGTTTCAAATTTATCAACTTGAGTTTCCATTTTCCATTCGATTGCTTTTTGCTTTATTTTTATAGCATCTTCAGGAAAAGGCAAACGAATTTCAGTATTTTTTAAAAAACCATCAGTCACTGATGTTAAATTAACTGAATTTTTAATACCTACAGTTAGAGCTTCTTTCAATCCCGAAATCACCTCGCCATTCGTTAATTTAGGTGCCTCAGTTGAAGTTGAAGCTGGAGCTAAAACAACACCTGCAACTTCTTCAAGAACTTCACAAGAAGTTAAAACTGTTATGATTGTTAAGATTGCGAAAGTATAAATGATTTTTTTCATATTCTTTTTGTAATAGTTATTTTAAAATAGTTGTCTTTTAACAAATGTAATACCAAAAACTTAAAACTCAATATCGAGATTGAAAATCGTTTTAAAAGAATGCAAATTCGGATTTTTTCTTGCCATAGAAGCAAAACGATCTTTACCAGTCAAAAACTTAACCTCTGAATCTTTATCTTCAGATAAAAAGAAATCAACTGATATTTCATAATTTTTTAATTCTTGCCTCAAAAAGCCAATCAAGTCATGGACATGAGGCGTAATATAATCAATTTGAACTTGATTATCAACTTCCATAGTAAAGAAAACTTCGTCCTTAATTTTTGGATCACGCTTGATCATTGCATTATAAAAAGTTTCTAAACCTTTGCTTTTCATTTCATGAGCATAGCGTCTCCAAGCCATTTTAACCTGATCAAAACTAAATTTCTCCTTCAATAAGGGTTGATTCAAATTAATATCATTTGAAATACTCTCTTGGGAAGGTAGAAGTATTTTTTTTATCGAAACATTAGACGTATTCAATTGACCTGATGGTGCAGTAAGAACTTTTGCTTCTATTTTAGTGAAACTTGTTACAGAAGTAACTGGGCTTTTTACTGTATTAACTTTAGCATTTACACCCTCTAAAGCCTGTTCAGGAAACGGAATTATCTGAACTGGGTCTGTTAATCGTTTTTTTTTTCGAACTCCTTTTGAATAGAGCACAATTGCATAAGAGCCATTTCAACCAATAATCGATGATTTTTAGAAGTTTTATATTCAACATCAGTCTTACTTAAGACTCCTAAAGCTCGTAATAACTGATTACCATCAATTAGTTTTGATTGATCAATATATCTTTGTTCAACTGCTTCTCCTGCTTCTAACAATTTAGCAGTTCGAACATCTTTACAAACTAATAAATTTCTATAATGATCAGACAAACCAACAACAAAGTTATGAGGATCAAATCCTTTTTCAATAATATCATTTAATAATAAAAGAGAACTTGGAATATCTTCTTTTTGAGCACTTTCAACAATTCGGAAATAATAATCGTAATCAAGAATATTTAAATTATCAATAACACTTTGATAAGTTATGGTATTTCCAGCAAATGTAACAATTTGATCAAATATAGATAAAGCATCTCTCAAAGCACCATCAGCTTTTTGACCAATTAAATGCAAAGCCTCAGGATCAGCAGTAATTTGTTCTTTTATTGCAATTGAAGCTAAATGATCCGCAATATCAACAACTTTAATTCTATTAAAATCAAAAATTTGACATCTTGATAAAATAGTTGGAATAATTTTATGCTTCTCAGTTGTCGCTAAAATAAAAATGGCATGTTTTGGTGGTTCTTCTAAAGTTTTCAAAAAAGCATTAAAAGCCGATGTAGATAACATGTGGACCTCATCAATTATATAGACTTTATGCGAACCTAATTGAGGAGCAATTCTAACTTGATCAATTAAGCTACGAATATCGTCTACTGAATTGTTCGATGCACCATCCAATTCATACACATTTAAAGATGCACCTGAATTAAAAGACAAACAAGATTCACACTGATCACACGCTTCTGTTACTTCCGACTTATTAAAACAATTAATCGTTTTTGCTAAAATCCTTGCTGTTGTAGTTTTTCCTACACCTCTAGAACCACAAAATAAAAAAGCTTGTGCTAAATGATTATTTTTAATAGCATTCTTCAACGTTGATGTAATAGATTTTTGACCAACGACAGTGTCGAAGGTTTGCGGTCTATACTTACGTGCTGATACTACAAAATCACCCATAATGCAAAGTTAATCATTTTTTCGACTTTAAAATCGTCTGTTAATAAAAAACAAATTTACACCTAAAAAAAGCTTAAATAAACATTTTAAATTATTGACTTACAATGCTTTAAAAATAAAATAATTATAAATTTGATTTTGTGAAGAACTAAGAATAAAAAGTAATAAATCAGACAATAAATCTAATAAATTGTATTTACATTTGTTCTTTGAAGAATACAATTGCATAATTTAATATTATCACATGAACTTTATTTTATCAAGCACAACACTTTTAAGACACTTACAAAGTATTTCAGGTGTTCTAGCAACAAGTAATACTCTTCCAATTTTAGACAATTTCTTGTTTGAAATCACTGATGGAAACCTTGTAGTTTCAGCATCTGACCTGGAAACTACAATGAGAACTAGTTTAGATGTAGAGGCAAAAGAAGCTGGTAAAATTGCAATTCCTGCAAAATTATTATTAGAAGTTTTAAAAAATCTTCCAGATCAGCCTTGTACATTTTCTGTCGATATGTCTAATTTCGGAATTGAAATAGCTTATGACAACGGTAAATCAAAAATGGTTGGTTATAATGGTGATGATTACCCTAAAACTCCGAAAATAGAAAAAAGTAACACGTTAAAAATTGCTGGTGAAATTATCTCTAAAGCAATCAATAAAACAATATTTGCTACTGGAAATGATGATTTAAGACCAGTGATGAGTGGTGTTTTTTGCCAGTTTTCACCTGAAGAAATTACATTTGTAGCTACAGACGCACATAAATTAGTACGTTATAGAAGAACAGATTCTCAAGCTTCGGGAAGTTCATCTTTCATCCTTCCTAAAAAACCTTTAAATCTGCTAAAATCAAATTTGCGTGGTGAAGAAGAAGTCTTAGTAGAGTTTGACGAATCAAATGTTGTGTTTACATTTAATGACATTGTTTTAATTTGCCGTCTTATTGATGGTAAATACCCAAATTACGAAGCGGTAATACCTAAAGAAAATCCAAATGTTCTAACAATTGACAGAGTTCAATTCTTAAGTTCAATAAAACGTGTGTCTATTTTTGCAAATAAAACAACACATCAAATAAAATTAAAACTTGCTGGTTCTGAATTAGCTTTATCTGCTGAAGATATTGACTTTTCAAATGAATCAAATGAAAGATTGACCTGTAATTATGATGGTGATGACATGGAGATCGGTTTTAATTCAAGATTCTTAATGGAAATGTTAAACAACATGGACACTTCTGAAATTAAACTAGAAATGAGTGATCCGAGTCGTGCAGGATTGTTAACACCTGCTTCTAAAGATAATGAAAGTGAAGATATATTGATGCTAGTTATGCCTGTCATGTTAAATAGATAAATAATATAATCTTACCGAATTTAAAATCCTTACAAGTTTTGTATGGATTTTTTTTTGAACCAAATTAAACACAATTCGATAAAAAAATAAGAATAAAGAAGTCTATTAAATGGTTCAAAACCGATTTAATTGACTACAATAAAAACTAATGCGAATCTATTATACCTATTATAAGATCAATAAACAGTTTCAATCACTAAATAGTTAGAGATAAAATAATAATAAGTTATAATTAATTTTACACTTAATTAATATTAAATAGTTAAACTAATCAATTTAATTAAAATATTTTTGTAGTTTTGACTACAAATTACTTATTACGCCTATTTTAAGACTTACTCTAATTACTTTTTCTCTATTATTCTTTAGCTATACTTCATTTTCAAATGACCGTTATTGGATCGGTACAGGTGGAGGTAATTGGAACGACCCTGCAAACTGGGCATTAAACTCAGGAGACCCTACAGACAATCAACTACCCAATACTGGAGATGATGTTTATTTTGATTTAAATTCTGGTGTGGGTACTATTTTAGTAACTTCAAATGTTGATATCTCAAAACTATTCTTTACAAATGATTGTGATGCTTTGACTCTTGAGATCAGCTATGGAACTTTCAATATCATAAATACGTTATATATGGATGGGATTAGTCAAACCTTAAATATAACTGGAGGAAATCTAATTACTAATGGAAATGTCTTCATCAATGGAGGCTTTGTCAATTTAACTTTAGGATCTATAAATTCTGCATCAAACATTAACACTTCTGGAACTCCTATAGTAAATTTCTCAAACGGGAATATAAGCATAACTGGATCATTAAACCTGGCAGGAGGAAACACATTCTTAAATGGAGCTATCTTAGGAATAAATACGATACTCTCAATAGCTGCAAACGCTAATTTCACAACAAATTCAGGAACAATAAATTTAAATGGCACTGGAGAAGTACTTAGTATAACTGGTGGTATCATGACTGTCGCAGGTGCAACTATCAATGTCGGAAATGGTGTCGATGAATCAGTTTTTGTCTCGTCAGGAAACCTAACTCTTTCATCGGGTATTATTAATGTGAAAAACTATTATAGAGTTAATTCCGGAAACTCAACAATATCAGGCGGAATACTAAATGTTGGAATAGGAACAAATGTAAATACACCTGCATTCAAACTACCAAATTCAGGTATACTTTCAGGTGGTATAATAAACATATTAAATGTTGAATCATCTGGATTAGGAACAGCTATAGATATCGGATCTTTAGCAACATGCTCTGGAGGACTAATTAAAATCTCTGCTTCTTTGGCAAATTATAAAATAATGGCGAAAAAATGTTACAATTTAGAAATTGACAGCCCTAATAGAGTTTCTTCTCTTTCTGTTAATTGTTTAATATATGGGAATTTAACAATTACTAATGGAAGTTTTAATTACATAACTCCAACACTCCCTTCAACTCCTCCCACAATAACTTTCACAGGATCTACATCGCAAAACATAGTAGGAAACAACCCGACTCTTATAGAATTCTACAACCTCCGATTAAATAATACAAATGGTTTAACAATAGCTCCAACAAGCAATATTTCAGTTTACATAAATAATTTATTAACCCTTTCATCTGGCAAAATAACTTTAGGGAATTATAATTTATGCATTGGGAATGCAGGAATAAATGGATCAATCACCGGATCATCTTCAAACAACTACATAATTACAAACGGAACAGGTGTTTTAAAGCAATACAACATAGGAACAGGACAAAGAACTTCTGTACTTTTTCCAATAGGAATTAATTCTGGTAGCTACACTCCTGTAATAATTGAAGTTTCAGGAAGTTCAACAGTCGATAATTTTAGTGTTAGAGTTAGTGATAACATGTTGAAACTAGGAACGTCAGGTTTTGTGTTTACAAGCAATAAAGTTGATAAAACATGGCACATATCTGAAGAAACTCCAACAGGATCAAGTGTTACTATTACTCCTTTCTGGAATCTATCTAATGAATTAACTAGTTTTTCTAGAGCACTTTGTGAAGTAAAACATTTCAATACTGTATGGGTTTCTGAAAATGGTTCAGCCTGGAGTGGCCCAACTAACGGCTTATATAGTGTCACTTCTGATCCTGTTACCTCTTTCTCACCATTCGGAGTTGGCTCACCTCTATTACTACCAATTGAATTGATTGATTTTTCGGCAACAATTGAAAATAGAAACGTGATTTTATCATGGAAAACTGAAACTGAATTAAATAATGATCATTTTGAAATTTTAAGATCTTTTGACGGATTTAATTTTGAAAAAATAAAAGAAATAAAAGGTGCTGGAAACTCAATTCAAGCAATAAAATACTCATGCATTGATAAAAACACTCCGATTGGAATCATCTATTATAAATTACATCAAAATGATTTTAATGGAGAATCAACAAATTCAGATATCATAACCGTAAACATGAATTCAAATAAAGAGTATAATTTAATATTTCCTAATCCATTATTGGGAGAAATAATAAATATTAATCTTGAAAAAGATTTTCAAAACATAGAATTAGTTATTTCAATAATTGACGACAAAGGTAATTTAGTATTCAATTATATCGAAAATCCAATTACTCCTATTTTAACAATTAACTTAAACAAAAAATTACAAAACGGAATTTACAACATCAACATTAAATCTAAAGACAAAGAAATCAATCAAAAAATTACTATACTCTAATTAATTCTTTTTAAGATTACCCATTAAAATTGAAAGTTCTTCAAATTTATTGGTACCTATTAAAATTTTCTTACCCGTTTTAAGCTCTATTTGTAAACCTTTATTTCCTGAAACATTGTATGCTTTCCCTTTACCTGTAAAATTATATTTAATCCCCCAACCTCCATATTCTTGAACTGGTTTATATTCTCTCGTGTAGGATTCAGAAATCAGTTCCCAACTATAATATCTAGCTTTAAGATGAAGAGGAAAAAAACGAACATAAATTCCATCTTTTTTTATTTGGGTCTCTAATCGAAGTACAAAGAAAAATAAATCAAAAATTAATATTAAGCCTATTCCTAAAAAAGGATTAAACTCATTTTTAATGTTAGCATTGACTGAAGCCATTTGATCTACAATCCCATATCCAATCAAAATATTAACACTAACAATCAATAACCAAACCCACAATTGTCTAAACTTTTGAGTTTCCGAAAATAAAATGTCATTTTTCATATTTACACGTTGTATTATTTGCTTTTTATCCAGTTTGAAATAATCGCTAAAACCATTGGAGATATCGTCTGTTCTATGGATGAATATTCAGCGACAGAACCTGTTTCACATTCTTGAAATAAATGGTTTAATGAAGGAATTTCTTTAATGGTAAAATCAGAATTACCGTTTATTTCTAGTATCGAGCGAATTGACTCCAAATTAACTTTAGAAGGAACTTGCAGATCTTTTTCCCCATTCAATGCTAAAACAGGACATTTTATTTGAGACAATACAATTCTTGGATCATAAACAATAAAATTAGACATCCAAGGACTTGATAATTGAGAAACATATAATTCAACCATTTCTTCATCTTGCAAAATTGGCTGATAGTAATTTGTTAATTCAATTTTCAAAAGAGAAGTGTCTTTATTTGCAGACATAATAGCATAAGCTCCTTTATTCATTGTTTTTATCATAGATAAATTTTCTTCTGAAACCCCTTGAGATCTCCCGATCAATTCTTGTTGCAACAAAAGCAAGTCACCTCCAGGAATAGCCGATCCTGCCATTAATACAATAAAGGAAATATTTTTTGATCGTGCAGCAACAATTGGAGCTATCACCCCTCCTTCACTATGACCTATTAATCCAACTTTCTTTTTATCAACCTCTTTCCTTTTCATCAAATACTGAATTGCAGCATCGACATCCTCCGCGAAATCTTGAGTTGTTGACGATTTATAATCACCCTCAGACTTAAAAGAACCTCTATCATCAAATCGTAGAACACCGACGCCATTTCTAGTCAAATAATCTGACAAAACTAAAAATGGCTTGTGTCCCAATATCTCCTCGTCTCTATTTTGAGAACCACTTCCACTTATCAAAACTACAACAGGGAACTTTCCTTTTTTTGACGGTAAGGTTAACGTTCCTGCTAAAGATATTCCTTCTTTTTTATTCTTAAACTTTACCTCCTCCGAATAATAAGGGTATGGCTGAATAGGATCTTGAGGCTTTCTTTTCTCTGCTAAACCAAACTCAACTCGACCAAATTCTAACGGAATTGATGTACCTCTCTGAATAAATTCACCTTTAATTAAATTATCAGCAGTATACACCCCTTTAAACTCAATATTCCCCTTCATTATTTTAAATCTAAAATGAGAATCTTTAAACTCTGTAGAATCCACAAAAATTCCTTTAGCTCCTTGATCAGGACTATCCATTGTTGAAGAATAAACAGAATCAGTTTTAACAATATTCATGTTAATTCTTAATTCAATTTTATTCATTTTTAGAACTCCGAACCATTTCCCTGTAATATCTTGAGAATATATAGAGGTAAAAGAAACCAATAAACAAACAATCAAAAATCTATTTTTCATAGTAAAACAATTAAGTATTTCGACAATAATTCAGCTAGAATAATTGAAAGTATAAATAAAGTAATAAATTTTTTCTTTTATCAATAAAAACTCAATAAAAACAATTTCAAATATATTTTCGAAATGACTTTCAGGTAATTTTTACTTAAAAGTGTAAACAATCTCAATATAAACAATAGAAAATTCCATCTCAACCAGAAAACCAATACTATTTTATCTAACAACAATAGCATATATTCTAACACCTGAAAATTCTTTTTTTAACAGAATATTAATTAATAAATTTGATTTAAGGAAGAAAAATCAAAATTAAAAATTGATATAAAGTCCTGAAAATGCAAGGAACTACTATCACAATACACTATGAAAAACAATAAAAACATTATTTTATTTGCTTTTACGTTTATAACAACATTAAACATAAATGCAGCAAATAGATACTGGATTGGTGGAACAGGAAACTGGACAACAACATCTCACTGGGCTGCAACATCTGGCGGAACAACAGACAACATTTTACCAACAAGTTCTGACGATATATACATAGATGCCCTTTCTGGAGCAGGAACTATTTCAACAATTACAAATATAACAATCTCTTATCTTGATTTTATGGCAGGATGCTCCGCAATTACTTTAGAGATTTCTGCTAACACATTTACTGTAACCAATGATTTTTATCAAAACACATCTGCAACGAATAGCAATACACGAATAAATGGCGGAACTTTAATTGTTAACAATATAAGTATAAACGCTGGTGTTTTTACAGCTACATCAGGAACTGCAACTGTTAACGGCACCGCATTTGGAATAAGTGGAGGAACAGCGAATTTCAATGGCGCAACAATCAACGTAGGTAATAGTACAAATGAATTTCTTAGAGTTTATTCAGGAAATTTAAATATTTCATCAGGCACAATTAATGTAAAAGACTTTTTATACACAGACAATGGAGGTTTAACTATTTCGGGAGGAACAATAAATGTTGGTACTGGTTTATCAGTCGATTATTGGGCAACCGTATATTTACAAGGAACGAATACAATTACAGGCGGAATACTAAATGTTCAAGCAATCCAAACAGGAGTATCATCTTATGCCCTATTTATTGCAGGAAGCACATTTTCAGGAGGATCTACAAAAATAAATGTAACGAATGCAAATTACAGTATCTCTTCCCCTACTTTATACAACTTAGAAATTAACAGTCCTGGTGTTACCGCTAGCTTCTACTCTACTCTAGCAATTAATGGTGATTTCATTTTAACAAATGGAACAGCAACTCTAAACGGTTATACAATAACTACTACTGGACTAACAAATTTAATCAATGGGACTTTTCAAGCTACAAGCGGAACTTATAACAGTATTGGAACAGGAGTTGTTTTCGCTTTAAATGGTGCAACTTTCAATATAGATGGAGCAACCATAAATATTGGTGATAATTCAGATGAAATATTTAGAGTTTATTCAGGAATTCTAAATCATTCTGCAGGCACTATTAATGTAAGAAACTATATATCAATTGATGCTAACGGATCTACTTTCTCAGGCGGAACAATAAACGCAGGTACAGGAGGAAATGTATCCTATACTACCGTTTACATATTAGGCACAGCAACTTTTTCTGGCAATTCAATAATTGATGTGAAAAATGTTCCAATCACTGGAGCGGGAGGTGCAGGAACAGGAATCGCAATAGATATAAACTCAAGTTCAGTTTGCTCGGGAGGAATATTTAAGGTAACAGCAGTGAACAGTAACTATAGAATATATCCTCGAAAAGCATTCAATTTAGAAATAAATAGCTCTGGATATACTGCTAGTCTAATGTCAAGTATGTCAATTTACGGAGATTTAACAGTATCTGCAGGCAGTTTAACTAGCACTGTTGGAACAGTCAATTTTCTAGGTTCAATTGCACAAAGTATTCTAGGTACTTCAGCTACATTAATTTCCTTAAACAGTCTTGCATTAAACAATACACTTGGTTTAACTATCGCTCCTTCTAGCGGGATTGAAACAACTGTCAAAAACACATTAACATTAACAAACGGTAAAATAACACTTGGGAATTACACATTAGGAATTGGTTCTTTAGGAATAAGTGGAAATATATCTGGAGGAACTTCTTCTAACTTTATTATAACAAACGGAACAGGAGTTTTAAAACAATACAACATCGGAACAGGACAAAGAACTTCAGCATTCTATCCAATCGGTCAAAATTCTACCAACTTTAATCCAATTACATTAACTATTTCAGGAGCATCAACTTTAGATTACTTTAGTATTAGAGTATGTCAAAACGTTTTAGTCAATGGAACATCTGGAGCGGCATATGTTTCAGATGTTGCTGACAAAACCTGGCACATCTCTGAAGGAACTGCAGCAGGTTCAAGTTTAACAATCACTCCTCAATGGAATACTTCCAATGAATTATCAAGTTTCTCTAGAGGTTTAGCTGAAGTTAGACATTACACTGGGGGGACCTGGAATTCAGAAGGAGGATCAGCACTTAGTGGTTCAAATCCATACACGCTAACTTCTGGAGTAATTACTTCATTTTCTCCATTTGCACTTTTTGATCCAATACCACTTCCAATACAACTATTAGAATTTAATGCAGTTAAAAATGATGATAAGGTTGATATAAAATGGTCGACTTTAACAGAATTAAATAACGACTATTTTAAAATATTAAAATCGATAGACGGAGTTAATTTTGAAGAAATAGAACAAATAGAAGGAAGTGGAAATTCAATGGAATTAATTGATTATTCAACTATTGATAGAAATCCTTTCATTGGACTTTCATACTATAAGTTAGCTCAATACGATTTCGATGGTAAAATATCCTACTCTGAAATTAGATCAGTAAATTTTGAAAATGAAGGTACAAGTATTTATCCTAACCCTTCAAATGGAGATGAAATTAATATATCATTAAGTAAAACAATAAATAAAGAAAATATTGAAATAAAAATCTTAGATGAATTGGGAAGATTAATCTACACAGAAAACAGTGTAAAAAACCCTGCAAAATTTTTAAAACTTAACAACGATATACTTGCGAAAGGAATTTACATAATCAATATTGAATCTTCTAATGAATTCAATTCGATTAGGTTGATTATTAAATAAAATTTTATTTAATAATCTTTGTATTTCAATGGATAATAAATTAACATCTATACTATGGATCAATTTAAAAGAAAATAGATTCATTTAATCTTCAATTGAAAAAAAATAGCCCCATTATTTAGAGTCAATTCACTTTTATTGACCGGTAAAATCCAAGGCAAACAAATTACTTGAGATTCAATTTCAACAATTGATTTCCTGTTCCTTAAAAAATACTTTTTATTATTAAGTGAGATTTTAAAACCATTTTTCAAATGATTAACTTCAACAAAAAGTCCTTTCTTTTGAAGTTTCCAATCTTTTACTTTTAAAGATAAATAAGTTATTTTACCAGGATAAATCTTAGAATAAGAATTTAAGGTAAATTTAATTTTATCTAATTCAGATATATCTCGATCATAAAAACAAAAAATATTGTTCTCATATTTAATACTAAAAAGAGATTTAGAATGATTATAAAAACAGATCTCCTTTCTATTCAATGAATCAAATCTTTTAATAACACTATAAAAAACAAAAACAAATCCAATTAAATAAAAGACCATTAAAAAACGTTGAGATGAATTCCGAAAAGTATAAATAAAGATTATCAAAAAAAAAGAAACCAAGACAAAACTCCAATGAAGCTGAAATCCTGTAGCAACTGAACCAGGTAAATCATCAATAAATGAAACAAAATATAAGGTTAAAAATAAGATTATTGAGAGAATATAAACGGCAAGTTTACCGAAAAATTTCAACCAATAAAAAGAGAACACAAACATCCCAAACCCTAAGATCAAACCTGTAGAAAACATTAATCCTATATTCGTTAAAATAAAATAATTAGGGAATTGATGGAAATAAAATAAGGTCAAAGGAACTGTAACAAATTGAGCTGCAAGTCCAACTGCAGTTCCTTCCCAAATCTTTCTCAACCACCTATTTCGAATAAAAATCCATTTTGAAACTGGGCGATAAAACCAAAATATACCAATCATCGCTAAAAAAGAAAGCTGAAAACCGATATCAAATAAAAATAATGGATTAATCAATAATAAAACAAAACACGTAAAAAAAAGACTATTAATTGCATTGTAGTTCTTCCCATTTATTTGTGAAATTGCCAATACTGAAAACATAAAAGTTGCTCTCAAAACTGATGCTGACAAACCTGAAATAAATGTATAAATCCAAATTAAAAGTAGTGCAATAATCAACGCTTTATAACGAGATAAAAATTTCGAAAATAATTTCAGAATGAACAAAATCAATTGAAGAATTATTCCAATATGCAAACCAGAAACAGCTAAAACATGCATTGCTCCAGAATTACCAAAATCAGTAGTTGTATCTGGATCTAAAAAACTTCTATCCCCTAATATAAGAGCTTGAGCTAAAGCTAATTCTTGACCTTTAAAATGTTTGTTTAATATTTCGCCTAAATAATCTCTCGAATTTAAAGCTAACTTATTCAACCAAGAAATCGAATTGTTCAATTTTATATATGACTGATCTGAAACAAATCCAATTTTATCAATTCCTTTCCCTTTATAAAAATATTCAGAATCAAATTCACCTGGATTTCCTTTATTTTTAATTTTATTTAAATCCGTATTTAAAGATAAATTGTCTCCTATTCTTAAAGTATCAGTTGCAGATTCAATAAACAAAATAACCTTCTCCTTACATTCAATAACTTTATTTTTCGATTTCACAAAATTAATTAGACCAAATACCTTATTCCATTTTTTATTAGTATTATTAATTTCAAGAATAGTAAAAACATATGAATCACCAAGATCATATGACTTATCAAACCTTAAAGCTAATTCAGAATCTGTTATTTCATTTATAGCTAAACTTCCAATCGAAATAAAAAATACTCCAGTTAAAAAGAAAGTCAAAAAACGAACACTTGAAAACAAAGAAAAAATAACAAAAAGAAAGAAAAATGACAAAACTACAAAGAGCACACTTTCATTAAAACTAATCACATCATTACCTAACATTATCCCTATAGAAAAGAAAAATGTAATCGAAACAAAAGGTGAAGAATGAAAAATTAATTTGATAAGAAATGAGATTTAAATCATGAGTAAAATGGTGTAAAAATAAGATAAATAAAGTAACTAATTAATTAGATTAAACTTAATTAATAGAAAAGTTTTTAAACTAATCAAAAATAAATGACAATTCAACCTCTACAATTCAACGAAATAGCTTACCTTTGCACAATTATTTTTAGTAAAAAGCAATGATAAATATCACTCTTCCAGACGGAACAGTTAAACAATTTAATAAAGGAGCAAGTTCAATGGACGTTGCCCTTAGTATTTCAGAAGGTTTAGCAAGAAACGTATTAGCTGCAAAAGTTAATGGCGAAGTAATAGATGCAAACCGTCCAATCAATGAAAATGCTACGATGCAATTATTGACTTGGAATGATAAAGAAGGAAAATCAACCGTTTGGCATTCTTCAGCTCACATAATGGCTGAAGCAATTGAATTTCATTTTCCTGGTGTAAAACTAGCAATCGGACCTCCAGTTACCAATGGTTTTTATTACGATGTTGACTTTATGGATCAAACTATTTCTGAAAAAGATTTAGAGAAAATTGAAGTTAAAATGAAAGAATTAGCAAAAGCTAAAAACCCTTTCATTCGTAAAGA
>CANJKA010000017.1 GCA_947474675.1 Flavobacteriales bacterium
ATCTGAAATTTTTTCATTTTTCGTAGCTATTATATATATTCCAGGATAGACAACTGCACCTTTAACAGTAATATATTCAGGCTTTTCTACCACTGCCATTTGATGAATATTAATAATATCAAATGGTTGGAGTCTAAAATTTTCAGTTTGTTCGTTATTTTCGGGTGTAATACTCAATTTAAATAGTTCAATTTTATTGATCTTTGTATCATCAATTTGATCTGATTTAATCATTCTTGCAATTTCAACATTTTTTGAAGCCAAACCTGTTAAACCTCCGGCTTGAATTAAAACATCATTTAATGTTAAGTTTTCATAATAATCATATTCTCCTGGTTTTTGAACCTCACCTGATATATTTATTTTATATGTTTCTTTAAATTCTAATATTGAATAAATAGTAACAACATCTTCTTTATTAAGTTTAATGTCACTGACAGTATCTTCACTAATGGCTCCTTTTAAGTTTACATTAATTATTTCTGTTGTCATATCTTTTTTAATACGAATAATTCTTGCACGATCCAAATAAACATCCTCTCTTAAACCATCTGCTGTTTTTATTAATTGAGAAACTCTCATTCCTTCATGAAAAGCATAGGTGTTAGGTCTTAATACAGCACCATTAATTTGAATTCTGTTTTCGAAACGATTTAGTATTTCAGAAACTTTAATTAAATCACCTGATTTAGGGAGGTAACTACTAAATTGGCTGTCTAAAACATCAATAATTTTATATTCTTTATTTGTTATTTGTGTAATATTTATTGATGCAGTATATGCTTTAGAGTTAAAACCAGAAGCATAATTTAATAAATCTAAAAATGTTTCTCCCTCTTTTAATTCAAATACACCTGGATTTTTTACTTGCCCTTCAATGATCACTCTATTCGTATATGATGGAATTCTTATTACATCATTTTCTTTTAAACCTATATTATCTGTTTGATCACCATTCGTTAAAAAATTATAGATGTCAATTATTTTAAATATTTTATTATTTCTAACTAGTTGTATGTTTCTGTAACTACCATTTTCACCAGGACCTCCAGCTGCATGTAAAGCGTTAAATACTGTTGCTAATGAGGAGATTGAGTAATTTCCTGGTTGTGTACCACCAATTATTGTTATTTTAATTGTTCGAATACGTGTTAAACTGACAGAAACCTGAGATTGACCAGAATTTACAGTACTATAAACTTTTGAGATTGCATTTTTTATTTTTTGTGTAGCTGCTTCAATTGTTATTCCTGAAACTGGTATTTGACCCACAAATTGTATTGAAACTTTACCTTCGCTTGACACTTTTGATGCTGAATTAAATTCTTGAATACCATAAACGCTAATCTGCAATTCATCTCCTGGTCCTAATATGTAGTTTAAAGGTGTTGATATGTTTAAATTAGGTTCAAAATTCAAATTAGGATTGTTAAATAGATCTGACCCAAATATTTTTGGACTTGTAGATGAAATAGGTGCCTTTATTGTTTTGTTATCTACAATTAATTCTTCTTTAGTACCTATTTCTGATAAAGAATTCGTATTATTTTCTTCCTTTAATATGATTACTAATTTATTATACTCGACTTCAGACAAACCTTTTGATTGAAGAAGTGGTTTAGCTTGTTCTATTGTTAAATTTTGACTTTTAAGTTGAGCTTTAGCTTGTGCAATTTCAGATGTAGTTAGCTTATCAACATTTAAAGTTTTTAAATCACCTTTTAATATATCTTGTGCAAAGATATTTGATAATAATGTAATCGAAATGAATATGATTAGAATGCTTATTTTTTTTCTCATTGTAGTTTAAATACTTTAATTTTTTTACACCAATTTACACAGCTTCGCCTTTGTTAGTCCCATCAATTAGTCTAACTTAAAGTTTAATTAAGCGACAAAAATACTTATTTAAATTGACTTTTTCGTGATTTTCTATTGAAAAAAGCTACTAAATATAAATTGGAAAGATTCGAGTATTAATTTTAAAGTAAATTTATTAGATTTGATTAAATGTTTTTTTTAATTAGTACATTTTATTTTAGATATTATGCAAAAAACAATTCACAAATCATCCTCAAGAGGTCAAGCAAACCACGGTTGGTTAGTCGCAAAACATTCTTTCAGTTTTGCCAATTATTACAACCCAGAAAATATGAATTTTGGAGCACTTCGTGTTTTGAATGATGATGTTGTTTCTGCTGGAATGGGTTTTGGAACTCATCCTCATGATAACATGGAGATTATTACAATTCCTTTAAGAGGTTCTTTAGAGCATAAAGATTCAATGGGAAATTCATCCGTAATTCATGAAGGTGAAATTCAGGTTATGAGTGCTGGATTAGGAATTACACATAGTGAATTCAACGCAAGCTCAACAGAGGAAATTAATTTATTTCAATTATGGATTATATCCAATAAAAGAAATGTTGACCCTAGATATGATCAGTTTTTAATGGATGTTTCTAGAATGAAAAATTCTTTTCTTCAATTAGTTTCTCCTGATATAGATGATGAAGGTACATGGATTTACCAAGATGCATGGATTCATATCGCTGAAATGGATGAAAATATTGGGCTAAAGTATGATTTGAAGCTTTCTGGAAATGGAGTATATTGTATGGTTATCGATGGTGAATTTGAAATTGCCTCAGAAAAAATAGGGGAGAGGGATGCTATTGGAATTTGGGAAGGAAATACATTTGATGTAAAAGCGTTAAAAAAAGGGAGAATTCTTTTGATTGAGGTCCCAATGATTTTTTAAATTATTTTACTTTTTACAGTAACGTTTTTGTTTACTCTACGTATTTTAATGTATCTTATATTATTTAAAATAAATTCTATGAAAGTTTTCTTGCTAATTATTTCACTTTTTTCAATTAACATTTCTTTTTCTCAATTAATTTCAGGAGACCTAGTTCAGTCAGGAAGGCAACTGATAACGGAAACTGATTTTACAATAAAAGGTACAAAAGAAGGTGTTGTAGTTTATGATTTATCTGTCGATTTAAAAGGAAATGTAACTTCAGCTGTTTTAGTAGGAGCAATGACAACGATCAAATCAACTCCAACACAGATGGATGTGAAGAGTTATGTCACTAAATTGAAATTTGTAGCTGGAAATGGATATCCTAAATTTCATCATGCTACTATTAAAATAACTGTTATAGTTTAAAAATTATATTGAAAAAAAAGGTGACAAAAAAATATTTGCCACCTTACGCTATTTTCATACTAGTTTTTAGTCATTATATATATGATCAAAATTAGCTTTATATTTTTCAAGAATAACTTTTCTTTTTAATTTTAATGTTGGAGTTAATTCTCCTCCTTCAACTGAAAGTTCTTTATCTAATAAAGCAATTTTTTTGATTTGTTCCCAGTTTCCATATCCTTTGTTGAATTCTGTTACATCTTCATTTATTCTAGTAATTACTTTTTCGTTTTTGCAAATGGATGAATTTGAAACATCAGGACAATCAATTTTCTCACGTTTAATCCATTCTTTCACATACGCAAAATTAGGAACGATGAAAGCAGATGGGAATTTTTGATTTTCCCCAATGACCATTATCTGCTCTATAAATCGTGATTCTTTGAATTTATTTTCCATTGCTTGTGGAACTATATATTTACCTCCTGAAGTTTTAAATATTTCTTTTTTTCTATCTGTTATTTTTAGGAATTTATCTTCAACCATCATACCGATATCTCCAGTATGGAACCATCCATCTTCATCGATATCTTCTTTTGTTTTTTCAGGAAGATTATAATACCCCATCATTACATTCGGACCTTTTACTAAAATTTCTCCATCTTCAGCAAATTTAACTTGTACATTAGATAATAAAGGTCCAACTGTCCCAACTCGAACTCCTTTTTTTAGGCAATTTACGGATATTACAGGTGATGTTTCAGTTAGTCCATACCCTTCTAAAACAGGAATTCCAGCAGCCATAAACATTCTTGCTAGTCGAGGTTGAAGAGCAGCACTTCCTGAAGCAATTGCTTTCACTTCGCCACCTAATGCTTCTTGCCATTTAGAAAAAATTAATTTTCTAGCAATACCAAGTTTGAAATTATACCATGCTGATTTACCTGTGAATTCATATTGTTCAGCTAATCTAACAGCCCAAAAGAATAGAGATCGTTTTATCCCGGTTAATTCTTCTCCTTTAGCCATTATTTTTTCAAATACTTTTTCAATAAGTCTAGGGACAGCAGTAAACATGTGAGGTTTTACTTCTTTAATATTTTCACCTATTGTGTCCATTGATTCCGCAAAATGAATACTGCAGCCAACATACATATAAAGGTAATGTAACATTCTTTCATATACGTGACAAGAAGGAAGGAAAGTTAAAACACGAGAAGTTGAATCAGCAGGAATGCTCGGCAAACAGCCATCAACATTTGAAATAAGATTGTTATGTGATAGCATTACACCTTTAGGGTTTCCTGTTGTTCCAGAAGTGTAAATTATTGTTGCTAAATCTAAATTTTTAATTAATGCTTTTCTTCTTTCAATTTCTGAAATATCTGTTTCAGATGCTTTATCAGAAATTTCGCTCCAATTTGGAATGTTATCATGCTTATCAATAGCAAAAAGATGCTCTAAAGTAGATATTTCTGATTTTATACTATTGATTTTATCGTATAATTCCTTTGAGTCAACAACACATAATTTGATACCAGCATCATTGAAAATATATCTGTAATCATTCACCGAAATATTTGGGTAGATTGGTACAACATAGGCACCGGTTTGTTGGATTGCTATGTCCAGAATATTCCATTCAACTCTGCTATTTGAAGCTATACATATTTTGTCGCCAGGTAAGACGCCAAATGCTACTAATCCTCTTGAAACCTCATTTACACGTGTTAAAAAAGTTTCTGTAGAGATTCCAATCCATTCATTATTTGTTTTAGTGACAAACATTTTTTGGTTAGGATATTTTTGTAATTGATAATAAGGTATATCAAAAAGACGTTGTATATTTATCATTTTTTAAATTTTAGTTGTAATAAATTTATTAGGGTATATTTATTTTACTAAAATACTTAAAAAGTTTAAAAGCTAAGATAAAAATATATCAATAAATATTCATTGGGAAGGCTGTTTTGAAAGAATATATACTTTTAATACAATAAAACTAAGTATATTTACCTAGTTATACTGTATCATTTTCGCTAAACCAATAATTAGAAAATTAAAAACATGAAGTACATCTTGTCATTTTTACTGTTCATTTTTATCTCTGAGATAAGTTTTTCGCAAGATTTAGAATTTACACAGTTTTATTCTAATCCCATATATCTTAATCCTGCTTTTGCTGGTACTCACAAATGTCCTCGTTTTGCTTTAAATTATAGAAATCAGTGGCCTAGTTTATCAGGTTCTTATGTTAGTTATGCTGCTGCTTACGATCAATACTTTAAAAATATTTCTGGTGGTTTTGGAGTTATATTAGTAAATGATGTTCAAGCTAAAACAATTAATACAACGACAGGTAGCTTAATATACTCTTATCACGCTCCAATAAATAAAAAATGGTCTATTTGTTTTGGAGCTAAAGCAACATGGGTTCAAAAATCATTGGATTGGTCGAAATTAACTTTTGGAGATATGATTGATCCTAGAAAAGGATTTATTTATGCAACGGGAGATGTGCCTAGAGCAGGAAATCACGGTTTTTTTGACGCATCTGCTGGATTTATACTTTTTAATAAGGTTTTTAATATTGGAGTTGCGGCTCATCATTTATCTCAACCAAACGAGTCGATGATTTTAGGGCCTACAGACCCTTTGCCAATTCGTTTTACAGCTCATACTTCAGCTACTATTTCTACAGTTAAAAGTAAGTTTTCAGAAGGTGCATATATAATGCCTTCTGTCATATATAGTTATCAAAATGGATTTTCTCAATTGAATATTGGTACTTACGTTAAATATGGTGATTTACAATTTGGAACTTGGTTTAGAAACAGAGATGCATTTATCTTAACTGTTGGTATAAATACTAAATTATTTAAGGTTGGATACAGTTATGATGTTACTGTGAGTAAATTGAATAATGGTGTATCTGGAGGTTCTCATGAAGTATCATTAGGTTTTAATTTAACATGTAAACCTGCTCCTCAAAGATTTAAAACTATTTCTTGCCCTTCTTTCTAATAATTTATTATTATTTTAATTGATATAAATAATTTCATCAATTTCAAAATAATATTGATTAATTTCATTTTTTCACTATAGATTTGTAACATGAATAAAAATATACATGTTGGAATTATTGGTGGTGGAGCAGCAGGTTTTTTTTCTGCAATATCAGTGAAAGAACATTTTCCAAATTATAAGGTTACAATTTTTGAAAAATCAGCAAAAGTCTTAGCGAAAGTTAAAATTTCAGGAGGTGGAAGGTGTAATGTTACAAATGCATGTTTTGACAATAAAGAACTAGCATCTTTTTATCCTAGAGGAGGTGCTTTTTTGAGAAAAGCTTTCGAACAATTTAATTCTAAATCAACAATGGATTGGTTTACTGAAAGAAATGTACCTCTAGATGTTCTAGCGGAAAATTGTGTCTTCCCTAAATCAAATCAATCTCAATCTATTATTGATTGTTTCTTAAAAGAAGCTAGTCAAAAAAATATTGATATTAAGATGCAATCTGGTATTCATGAAATTCAAATTCTGGAAGATAATACGTTTTTATTGAAGTCTTTGACGGAGGAATATCAAGTTGATAAAGTGATTGTTACAACAGGAGGGCATCCAAAAAGAATTAGCCTTGAATGGTTAGAGAAGTTAGGCCATTCTATTGTTGATCCATTGCCCTCTTTATTTACTTTTAATATGCCTTCAAATCCTATTTGTGCCTTAATGGGAAATGTTGTTGAAGAATGTACCGTGAAAATTGAAGGGACTAAGTTGATTGGAAAAGGCCCTTTATTAGTTACGCACTGGGGGATGAGTGGTCCAGCAATTTTGAAATTATCGGCTTGGGGAGCAAGGATTTTAGCTGAAAAGAATTATAAGTTTTCGGTTTTAGTCAATTGGTTAAATGAAAGAAAAGAAGATGATGTTAGAAATGAGATATTGGCTATTATTGAAAAACATGGTGCAAAAATGGTAAGTAATTTGAATCCTTTCCCAATGACAAATCGTTTGTGGATTTTTTTACTTGAAAAAACTGAAATTAATCCCGAACGAAGATGGAATGAAGTTGGTAAAAAAGGAATAAATAAACTTGTTAACACTCTTTTAAATGATCGATATGTAGTTGATGGAAAAACGACTTTCAAAGAAGAATTTGTAACTGCTGGAGGTGTTTCATTGGAACAGGTAGATTCAAGTAGTATGGAAAGTAAAGTTGTAAATGGTTTGTTTTTTGCCGGTGAAGTTTTAGATATTGATGGTGTAACAGGAGGATTTAGTTTTCAAGCCGCATGGACAACAGGATATATTGCTGGTAAATCGGTAGGAATTTAATTTGTTCAACCTTTAATTTTCGATAAAAAAATAAATAGTGTTTTTATATGTTTAATAGTCAGAGTTTAAAATCAATTTTTTGAAATGTAAATTACCAACTTCCACCAGATCCACCACCGCCGAAACCACCGCCACCGAAACCGCCAAAACCTCCTCCGCCACTACCGCCTGATGAGCCTCCGCCAAATCCACCACCTCCAAAGAAAATACCTCCAGAGCCCATTGTGTAACCATTGCCTCTTCCTCCACCTCTTTTAGAAGAAACGATAAAGAATATGACAATAATAATAAGAATTATAATCGTTCTAAGTAATGAATTTTGGTTGTGTTTTTTAGAGTAAGTTTTAGAATTATATTCTCCTTTTGCAAGAGACATTAAAACATCTGTAGTTTGGTCTAAAGCGGCATAAAAGTCACCTTTTTTAAGATTTGGGAGTAATTCATTATCTTCTATGTCTCTGCATATACCATCTGGAATAGCCCCTTCAAGACCTTTACCTGTAGCGATAAAATATTTTCGTTCATCTTTTCCACCAGTAGGTTTGATCAGAATAACTATTCCGTTTCGTTCTTTTTTTTGACCTACCCCCCATTTACGGCCTATTTTTGTTGCATATTCGAATGGATCATAGCCTGATAAATCATCTATAATAACTATGACAATTTGGTTAGATGTTTCTTTGTCGAAAGCAACTAATTTTTTTTCTAATATTTCTTCTTCTTGTTTTGAAATAAAATTAGGAAATTCTTGTGAGAAATTATTGACTAATCTATTGGTAGGTTCAGGAATATCATCTTTTTGACAGAATGTAGAATTTACTGCTAAAAAAGAGATAATTAAAAGAAGAAAATATTTTTTGAACATTTGTTTTTTATTAAGGATGTGTTTTCAATTAATCTTCAAATGAAATATCATTCGTCAATTCATTCGTGTCATTCTTTTGGTAAGGAAAATGATCTCTTAATTTATCACCTGCAATTTCGATACCTTGACATAATCCAACGGTAAATTGGTCTCGTTTAAATTCTTCTAACATTACATTGCGAACAGAATCCCAAAAATCAATAGCTACTACATCGTTGATTCCTTTATCACCAATGATTGCAAATTTTTTATCTTCGATAGCTAAATAGAATAGAACGCCATTTCTCAATTCAGTTTTATGCATGTTTAATTTTTCAAAAACTCTTTTTGCAACATTTAAAGTATCTCCTTTACATTTTGATTCCAAGTGAACTCTAATTTCTCCTGAAGTATGTAATTCAGCATTTTCAATTGCCAATTGAATCGATTTTTGCTGTGTATCTGTGAAAAATGTTTTAATATCCATTATTTTTATTTTTTAAATAAAAATAGCGACTCATTTTAGTCGCTATAAAATTATTTAACTATATACCGTATTCTGGTTTCTTTTCACTTCCTGGTGAAGCAGTAAAAGTATCATCATTAAAAGGAAAAATAGTTTTATTTAGAAACATGCTATTTAAAAAACCGCTAATATGAGTGTTATAAAGTTGGATAGCATCATTATAGTCTTGTCTTGAAATACTAATTCTATCTTCAGTTCCTTCTAATTGATTTAGGAGTTTACTATATAATTGAGTAGATTGAATTATAGGATAGGCTTCAAATGCTAAATTAATAGCGGTATTTATTTTCTTACCAGCAGCGTCTAATTGCCTTGGAGTCTTTGCATTTCCTATTTCTTGTTCGATTTGATCAGGATCAAAATTAGCTATGCCAGCTCTTGCGTTTGTTACATTTGTTAATATGTCTTTTTCGTTTGCTGCTCCAGCTTTTACTGTTTTTACTAAGTCAGGAATTAGATCTGCTCTTCTTTGATAGTTTGCTTGAATAGCTCCCCATGATTTTTTAATGTTCATTTTGTATTCATTAGCAGTATTATAAGATGATCGGTAGACCATAAACAATATAAGAACAAAACCTACAACCGATAAAATAATAATATTTGACTTTTTCATTTTTTCTAATTTTTATAAATGTACAACCTTTATTTCAAATGCTATACCAATCTTTTATATTGTCATTTTGTCAGGATTTATAATTAATGTTGAATTATAAATGTTGGATGTTTGATTGTGCATGTTGGCTTATGACTTCAAAATCAACCATCAAAAATCCAACATCAATTAAAATATATTTTTCTGGGATAGTAATTCATCTACCGATTGAACATCTGCATATAACACATCTCTTGCTTTACTACCTTGAAATGGTCCTATTATTCCCATTCCTTCTAATTGATCAACAATTCTTCCCGCTCTGTTGTAGCCAAGTTTTAATTTTCTTTGTAATAATGAAGCTGAACCTTGTTGGTGTAAAACAACGATTCTAGCAGCATCAGCAAACATTGGGTCTAATTCGTTGGTGTCGAAATCACTGTCACTGTCACTTCCTTCAGCTGAATATTCAGGAAGTATTAATGCTTCTGGATACGCTCGTTGATCTCCAATGAATGCACAGATTGCATCAACTTCTGGTGTATCGACAAATCCACATTGTAAACGAATCAATTCTGAACCATTCATGATTAACATGTCTCCACGACCAATTAATTGATCAGCTCCTGAGCCATCTAGTATAGTTCGAGAATCTATTTTAGATAATACTCTAAATGCAATTCGAGCAGGGAAGTTGGCTTTTATCATCCCTGTGATTACATTCACAGATGGACGTTGAGTCGCAACAATTAAGTGAATTCCAATTGCTCTCGCTAATTGAGCAATACGTGCAATAGGGTGTTCAATTTCTTTTCCTGCTGTCATGATTAAATCGGCGAATTCGTCAATTAATACGACAATATAAGGCAGGAATCGATGTCCTTTTTCTGGATTTAATTTCCTTGCTATAAATTTAACATTGTATTCTTTTATTGTACGAACTTGAGCTTCTTTCAATAATTCGTATCGATTATCCATTTCAATACACAAAGAATTCATTGTATTGACAACTTTAGAAGTGTCAGTAATAATTGCATCTCCTTCACCTGGAAGTTTTGCTAAGAAATGTCTTTCAATTCGATTGAACAATGTCAACTCAACCTTTTTAGGGTCAATCAATACAAATTTAACTTGTGCAGGATGTTTTTTATAAAGTATGGATACTAAAATTGCATTCAATCCAACAGATTTACCCTGTCCAGTTGCACCAGCGACTAATAAATGGGGCATTTTTGTAAGGTCAAACATATACGTTTCATTCGTAATTGTTTTTCCTAATACGATAGGTAACTCGTAATCACAATTTTGAAACTTTTCTGAGGCAATCAATGTTCTCATTGGAACCATTTCAGGATTACTGTTTGGTACTTCAATTCCAATTGTACCTTTCCCAGGTATTGGTGCTATAATACGTATACCTAAAGCACTTAAACTTAAAGCTATGTCGTCTTCCAAATTTTTTATTTTAGAAATACGAACACCTGGAGCAGGGACTATTTCATACAATGTTACTGTCGGACCAACAGTCGCTTTAATTTTGGCAATGTCAATTTTATAGTGAGATAATGTTTCAACAATTTTGTTTTTATTATCCTCTAATTCTTGTTTATTAATGTTGATCCCACTTCTACCATAATCTTTTAATAAATCAATAGGAGGGAGGACGTAGCTAGCAAGATCTAAAGTTGGATCATAATCTCCATATTCTTTTCGCAGATCATCCATTTCAGAATCACTTAAGATTTCCTCCACTTTAGGTTTTACCAATGTAAATCCATCATCAACTAAAGTCGGTTCAGTTAAAAGTTCTTCAGGTATTTCAATTTCAAAATCATCATCATCATTGAAAATAGGTTTTTTTGTTGGAGTTTTAACTAATATCTCTAATTCAGATCCATCATACATTTCATCTTCAAGATCTTCTTCCAATTCTTCCTCTTCTTCATCTCCTTTGAAAACTACTGCTTTTGTAATGTTTTCTTTTTCAATTTCATCGTCTTTAATTGTATTTACAACTCTTAAATCTCCAAACTCTGGTTTTATTGAGTTTTGAAGTGGTTTTAATTCTTCAATCTCGGATTCCTTTTTACTTAATAATCGATCAAATAGTTGTTTGAAATTTGGATTAAAAAGTATAACTAATGTGAAATACAATAGAAAGCAAATTAACACGAAAGCACCAAATTGACCGATTGATCTATTTAACCAATGGTTGATGTGATAACCAAATGATCCGCCTAAATAGTTTACTTTATCAGTGAAAAATCCGAGAAATAATGATGACCAAATAGCCATTAACAAAGTGACAGAATAGGCTTTTTTAATGGGAGTTATAATTACATTTAACAAGGTTCTTACTCCCGAAATAAAAAGTAAAAAACAAAGTCCAATAGAAGATAATCCGAACCATCTATAAATTAGTAAATGAGAAGTCCATGCTCCAAATTTCCCAAGCCAATTTGAAACAGGTTCATCGTTGTCTTCGAATAAAAAATCAATTAAAGTTTTGTTTAAAACACGGTCTTGATCAGTTGACCAAGTGAAAAAATAAGAAATACACGCTAAGAAAAAATAAAATGAAAAAAGAATCATAGTAGCACCAAGAATACTTTTTATTTTTTTCTTGTCAAATCTAACCGATAAATCTTTCAAAGGATTATTAATAGAAACACCTTTTTTATCCTTCTTAGCAGAAGTTTTTTCTACAGGTATTTCTGTTTTTGATTCTTTACTTATATATTCGTTTTCTTGAGCCATTTTTTTACAAAATATCTTACGAAGTTAATTAAGAATATAGGGTAGAATAGAATGATTGCTTTAATGTTTAAACAAATGAATGTTATTAAAGTGAGTCTTGTTATTTAAACTAGATATAATCAAAACAGTTTCTAAACAAATCTATTTTTCATTTTCTTTTAATACTTCGTCTAAGAATTGATCAAAACTAACTCTTTTGTAATTTGAAGGTATCCCAAATAGGTCTTTATCAACAGGTGTTTTTTCTATAAAAATTAACGTGTAAACAGCAATTCCATATTCTGTTTTGATGTAATATCTTACTGGTAATCCTGGTATTCCCTCAAATGCATCAATGTATTTTGGAGACATTTGTTTTAAATAGAGAATTTCTATTTTTTTATCTTGACCAACTACCCCAACTGACATTCTATTTGCTTTTAGATTAAGAATTTTTATTTTACCTAATTTCTTTTTAAATGTATATTGAATTTTGGTTGAATCTCCTTGTACATTTTCTAACTTTTTAGATAAGTCGGTTTGAATAGCATAATGTGTGTCTTTATTGTCGATTAATAAAATTGATTTATTTAGGATCGTGTGTTTTATTATGATTTGTTTTCCTAATTGATTTGTTTCATTTTCAATTCTGACAATCGTGTCATTTGTGTAAATTGTCATGATTGTTGAAGGGATCATTCTTTGTAAAGAAGTGTCTGCCATTTCAATAGAATAAACCAATTTCCCTTGAAATGACTCATAATTTTGTCCAAAAGTGAAAGTGGAAATTAAAGTAATTAAAATGATAAAAGTGTTAAATTTTAAAAAAATATAAAAGTGTTTTAAATTCATGTTTTTATAATAAAATAATAATAAAAAGTTACATAACAAACAATAATATTATGTCTATTTGATTTAAAGTACGAATTTACTAATTATTACTAATAAGTTTGTTTTATTTGAGTTTAATGCAACTGTTCGATGTAATAATCTCATAATATTTTCCTATTTTTGTTTCCTATTATGTTAAATATATGAGTAAAGATATCGTTTTTTTAATTAATCGTTCTGAAATTACTGCAGGAACACGTGGTGCTTCTTTAGGGCCAGGAGCAATAATGACAGCTGCAAGGAAGAAAGGGAAAACTTTTTTTGGGGATTATTTTGTTGATGAAATAAAAGATGTCAATCACTATTTAGATGTCCCAACTGAATATGTTTATGCAAAAAGAATAAATGGGTTAGTTGAAGTTTATGAATCTTTAAATGAAAAGGTTTCAACGATCTTGAAAGATAATAAATTCCCTATAGTCTTAGCTGGTGATCATGGTTCTGCAGGAGGAACTATTGCTGGAATTAAATCGGCTAATCCTCAAAAAAGATTAGGTGTGATTTGGGTTGATGCACACGCTGATTTACATACTCCTTTTACGACTCCTTCAGGTAATATTCATGGAATGCCTTTGTCTACAGCAATTAACGAAGACAATATGGAGTGCAAAGTGAATGATGTAGATTCTAAAACCGTAGAACTTTGGAATAAATTAAAATATGTGGGTGGTATTTCACCTAAAATTTTACCTGAAGACTTAGTGTTTATTGGAGTTAGAGATACTGAACTACAAGAAGATGAGGTAATGAAGGCTTTGAACATTAAGAATCATACAGTTTCCGAAGTAAATCAAAAGGGTGTTCAAAAAATTGTTGCTGAGATCGAAACACAATTAAGTGATTGCGATATCATTTATATTTCTTTCGATGTCGATTCAATGGATCCAACAATTACTTCTCACGGAACTGGAACACCAGTTGATAATGGTTTGACACCGAAACAGGCAGAAGATTTTTTGACTTTACTGACTGGAAATGAAAAAACAGTTTGTATAGAATTCGTTGAAGTAAATCCTTGTTTAGACGAAAAAACAAATAAAATGGCAGAAGTAACAGCTGAATTGTTAGAGCTTGTTATTGATGTTTTAAAAAAATAAATAGCATCTTTATTATAGGTGAATCATTCTTATTTAAGAAGAGTAAATTTCATGGAATCTCAAATTAAAAGTATATTACAAGAAAATTCTGAATTATTGTTTGGAATAAAAATAGATTCAAATATTATCCAATTTCAAAAAACAAGAAAAGAAGTTGAGGGTGATTTGACATTGGTTATTTTCCCATTTGTAAAAGCTTTACGTTGTTCTCCTGATGAAGCAGGGAATAAAATTGGTGATTTTTTGAAAGAAAAACTTTCTTTTATAGCTTCTTATACTGTTGTTAGCGGCTTCTTAAACTTTGTCATTTCGAATCAATATTGGATTTCACAATTAGATAATATTGATAATAAGGCTGATTTTGGTTTTGAAACACCCAATTCGAAATCAACAATTATGGTGGAGTATTCCTCTCCTAATACTAATAAACCTTTACATCTAGGACATCTTAGAAATAATTTTTTAGGATATTCTGTTGCTGAAATATTAAAAGCAAATGGCTATAAAGTAATTAAGTCGCAGATAATCAACGATAGAGGTATTCATATTTGTAAAAGTATGTTGGCTTGGGAGAAATTTTCACCTTTAAATGAAAAGGGAGAACGAGAAACACCTTCCAATACTGGATTAAAAGGAGATAAGTTGGTTGGTAAATATTATGTCGAATTTGATAAACAATTTAACAAAGAGGCGAATTCAATTATCGACCTTTGGGAAAATGGTGAAGTTGATGGCTTTTCAGATAAAGCTGTAAATGAATTTATCCGTTTGACTGAATCAAAAGAAGGGAAAGAAGAAAAAGCTTTAAAAGGAATAGACGATAAAATCAAAGATTTAGCTAAAAATGAAACAACACTTTTACGTGAAGCAAAAGATATGTTGATTCGTTGGGAAGCGAGAGATCCTCAAACATATTTACTTTGGACGACTATGAATAGTTGGGTTTACGAAGGATTTGCTTCGACTTATAAAAGTATGGGTGTTGATTTTGATAAATTATACTATGAATCCGAAACATTTATTTTAGGAAAAGATATCGTTTTTGAAGGAATTGAAAAAGGAGTTTTCTTTAAAAAAGAAGATGGTTCTGTTTGGATTGATTTAACGGCTGATGGTTTGGACGAAAAAATATTACTTCGCTCTGATGGAACAACAGTCTATATGACTCAAGATGTAGGTACAGCTGTTGATCGTATTAATGATTATCCTGATTTAAATGGAATGATTTATACGGTTGGAAATGAACAAGATTATCATTTTAAGGTTTTGTTTTTAATCTTAAAAAAACTAGGCTATTCTTGGGCTGATCATTGTTCTCATTTATCTTATGGAATGGTTGATTTACCTTCTGGAAAAATGAAATCTCGTGAAGGAACTGTCGTTGATGCAGATGACTTAATGGATGAAGTTGTACAAAGTGCCAAACAAATGACTCAAGAAAGAGGTTATATTGATGGTATGACTGAATTAGATAAAGAGAATTTGTTTAATTTAATTGGAATGGGTGGCTTGAAATATTATTTATTAAAAGTAGATCCAAAAAAACGAATGATGTTTGATCCAGCTGAATCCATTGAATTAAATGGGAATACTGGTCCTTTTATTCAATATGCACATGCAAGAATAAAATCTTTATTAGCAAGAGGAGGAGATACAACGTCTTTAAAAGCGAACGATTTAGCATTAGCTGAAAAAGAAGTAATAAAATTGTTAGCACAATATCCTTTAGTTATAGCTGAAGCAGGAAAAGAATTATCTCCGGCAGTTGTTTGTAATTATATCTTTGAGTTAGTGAAATCATACAATCAATTCTATCAAAGTATTCCAATTCTAATTGAAGAAAATGTAGATCTTAAAAACATGCGTTTGATTTTAAGTAAAAATGTGGCGAAAGTAATCTCTTCTTCAATGGGATTAATAGGAGTGAAGGTCCCAGAAAGAATGTGACTTCGGTACAATTTTAGTTTGCTTTGCAAACTAAAATCACTCAGTCGAATTCTTTATGGTTCAACTTTTTTTACGATGCCAAGGTAGGTTGGAATAGAGTTGTTTTGATTTCAGTTTGTTTTAAAACCAATTATACATTTGTATTAAATTCGAAGGAATATCTGATAAGCCCCAGACTGAGTATTTTTTTACAAAAAAATAAAAAAATGTACCGAAGGCGGGGGCGTCTTACTTAAAACAATTTCCCCCTCTTCAACAAATACTGTAACAAGATTTGATCATACCCTTCATTTATATCAGCAGGCATAAAATCTATTTGATAGGTAGCACAACGAAGCTTTAATTCGTCGAAATACTTCCCAATTGATTGTATGTATTGTTCTCTAATTTGAGCAGGTTGTAGTTTCATTCGTTCACCTGTTTCCATATCGACTAAGGTGTACGGACGATTTTCTAAATTGAAATCAACTTCCATTTTTTTATCGATTACATGAAATACTATAACTTCATGTTTGTTGTGCTTTAAGTGTTGTAAAGCTTGAAAAAAATCATCAGATCTACTAGGATCATCTAGTAAGTCGGAGAATATAATAACTAAACTTCTTTTATGACTCAATTCAGCGATATCATGTAAAGCTTGAATTGCATTTGTGTCTTTTTTAGTTTGTTCAGAATATTCGGACATTTGTTTCACTAATTCACTGTATAGATAACGATGATGAAGTATTGATGATTTTGCGGGAGTATGTAAATCTAATTTATCTGTAAATAGAGAAATTCCAACAGCATCTCGTTGCTTTTTTAACATTTCAATTAATGAAGCAGCTGCGTAAACAGAAAAATTAAGTTTGTTTAAATCTTTGTCTTTAGGAAAAAGCATTGAACTTGAGCAATCAATTACAATTTGACAACGGAGATTTGTTTCTTCTTCGTATTTCTTTGTAAATAATTTTTCACTTCGAGCATAAAGTTTCCAATCAATATGTCGAGTAGATTCTCCCGAGTTATAAAGGCGATGTTCAGCAAATTCAACAGAAAAACCATGAAAAGGGCTTTTATGCATCCCCGTAATAAAACCTTCAACAACTTGCTTTGCAAGAAGCTCAAGATTACCAAATTGGGCGAGTTTTAATCGATTTATTTCATTACTCATAGGGTTTAAAGTTAAGTAAAATTCATCATTTACAACTAAAATTATGTATTATTTCTTAACTTTTATTAGCTTTGAAATAAAAAGATTGTGGAGGCTAAAAAATATTACGATAAAAGAATTGAAGAATTAAATATTACATTAAAAAAAGTTCAGAAAAAATACCGTTTTTTCACTTTTTTGAGACTGATGTTTTTTGTGTTAATATGTTCATCACTTTTTGTGTTTTGGGGTTCAATTACCCTTTTACCAGCTTTTATTATTTCAGTAGCTCTTTTTCTTTTTGTTGTTCATTTATCAGTAGATGCAAAATATGATCGTGATAAGGTTTTGGTTCTACTTGATATTAATAAAAATGAAAAAGAAGTTTTGAACGGAAATTGGTTGATGTTTGAGGATGGTCAAGAATTTAAATATAGTCAACATCCTTTTTCATTGGATATGGATATTTTTGGTAAAAAAAGTGTCTTTCAATTGGTTAATAGAACTGTTTCAGGTCCAGGTAAAAAGAAATTAGCAGATACTTTAGCAAATGGTACTTCTAGAATTAGTGAAACAAATGCATGTATTTTAGAATTGTCAGATCAAACTTCATGGTGTCAAGAGTTTATTGCTGAAGGGATGGTTCATAAAGAAGAAGCGGATAAACAAGGCTCATTAAATTCTCTGTCAACTTTAATAATTGAATTCAAACCTTTTATAAGTGTGTTAAGGTACCTTTTGCCGAGTATAGCAATTTTTTCAACTATTTTATTTGCTTTCGACAGTATAGCGACACCTGTTTTTAGCTGTATAATTGTTCTCGTTATGCTTCCTATCGGGCAAAATATTAAGAATGCAAATGCAGTTTCTCAAGTTCTAAATATACATGTAAATAGAGTGAAAACTGTTTTAAAACAATTAGAGTTATTTAGTTCATTAACTATTCAAAATCCTGTTTTTAAATTAGAGCAAGACGCTTTATTGAATTCTAGCGAAAGTGTTTTAAAAGAAATGAAAGATTTAGATAAAATTATAGGTCGTTTTGATGTTAGAAAAAATCTATTGATTGGAACACTTTTTAACTTTTTCTTTGCTTGGGATTTTCAAATTCTTTTTCAAATGAAAAATTGGTTAAATAAAAATGGAAGTCAACTTTCTGTTTGGGAAGATAAAATGGCTGAATTAGAAGTTTGGATTTCTGGAGCGATATATAAATTTAATAATCCGACATCTATTTTTTCGGAAATGAATTCAGAAAATGAAGAAATTGAAATAATTGGACTTTCTCATCCATTTGTTGATCAAAAGAAAAGCATTCCTAATGACGTTTATTTGAAATCGAATGAAAACTTTATTATAATAACAGGTCCAAATATGGCTGGGAAGAGTACATATTTAAGAAGTTTAGGTTTAACTTTTGCCTTTTCAAATGCTGGATTTCCAATATTAGCAAAATCATGCAAGATACCTAAATTAAAATTGTATTCAAGCATGCGAACAAGTGATGATTTGACCGTGGAAAGTTCATATTTTCATGCAGAATTGGTTCGACTTCGTTTTATAATGGATGCAATAGAAAAAGGTGAAAAAATATTTATTATATTAGATGAGATCCTAAAAGGAACGAATAGTAAAGACAAAGAGATTGGTTCTGCCAGGTTTCTACAAAAGCTAAAAAGATTAAACTCAAGAGGTATTATTGCGACACATGACTTGTCTTTGTGTGAACTCGCAACAAATAATCAATCGTTTAAAAATATGTGTTTTGATTCTATTATTGAAGGAGAAAATTTATCATTTGATTATAGAATAAATGAAGGGGTTTGTAAAAATATGAATGCTTCTTTCTTACTAAGACAGATGAAATTAGTGGATGATATTTAAACTTTTAAATTGAAATAATAACATTATTATAAAAAAAACAGCAATAAAAAAACCGATTTAATTTTAAATCGGTTTTTTTATTGCTGTTTTTTTTAATTAATCAGTTACTGTTTTGTAACCTGGATATTTTTTAATGTCAAAAACAAATTTTGCATCTTCTATTATTTCATTTGTAGTGAATTTAGTTAATAAGTAAGTAACAACTGTTCCATCTTTTGACTTTAAAATAACTTTTTTCATTTCATTTTTTGCTTTCGATATATATAAAATGATAGTATGGTAATCTGCTTTTGCAGGAACTTTTGGATATAAATTAATCACATGTACTGTTTCACTATTAAGTGTTTCTTCTTTTTCGTATTTGTTTTTAAATCCTGTTTCCCAAACAGTTAGGAGTTTTTTAGGGTTGATAGCGTCACTATCACTAGCATTTACATCTGAAACATAAACAGTTTTTTCAGATTTAACAATCGTCCATTGTTTTAAACCATTCGAAACAATCGTGTTGTCTCCATATGAAGCATAAAATTTGTTGTCTTTCACCCAACCTTTTCCAGTTGAAGGTGTGTTTACACCTGTCGAAGCATTTTTGGTAGTAGAACTATATTCTATATAAAAAGATTTCAATCCTTTCATTTTTAATGAAAGTTTATCTAAAATCCCTTGAGATTTGGCGTCTTTAACTTCTTGCCCGAAAGATGAACAAGCGATAATACAAAATACAAATAGTAATGATTTCATTTTTTTTAATTTCTGAGCAAATATCAGAAATTGTGCCAAAAAAAACAATTGAATTCGGATCTAGTTTTCAATAACTTTCTAACAATTCTTTTAAAACTAGATTTAAAGTTGGGGTATTTAAAGAATGTTTACCTTCAAAAACAATAGTTTTACAGTTTTTTTCATTGTAAAATTTTATCGTTTTTTGGTAAGACTCTTTTGTGAAAAACTCATCATTATTTCCTAATATAAAATAATCAGGAACATTTGATTCAGATTTTGATAACTTCTCAGGAATTAAATCTGGAGGAAAAACACTTGCCCAATAAATAATTGAATACGGATTTATTTTACCTAAAAAAGACCATCTTGCAGCAGTTGCTCCGCCCTGAGAAAAGCCTAAAATTATTTTTTTATCGAATTTTTTTTCACAATTAATTTCATCATCTAATTTATCAAGCCATTTAATAGTGTCCTTAATATCCTGTTCTCTAGCTTCTTTTGTCATCCAAGATGCACCAACTCTACCACTTGTTCCTTCGATATAGAAACGATGCATTCCTTCAGGAGCAACAATGTAAAAGTCGGAATTTAAATGTTGAAAATGTCTTATGAAATATTCCGCTAATTGACTATATCCATGGAGAACATAAATGAGATATTTCGCTTTTGACTTTTCACCGAAAGTGAAGTATCTAAACGTTTTTTGACTTATTAAATTATGCTCCATATTTTCGAGATATTATTTCAATAATGACCAAAGCTTTTATTTTTTTGTATAATATTTCCCTTCATTTTCGAAGTACATAAAACGATGAAGTAGTTTACCTTTTTCTAATTTTGAAATTTTAGCGTTAAATTTATAGATATCCTTTAATTCAGAAAGATTATCTATTTTTCCTTCATATATTAAAATATCTCTCGCTAATCCTACAGTTCCTTCATCATATTCAAAGTACAAAGCCGAGGTGCTATCTTTTCCAATGTTTCTATAATTTTCCCATTGAAAAATTTCTACTGGAGAGTGATTTATAATAGTGAAATAATCTTTAAAACTAGAATTTAATAATTTAAAATCAATTAAAACATCTTTATATGCAGCCGATGTAATGTTTTTAAAATCAATTTTTAATTCACCGAATGCACTTGAAGGGATTACACTTGAGGGAGAAATTTGATTTAAACCACCATCGTAAAAGAATATATAATTGAAGTTACCCACAAATCCGATTTCAGCAAATTTAGCAGTTTTATTAGAGTTTGCAGCCTTTTCATAAGCAAGCTCTAATCTATTAACAGTTATGATTGCATCAATTTTATCATCTCCATCAAGATGTTCTTTATAAATTTTCATTGAAAATTTTTCAGAATTACTGATACCCAGTTTAGATTTAACATGTTGCATTGCAATTTCTTCCAATGGTTTTACCTTAGGTTTTAAATCTTTTTTTTTGTTTTCAGTACAGCTAATCAATAGTAAGATTATCGTAAAATAGATTGTTTTGTTTTTCATTTGTTTTTTTTTATTCTTCAAACTTTGATTTTATTTAAAATCTTTTGGAAGTACAAATATAAAATAAAGAAATACAATAATGATTCCCAATCAATAGATAGATGATTCCTTTTATATTTGTAGAATGGAATTAATTGTAGAAAAATCATGGGATTTAATTTTAAATTCTGAATATGATAAACCTTATTTTAAAGATTTAAAGAATTTTTTGGTTTTAGAACGTTTTAACAACAAAGATTCAATATTTCCTTCTGAAGAAAATGTTTTCAGGGCATTTAATGAATGTTGTTTTGACGACCTTAAAGTTGTCATTATTGGACAAGATCCATATCCAACTAGAGGTCATGCTCATGGTTTATGTTTTTCGGTTGATGAAAATGTTAAGCCGTTGCCAAAAAGTTTAATAAATATTTTTAAAGAAATTGAAAATGATTTAAATCAAAAACCACCAGATAATGGAAGTTTAGTTAGATGGGCGAAACAAGGTGTTTTACTTTTAAATTGTATCCTTACAGTTAAAGAAGGGGATGCTGGAAGCCATGTTAAAAAAGGGTGGGAGGAGTTTACTGACGCTGTCATTCGAGAAATTAATAATAGAAAAAAAGAGGTAGTATTTTTATTATGGGGATCAAAAGCTCAAGAAAAGGGTAAATGTATAGATGTTGATAAAAATTGTGTTTTAACTTCTGTTCACCCTTCCCCTTTGTCCTCCTATAGAGGTTTTTTTGGATGTAAACATTTTAGTAAAGCCAATGAGTATTTAATTTGTTCTCAAAAAACTCCAATAGTTTGGTGAAATTTGCATATCAACAAGCTGTTTTTATTTATCATATAGGATGTCCCCTGTAAAAATATAATACAATATTTTTATTTGCTAAAAGTAATAATTACATTTGTCTATTATGAAATTACAAAATGATCTTATATTACGTGCTGCAAGAGGGGAGAGTATTGAACGATACCCTGTTTGGTTGATGCGACAAGCTGGTAGAATTTTACCTGAATACAGAGTGGTTAGAAGTAAACTTAGCGGTTTTAAAGAATTGGTTGAAACTCCAGAGTTTGCTGCCGAGGTAACTATTCAACCGGTTGATCTTTTAGGTGTTGATGCTGCTATTATTTTTTCAGATATATTAGTTGTCCCAGAAGCTATGGGATTAGAGTATCAAATGCTAGAAGCTAAAGGACCTTGGTTTGAAAAAACAATTCGTACTGAAGAAGGTTTGAAATATGCTGAAACAAATTTTGATATTGAAGATAGATTAGGATATGTTCTTGAAGCTATTAAAATTGCTAACAAGGAATTAGGTGGAAGAGTTCCTTTAATTGGTTTTGCAGGTGCTCCTTGGACTATATTTTGTTATATGGTGGAAGGTCAAGGGTCAAAAACTTTTTCCGAATCAAGGAAGATGTTATATACAAATCCATCTTTGGCACATGAGTTGCTAAGTCGAATTACAGATGTGACAATTCAGTATTTAAAAGCACAAATAAAAGCAGGTGCACATATGTTGCAAGTGTTTGATTCATGGGCTGGTATTTTAGGTACTGAACAATATGCTGAATTTGGATTGAAATATTTAAATAAAATTGCAGCTTCGATAACTGAAGTACCATTGACTCTTTTTTCGAAAGGAGCTGTTGCGTCAATTGGAGCTATTGCTAAATTAGATTGTAATACTATTGGTCTTGATTGGAATATGGATTTAGTAAAAATTCGTGAAGAAATAGGTGAAAATAGAACTTTACAAGGTAATTTAGATCCTTGTGCTTTATACGCTTCACATAAAGATGTGGAGATGTCAACGAATAATTTATTAAATTCGTTTAAAAGTAAAAGACATATTGTGAATTTAGGTCATGGAGTCTATCCAGATGTTGATCCTGAAAAAGTAAAAACATTTATTAAAACTGTTAAAAATTATGAAATTAAGTACTAAAAAAATTGCTTTGTTTTTTGTCATTTTTCCTTTAGGATTCATGAACTTGTCAGTAAATGCACAAGGTGAAAACATTGTAGATAATGGCGGTTTTGAAACGGTTGAAGGTAAACTGAAAGCTTTAGGAGGAATTGATAATGCTGTAGGTTGGTCATCTCCAACAGGTGCTAGAGCAGATATTTACACACCTTCAAAAATTTTAGACATTAATGTGCCTGCCAATTTTTATGGTAAAGAAGATGCTAAAGAAGGTACTAATTATGCTGGTATTGTTGGTTTTTCTTATGGTGACGTGATGGCTCGTACATACATTATGGCAAAATTGAATACACCTTTAAAAAAGGGAATGAAATATTGTGTAAAATTTAACATTTCTCTTTCAGAAAGGTCTAAATACTCTTCAAATAAAATAGGTATGAAATTTTCTGAAAAGCAATTTGGTACTGATTCTAAAACGGCGATTATTGAAAAAACTGATGTTTTAGATGACAAAGATAAAATTTTTAGTGCAATGTATAATTGGGAACAAGTTTGTGGAGAATTTATTGCTACAGGTGGTGAAAAATTCTTAACGATAGGGAATTTTACATCTAATGAAAACACTAAATACGAGAAAATCAAGAAAGATTCTAAAATGAAAGAGGCTCAAGTTTCAGCGGCTTATTATTATATTGATGATGTTATTGTAACTTTGATTACTGAAGAAGACGTTTGTGATTGTGGAAAAGGATTATTAGCAGAAGATAATTATTCTAAAACTATTTATCAAAAAGTTTCTACTCTTAATGATAAAATGACTCCAAAAGAAAAAATGGAGTTACAAATTATCTATTTTGGTTTTGGGAAAAATAAATTGACACCAGAAGCTGTTAAATCTTTAGATTTAATTGCTGCTCTGATGGTTGCAAATCCTCTATTGAAATTAGAAATAATGGGACATAGTGATGATATGGAAGAGAAGTTATCAATAGAAAAACCAGCATTTGTAGATATGGGGTCAAAACGTATTTCAGAAGTTATGAAATACCTTGTTTCTAAAGGAGTGGCTGAAGCTAATTTAATATCTTCTCCTCTTGGAAATTCTGAACCAGTCTTAGATACTGAGAGTGATGATGAGGATTTGAAGAATGCTAAAAACAGACGTACTAGCTTTAAAGTTAGATAGTTTGAAATAATATTTATAAAACCGTTTTCATTTGAAAGCGGTTTTATTTTGACTAGAATTATTGGAAAATTTAAAATTCTAATAAAGCTTGATAAACTTCATGAGTTGGAAGGCCTACTACATTAAAATAGGAGCCTTCTAAAGATACCACTCCAATATACCCTATCCATTCTTGAATACCATAACCACCAGCTTTATCAAAAGGCTTGAAGTTTTCTATATAAAATAATATCTCTTTGTCAGACAGAGTTTTAAAAGTTACATTGGTTGTTACATCAAATACAACAGTTTTGTTGATCGATGTAATTACCACACCTGTTATTACTTTATGAGTTCTACCAGAAAGTAATTTAAGCATTGATTTAGCATCATTTACATCAGCAGGTTTTCCTAGAATTCGATCATCTATTATCACAACTGTATCAGAGCATAAAACGACTTCGTTAAGACTTAAATCATTTTTTAAAGCTTCAGCTTTTTTTAGAGCTATAAATTGAGCAACTTCTGAAGATGGTAAAGAAGAAGGGAAGCTTTCGTCGGTATCTTTTGTTCGAATGATAAAATCAACTCCTAATCCTTCTAATAATTCTTTTCTTCTAGGTGATTTTGAACCTAAGATTAATGTTTTGTTTTTTAGAATCATAAAAGTAAAATCCAGTAAAAAGGTAATAATAATCCCATTAACATTGCTAATTTAATTGTTAAACCTACAGTTTTTAATTGCTTTTTAGAAATAGCTTTAACAAGTAATGATAATGATATAATCTCTAATAAAAGGGTTATTAAAACAGGAATAAAAATTATTAAATTTTGAATTATCGAATTTGTATCTGATATTTTCAGTAAAAATAAAATTATGAAAAAAAGAGGAGAAAGTAATAAAACTATACTTGCGATAAACTTCGATTTATTAACACCATAAATAATCGGTAAGGTTTTAGAATGAAGTATTTTATCTCCTTCTATGTCTTCAATATCTTTAATAATTTCTCTTGCAAAATTAGATGAAAATGCAAAAAATGCTAGTAGAATAATATAATGTCCGTTATTTATTAAATGGAATACCCAATAAGATAGGGGAGTTTGTATTTCTTGAATTCCAACAGTTGGAAATTCACTTTGAATATAAAAATGAACTCCACAAAGAATAGGAACTAATGCTGTTAAAGAGGCTATTATAAAATTACCGATAAATGGTCTCCTTTTAAAATACATACTGTAAAACCATAGAAGATTAATGGACAATAAATGAATAAAAACATACCAAAAAGTATTGTTTCTTGTACTCAAATATAGAGCAATTCCAAAAGCAATAATATTTATAATCCAATGACTTAAAATTGCCCATTTACGGTTTATGTACTTTGTTATAATTAATTTTTCGGGTTTGTTAATTCTATCAGCTTTTACATCAAAATAATCGTTAATAATATTTCCGGCCGCTCCAATAAGCACAGTTGAAAAAACAAGTAAGAAAAAGTCAAATTCTTCTCCATTTTTTTTAAAAATTTCTGAATTGAAAATAAGCTCATATATATGTATAAACAAGCGAGTGCTATACATTGTAAAAGCAATGATCAATAAATTAACGGGACGGATTAGACGTAAGAAATGCATTTTTATTTTATGATTTTGTATTCTGTTCTACGATTTTTTTGATGTGCAGCTTGTTTTTCTTTTTCAGAAGCAAGTTTAGCTATTTCTGAATCAGAAATAACATTTACTGTTTCTCCATAGCCTTTAGATACTAGTCTAGTTGCTAGAATTCCTTGTGAAATTAAATAATCACAAACAGTTTTAGCACGATTGTCAGATAAAACTTGATTTTCAGTTGCATCTCCCTGTGTATCTGTATGACCACTTAGTTCAATCTTTATTGTTGGATTTGCATTTAACCAATCGCGTAATTTATTTAATTCAATATATGATTCAGGTCTTAAAGTTGCTTTGGCTAAATCAAAAAATACATTTTCAAGTATAGTTGGTTTATCACTTGTTAATGGAATCATAGGAACATCCATATAAATAGCTTCCAAACCTTCAGGATTTGTCATATTGAAATTCTGTGAAAAGAATTTATAACCAGGAAATGAAACATTTAAAGCATAGTCACAATCAACTGGTAAGGAAACCATAAATTGTCCATTAATTGCATCTGCTTCAGAATAGATAACTTCTAAACCTGTTTTTAAATCTAGTAATTGAAATTTACCTGCTAAAGGTTGATTGTTCGTTACATCGAAAACTTTTCCTTTAAAATATAGTGTTTTTGTAGGTCTTAAATTTTTCGGCATATTGAACCAATAAATATCAAGATCACCAAAGCCACCAGGTCTGTCAGATGCAAAGAATCCAATTTCTCCATCAGGAGATACCATTAATGAGTTTTCTTCAGAAACCGTGTTTATAGGATAGCCTAAATTTTCAGGCTTTGACCATTCACCTTTTGCATTCATTCTTGTGACATAAAGATCTGAACCACCCATACCTTTATGACCTTGAGAAGCAAAATAAAGTGTTTTTCCATCTGGATGAATCAAAACTGATTCTTCAGGAAGGGGGGTGTTTACGACATCACTTAATCGAACAGGTGTTCCCCAATAACCACTTTCTTTTAATTTAACAACAAAAATATCACTGTTATTAGGTTCACCTCTTTTACTTACACGTCTTATAAAATATAATGTTTTACCGTCTGCTGACAACGATGGTTGAGTTTCCCAAGAAAAAGAATTTACATTTCCTGGAAGATTTATAGGATTAGACCAAGTTTGCCCCAGTTTTTTTGTGTAGAATAAGTCACAACTACCTTTTCCAGTTCTACCTTCTCCATAGTCAGCATCATTTGATTGATTTGAACAAGCTACAAAAATTAGAGATCGTCCATCAGCTGAAAGAGTAGGTGCACCTTCATTTAATGGTGTGTTAATATTACTAGGCATAGCAACTGCTGTTCCCCAAATATTATTATTACTTAAACTTGAAACGTAAAAATCTTCTTGTCCTCTAGCATGTGGATTTTTCTTAGCTTCAGGACTAATCATACTTTTTAATTCCCTTGTAAACAAGATAGTCATTCCGTCAACAGTTATAGTAGGAAAGTATTCTGGATCTGCTGTATTAATACCTTTACCCATGTTGATAGGATTGATATCTAAAGCATTTTTCATAGCATCTCGAGCGAAAATACTTTTTTCTAATAAAAGATATGCTTTTGAAACTAAATCAGGGTTTGCATTTCTATTTTTAATAAATATTTCAAGATTTTTTATAGCTCCATCAAAATCTCCGTCAATCATTTGATTGTCTGCTAAGTAGAAGTATGTTATACCAGTAGAACTATGATTAGGATTTATAGCAATAGTTTTTTTATAGGAATCAATTGCTTTTTTTGTTTGTCCAGTCATTTCGTAAAACTCACCAGATAACACATGTGCTTCCCAAAAAAAAGAATCTTTAAGAAGTGCTTTATTTAATAATTCAATAGCTAGATCATAGTTCGGAGTCCCTGTTTTTAGGTTCATAGAATTAGCAGCTTTCATACTTTCTTCATAAAAAGAAATAGCTTTTTTATTTGTTGTAGAATAAACACCACCTTGAGCCATACTGCAAGAAGTGAAAATTAAAATTTGAAGAAGGATAAAAATATTTTTCATAGTAGAATTATTTATGAATGATTTCTTAAAATAAATTAGAATACGTTAAATATTATAAAATGGTTTCAGTCATTAAAAAATTCATGGAATATCCATGAATTTATGAGTTTGTAAAGAAATTCTCCATTTTGGATTTTTTTTCACGTATTCAATTATCTCAGGCAAGAACCGTTCCTGTTTTGACCATTCGGTTTGAAGGTACATTTTGCAAGCGGAATTTACTTTTACAGCATGACTTTCAGCCCATTCAAAATCAGAAGGATGACTTATTACAACTTTCAATTCAGAAGCTAATTTATAGGCTTGTTCAACGGGAGCTTTGAATTTTTTTGGTGAAAAACAATACCAATCAATATCACCTATAAGTTCATAACAACCAGATGTTTCTATTGCTATTTCTACATTTATTTCTTTCAAACGATTCGTTAAAGTTGTTAAATTATACATGGCAGGTTCTCCACCAGTAATAACAACGAAATCTGTTCTAGAAGTTACAACTTGTTCAATTAAAAAATCAATAGATTGAAGTGGATGTTTTTCAGAATCCCATGAATCTTTTACATCACACCATACGCACCCAACATCACACCCAGCAATTCGAATGAAAAAAGCAGCTCTACCTGAATAAAAACCTTCACCTTGAATTGTATAAAAGAACTCCATAATTGGAAGTTCAATGGATGTATTAATATCTTTTTGATTCATAAGAACAAAAATACAATTTTATAGCTATTACTATATGGAAGTTAAGTTATTTAATTCATCAATATGTAAAACTAATTGACCATTTTCATCCATTCTAAAGTTTCGGTCAAATTTCTTTCCTGTTATTAGTTGATCTTCGGCATAAGAATGTTTTTGAATCATCATTTGACCGAAAGTCTCATCAAAAGTTTCAACCATTACAATTACTTCTGAATTTCTTTTTTTTAATTCTGAAAATGAAATATTAAATAAAGGTGAGTTTTCGTCAATTTTATGAACGAGAGTCCATGTTAAAGGAAAGAAATTTACAGTGTCAGTTTCTAAGTTTAATGCAAAATATTCTTTATTGAATTCGTCTTCACCAATCCCTTTATCAATTACAAAGAGGGTAGTAACTTTTGTGTTTAGCAAAACATTATTTCTAAGATTGACCATTTTAAACATAAGAGCTTCTCCATCTTCATAAGGTGATAGTATTAAATTGTTTGAAAAAGAAATTTTAAGAGATGGTTTAGAAAATCGCCCATATAATAAACCTGTGGCTAAAGCAAAACTTAAAAGACCAATATATGCTTCAATCATTGCTAAAATGTCAGCAGCTTTTCCATTTGGTGAAATGGCGCCGTATCCGACAGTTGTAAAAGTTTGAGCAGAAAAGAAAAATGCATTAAAAAAGTCGGATTGTAATTCAGAAGCACCTTTTAATTGTTCAATACCAACAAAAAGATATAACCCTGTAAAAACAAGATTCATTGCTATGTAAAACAAGGTAATAAACAGTAAAAAAGAATACCATTTAATTTCTAAAAGGAATTTATAAAAATCTTGAAAATTATTTAAACCACCTTTACGAATGATGTTATAAGCTCCGTCTGGATTCATCATTCGTTTGATTGGGTTTTGAAATTTAGAACCCAATCCAGGATCTTTTGCTTTTTTTAAAATCATATAAAATTGCTTATTTTACTTTTCTTTCGAATTGTAAAATAAGCAACAAAATTTTAATTTGCATCAATTAATATCCAACTTTTTTGTAATCGACGGTGTTCTTTTTTAAATTCAAGTAATTTCCTTTTTGATTTGTCTTTTGTGTTTTTTGAATCAATAATATAATCAAATGATTTTTGAATTGTTTCTAAAATGGGTGAATTCATTAAAAGTTTAGAAGTTTCTTTGTCAAAAGCATAATTTTGATATACTTCTAAAATCCGATTTTCATCTTCTTTATCTGTATTTGTTGGTTTTTTAGAATAGTGCAATTCAATTAAGAAAGGTAATAATTGTGCACTTAAATCGATGAAGTTTCTTAACATATAGACAGCTTCATTCACGCGATGTATGTTTTTAGCTTTCATGACAAAATGTAATAAATTAAACTTTTATCTTCTATCTAATATAACGTATATAATTTAAAAGGGTTGGTTAAAATTGTTATTTTTTTGTTATTTAAAGTTTAAATAAAAATTCAAACTTTTGTCTTATTTGATTGATTTAATAATTTTTATTGAACTATATATAGTATCTTTACACTAGATTTATGGTACCACTGCGTGGAATAAAAGGGAATTCGGTGTAAATCCGAAACTGTGTCTGCAGCTGTAATCATCGTAATATCGATTTCATTTATGTCACTGATTGAAAAATTGGGAAGACGAAATCGAGTTGATGAGAGTCAGAATACCTGCCAAGGTTGTTATTTGTTTTGAAGACTTCAGATAAAAGTCGGATATACTTCTGTATTCCTAGGTTCATAGGTGTGTTTTGCTTGAACTGATTTCTTCATTTTTATTTATTTTTAATTAATAATTAAGGTTATGAAGAAAATTTATTTTTCTGTTTTTACAATTTGTGTAACACTTTTTTCGAATGCTCAACAGACTATTGGGTTTGAAGGTGTTATTTTAAATCCTGAATCATATAATTATGGTTCATCAGGTACAGGTGGATTTATTGAGAACGGTGTTGTTTTATCAAATGCTTACAACGCAAGTTGGGATTCTTGGAATGGTTTTTCAGTATCAAATATAACAGATGTTACAACACCTGGATATTTGAATCAATATAGTGCTTTCGCTGGGTCTGGTGGATTTGGCACTGCTAATTATGCTGTTTATTATCCTTCTGGGACGATTTCATTTGCAGGACAAGGAGTAGATGTAGATTCTATTCAAATTACAAATACAACGTATGCAGCTATTTCAATGAGAGATGGTGATGCTTTTGCTAAACAATTTGGATCTTTAACTGATGCAAATGGTGTAGTTGACAATACAAATGGAGAAGATTATTTCAAAGTTTGGATTTTTGCTCATGCAGAAGATGGAAGCAAAATAGATTCAGTTGAATTTTATCTAGCTGATTATCGTTTTGCAGATAATACTCTAGATTATATTGTTGATACTTGGGAAACAATTGATTTGACTTTTATTGAACAAACAGTTTATTCTTTGTCTTTCGATATTGAGTCTTCTGATTTTGGGGATTGGGGGATGAATACACCTTCATATTTTGCTATTGATAATTTACATATTAATAAAAATAATCTTGGTGTAACAGAGAATAATTTACCTTCAATTTCAGTATATCCTAATCCAATGACAAATGAATTGGTAATCAAAGGAGAATCAGGTTTAATTGAAATGTTTGATTTATCTGGTAAAATTGTTTTGACATCCAACTATTCTGGGTATTCTGTATTAGATGTTTCTGAATTTTCACTTGGATCTTACACATTGAAGATTACAAATGAGAACGGAACAATGATTCAAAAAGTTATTAAATAATTTATGAATCTTTCACTTCTGGCTTTTTCGTTTAATTTAACTTTTGTTTGTATGCTAGGATATGGACAAGATACTCTTAAGACATTGCCAGAAGTGGAGGTTTCAGCTTTTGAAATTAATAGAATTAAAACACTTGATTTGACTTCTCAAACGTATTCAAAAGAGCAGATTTTATTGAATCAACCGGAAGATATTGGGGCAGTGATACAGAAGTTTTCTGGCACCTCAATGAGAAATTATGGAGGGTTAGGAGGAATGAAAACGGTTTCTGTGAGAGGAGTGGGTAGTCAACATTCAACTTTTTTAATCGATGGGTTTTCTTTAGTAAATACACAGACTGGTCAAATAAATTTAGGCCAAATTCAAACTGATAATGTTGAATCTATTTCATTAAGCGTAGGAGGGAAAAATGGATTTTTATTGCCTGCATCTTCTTATATTAATGGAAGTGTGATTTCGATTAATACGTTTGAGAATAATTTTTCAATTGAGACATTTAAGCTTAAGTATTCATCTAGAATTGGTTCTTTTGGAGAAATTGATAATTATTTGTCAATGAAGTATTCGAAAAGTAATCTATTTATTAGTGTCTTTGGAAAATACCGTCAAGCAAAAGGAAATTATGATTATACACTTCAAAATGGTAATATACTTTATCAAGGTGTTAGAGGGAATAATGATTTGGTGGATTGGTATTCTGGTGCCACAGCTGGATTTAAATTAAAAAACGAAGCTAAAATTAAAATCAATTACAAGACAAATGGAGCTAATCAGGGTTTACCAGGCTCTGTTGTTTTGTATAATACAACTGCAAATCAACGATTGTCAACTGAATCACATTCTCTTAATTTAGATTTGTCTCACCAGTGTAAGTCAATTTATTATCGATTATTTGGAACTTTAAATCATGACTGGTTGCATTACACAGATCCATTTTTCTTGAATAACTCAGGAGGGATTTCAAGTGTTTATACAAATAATTCTTATCAAATGGGACTATCATTTCAACAATTAATTAGAAATAATGTCAGTTTATACGGAGGAATTGAAAGCAGATATAGTGATTTGAAGTTTTCTTCAATTAATTCAGCATTGCCAAAAAGAATTCATTCATTTGGATTAATTGGTTTGAATTTACATAGAGAAAAATGGAAAACTGAAATTCAACTTTCTTCACAACAAATTATGGAAGAAAATAATATGGGAGAAAGGGCTGAAAATCGGTTTAAAATAAATCCTTTTTTATCTTTTGAAAAAATAGAGTTTGGAAAGTGGAAATGGAAATTTAAAGCTTGGTACCGCAATTCATTTCGAATGCCTTCGTTCAATGAATTGTATTATAATAATATAGGAAATGTGAAATTAAAACCAGAAGAAGCACATCAGTTTTCAATTGGTTTTTCGACGACTCCTTTGAATACTGAAATGAAAGTCAATTTTTTAGTAAATGTATTTGCAAACAGAATTCAAAATCAAATATTAGCAATTCCGACGAAAAATTTATTTGTATGGTCCATGCAAAATATTGGATTTGTGAATACTTTTGGATATGAATCTAGATTAGAAATAAATAAATTAATTGGTAAAAATTGGTATTCAGAAGCGACATTTAATTATACGTATCAGTATTCAGTTGACGTTTCTGATTCAAAATCACCTACTTATTTAAATCAAGTTGCCTATGTGCCAAAACATACAGGAAACATAGATTTCACTTTAAAAAGAAAAGATATTGGAATACATCTTTCAACGACGATTTCTTCTTTGCGTTATTCTTTGACTGAAAACATTATAGCCAATCAAATCAATGGTTTTACATTGTTGGATGCTAGTTTTTTCACTAAAATTAAATTAGCTAAAAAACAATCATTTCGAATTCAATTTTCAGTTAAAAATATTTTTAATACATCTTATTCTTATATGCGTTATTTCGTAATGCCAGGAAGAAATTATTTAATTACTTTGAATTATGCGATTAATTAAAACAGTGTTCTTATTACTTGTTCTTATTGGATGTAAACCAAAAAAAGTTACACCGATTGTCCCAGACTCAACTTCTTTGAAAAATGGGATGATGGTTTTATGTGAAGGACTTTTTCAGCAAAATAATTCAGCAATTTCTTGGGTTGATTTTTCTACAGGTATATCAGATGATTTATTTTTCACAAATAAAACAAATAGACTTTTAGGAGATACAGGGAATGATATTCAAACGTATGGAGGTAAAATTTATGTTGTGGTTAATGTCTCAAGTACTATTGAGGTACTAGAAAAATCTACTGGTATTCCTATTCAACAAATTTCGATGATGAATAATGGGATTTCAAAACAGCCTCGATCAATTACTTTTTATGGCTCAAATGCATTTGTTACTTGTTTTGATGGATTTGTAGATGTAATAGATACGGTAAGTTTAACTGTCACAAAACGAATATCGGTTGGTGCTAATCCAGAGGGTTTATCAGTTTCAAATGATAAATTATATGTCGCTAATTCAGGAGGATTAAATTCTCCAAATGTTGATTCAACTGTATCCGTAATTAGTTTGACCACTTTTCAAGAAATTAAAAAAATTACAGTTGGTAAGAATCCAGGCTCAGTTGAAGTTGATTCTCATGGTGATGTTTATGTAATTTCAAGGGGTAATTATTCGACGATACCTTCTAGAATGGTAAAAATAGATTCCCATACAGATTTGGTTTCAAATACTTTCGCATTTGATGCCGGTGGAATTGAAAAGATGGGGGAAGATTTTTTAATAAGTTATTATAATTACGCAACTTCAACAAGCAATATTGCTATTTTCAATACTGTTTCAGAATTAATTACAAATTCTAATTTGATTGATAATACGCAGTTTACAACTTTGTTTGGTGTACAATTCAGAGCGTCTAATTCTAAAATTTATTGTTTTGATGCAATGGGATATTCAAATACAGGATATGTTCGTGTTTTTTCTTCAACTGGTATTTATGAAACAAGTTATCATGTTGGATTGAATCCAAGTAAAATTATTTTTTATGATTAGTATATTTACTTCCTCCTTTGGAGGGGGAAAAGCGATAGCTTTTGAAGACCAATCGATAGTGCCGAGACTGAGGGGGAGGATTTTCACCAAGCCCGAAGAAATCACTAAACATTTAAATGGTACACCTATCCTCCCCCTCGATCCCCCTCCAAAGGGGGAGGCTGAAAGATCTTACTTTTTAATTTTTCTTCAAAAGGTGATACTTATCTTAATTTTATCAATCTATAATTTAACTCCAACACTGTTTTCTCAAACTTTTCCACCAGCAGCTGGACTTGTTGGTTCAACTGCAATTAAAATGGATTCTTCAATAATTTTAGCTTGGGCTAATCGTATCGTTGTTGAAAGAGGATTCATGAATATCGCCAATCCTATAGTTGGTATTGCTTCATTTGGGGTTGAGACTAATGGTATTGGTGTGGCTGAGGGAAATAGTAATGATGTTGTTTCACTTGGAGATTCAGGAATTGCTATTTTAACATTTGAAAGAGCGATAAAAAATGAATCAGGACCAGATTTTGCAGTATTTGAAAATGGTTTTGCAAATGATTATATTGAATTGGCATTTGTTGAAGTTAGTTCGGATGGGATTAATTATTTTAGATTTCCATCAATAAGCGAAGCTCCTATTCTAGTTCAAATTGGGCCATTTGAATATTCTGATTGTCGCTATTTTAATAATTTAGCGGGAAAATATAGACAAGGATTTGGGACTCCATTTGATTTAGAAGAATTAGCTGGGATTTTTGGTTTGGATATTTACGCTATTACACATGTTAAGTTGATTGACGTAATTGGAGCTATAAATCCTTTATTTGGAAGCCAAGATTCACAAGGGCATTTAATAAATGATTTATATCCTACAGAATTTGTATCAGGAGGATTTGATTTGGATGGAGTGGCAGTAATTCATCAAGCACCTTTATCTGTTGAAGAATTAGAATTAAATGTTTCTATTTATCCGAATCCAACTTCTTGTTTTATTACTATCAATATACCAAATGAAAGTTTAATTAGAATTATTGATATTACAGGAAAGGTGTTACTTGAAGATACAGTTATTAATTCAAAATCGTTTGATCTATCACATTATAATTCTACTGTTTTATTTGTTGAAATTTCGAATTCAAGTTTTAATAGAGTGGAGAAAATATTTGTGAGACATTAGATTTTTAGATAAAAGACATTAGACTTATGAATTGTGTTAATAGTTTTGTCTAATGTCTATCGTCTAAAAATCTATTGTCTAACTAGTGTGATCTGCGACAATTACCCATTTTCCATCTATTTTTTTCCAAAGCAATGTAAAATATCCACCAACTGGATTTTCTCTTGTTAATTCCCATTTTCCAATCACGTAAATGCTGGTTTTAGAAAGCTGTGTTGCTTCGATAATTGTAAAGTCTAATTTCCCCATTGTTTCTTTGGTAGGGTATCCTTTAATGTAATTGTCTAGTGTTTTTTTCCATCCATAAGTTATTCCTTTGCTTCCAATAAATTTTAGGCTGTCATTGTTCCAATAGAAATTCATAAAGCCTGGAATATCAAAATTATTCCAAGATTTTTCTTGAATTTCCATGTTTTCCTTTACAGTTTTAATTGCTTTCGTTTCTTTTTGAGCGAAAGAAGAAAAATTTAAATTTAAAATGATTAGTGTGTAAATATATTTTATCATTTTTTTTAGAATGAAATTGAATTTTATGAATCAAATATAGTATTTTAGATTTTAGAAATGTCTAATGTTTAAAATCTAACAATCTAATATCTTCGAAAATGGAAAAGTTATCAGCTGAATATTGGAATGACAGATATCAAAAATCTGAAATTGGGTGGGATTTAAAACAAGTTTCCCCACCAATAAAAGAATATATTGATCAATTGAGAGATAAATCTATTTCGATCTTAATTCCAGGTTGTGGAAGTGGATATGAAGGAGAATATTTATTTCAAAATGGTTTTACAAATGTTCATTTATTAGATTTTTCAAATGAACCGATCGATGCTTTTCAAAAAAGAGTGCCAGATTTCCCTACTTCTAATTTACATATAAATGATTTTTTCATGCATGAAGGAAGATATGATTTGATACTTGAGCAAACCTTGTTTTGTGCTATCGAACCTTCGTTGAGAAATCAATATGCAAAGAAGTCAACACAATTATTAAAAGAAGGAGGGAAGTTGGTTGGTTTATTATTCAATAGAGAATTTGAAGGAGGACCTCCTTTTGGAGGGGATTTAAATGAGTATTTTCAATTATTTTCAATGTTTTATTCTAATGTAATAATGGAAGAATGTACTAATTCAATATTACCAAGAAAAGGAACTGAATTATTTATTCAGCTTAAAAAGTAGAAAACAAAAAAAAGCTGTCTGAATGATCAGACAGCTTTTCAATGAAATGTTAAAATTATTTTTTAACGAATTTGTTTGTAACAACTGATCCATTTAAAGTATTAACTTGGTACATGTATATACCTGAAGTTAAGTCAGAAACATTAACAGAAGCAGAAGTTCCATTTACATTTGTAGTAGAAATTACTTTTCCGTCTAAAGATAAAATTGTAATTGAAGAAACTTTTCCGTTTAAGTTAAAGTTTAATTCATTTACTGCAGGGTTTGGATAAACTGAAGCAGTTGTAGTTGTGTTTTCTTCTAAACCATTAACTGCAAAGTTAACTACTGGGAAAATAGCAAGTGCACAGTTAATTCCCCAATTATTTACATCTCCAAAAGTGTGGAAAGTTGCATCGTTCCAGAATTCACCTGTGTGTGTAACTGCTTCAGCAAAGTCACCGATACTATCAGTTAAAAGTGCCATTTCGTTTCCAGCTGTTGAAGGTAAAATTACACCAGCCCAAAACTTACGATTTGAAGGAATTGTAACAGGAGTAGCGAATGTTGCTACTACGTTGTAAAAACCTGTAGCTTCAGCAATATTCCAACCAGCTAAAGTTGTGTCAACAGAAGCTAAAGTGATGTTTTTAGTAGCAACTGGAATAGCAGAAGGAGTTCCTGCTGCATCTGTCCAGATACATACTTGAAAAGATCCACCACCATCAGTTTTAACAGGAACAGCAATTAAAACACTTGTAATTGTTCCACTTTCGACAACGCCATGAGTAGCATCAAATAACTGCATTTTAGCAACATCACCATATACATTGTTTCCACCAACATACCCACTATCTATTGTAGCGTCAGTATCAAGACCATAAAGTTTAACATTTCCTGAGAAAAATTCAGTTAAAGTATCAACTTGTGCATTTAAAGTTGAAGTAATTGTAAGTGCTAAAAATGCACCCATAGTAAGTAATCCTTTTTTCATAGTAAATTATTTGTAAATTATAATGTAAAGTTATTGTTTTTATTTTAATACAAATAATTTATTTTGTTGTTTTTTAAACTTTTGTGACGAACGGTCTATAAACACTATGGAATTTAAAGGTTATTTATTTATTAACAATAAAAAAGTTTAACATTTAATCGGTTTAGTAGGTGTTGTTATTTTGTCGATTTCAAACAAAATATTTTTTATCCTTTTGGGATTTATTCCTGATTTCAATAAAATCTTTTCGTTATTGTGCATTTCTTTCACTAAAACAATACCTTTTTCAAGAAAACCTTTTTTCTCATTGATAGTTAAAGTTGTTAAACAGGTGATCGGATATAAACCAGATTTGTCTACACGATCCTTTAATGAATTTTTGAAAGGGTAGTCCCATCCTAATAATTGTATTCCCCGACAATTTCCAAAAGCGATAGCGTCGTCAGTGAATCTTGAATTGGTGACGATCCAACCACTAAATTTGGTGAAAGGTTTTACCAAGAGATTATTTTCTAATAAATCTTGAAACCTAGAATGAATATATAACGGAACTTTGACATCAACTGAAACACCTGCTTGATTTTTATATTTACATTCCATTAACATAATTGTGTCCTCTTTTTTACAGATTACATCAATTTCATGCGTGACACATTTACCTTGAAGAATTCTTCCAACTTCTGTTTGATATCCTTCGGTTCTGAATATTTCGCTTATAAATTTTTCGAAAGGAAAACCTGAAGGACCAAGTTCCATTATACCTTTTTTTAAGGCATAGCGAGAAGCATTGTGAGGAGATTGTTTTTTTAACAAACGGAAAGCCATGCTGTAAATCTTCTTAGTACTAATTCCTTCGTATATTTTACCTTTTAGTTCATTGACAATTCCTTCCGCTTCATCATGTGAAGCGTTCGATCTTAGTAATGAATTTCTTAATTTTTGAAATGAAAAATATTCTTCTTTTCCAGATGCTTTTCGAACAATAATATCCTCAGTTTTTTTCATTAATACTATCTAATTGATTGTAAATTCATCGTAAAGTTGAGGAATCGTAACATTGATTCCCAATTCATCAACTATTTTAACTCTAAATATGTTTTGAGCTTGAGGTTCACCATGAACCATGAAAAGTTGTGTCGGTTTTTTTGTGAAGTTTTTCAACCAATTGATCATTTCTAATTGATCTGCATGACCAGACATAGAAGATATATACTTGACTTCTGCTTCAATTTGGTAGTATTTTCCGTGAATTTTTATTTCTTTTAGACCTTCTTTTAGTGCCCTTCCTCTTGTGCCTTCACCTTGAAACCCGACTAGTAAAATAGTATTTTTATTGGATTTCCCCATTTCAGTTAAATACGTTAGAATTCTTCCTCCAGTTAGCATTCCGCTGGCAGCAATAATAATTTTAGGCTGTTTATCTTTAATCAGTTTCAAAGTGTCAGGAAAATCTCGTATGATCTGAGTGTGCTTGCACATAGAATACGTTTCTGAAGGTGATAATTTGTGCCAATTGGGAAAATTTAAAAATATGTCAGTGGTGTCAGCTCCCATTGGACTATCTAAGTAAATAGGGATATTTGGAATTCTTTTATCCTCTTTTAGTTTGTTGATAATGAACATAATTTCTTGTGCACGTTCGACAGCAAAACTTGGGATTAAAAGATTTCCACCTTTTTCTAATGTATGTTTTATGATTTCTTCAATATCATCTGCTGGATCTGAAATAGGATGAAGTCTATCTCCATACGTACTTTCCATAATTAGACAATCTGCGTTTTCAATTACAGTTGGAGCTTCCAATAAAACATTTTTTGTTCGACCAATATCACCTGTAAAGACAATTTTTCGACCAAAACATTTCATTTCAATGAAAGCTGAACCTAATATGTGTCCATTTTTTAAATAGCGAAATGAAATATTTTCGGAAAGTTGAATCCAATCTATATCATGTCTGATTTCGAAATGTTTTAAGGCAATCTCTACATCTTTTTCTGTGTAAAGAGGAATTGCTGGACTGTGTTTAGTATAACCTTCTTCGTTTGCTTTTCTTGCCTCTTCTTCTTGAATTTTAGCACTATCTCTGAGAATTATTTCTACTAATTCTCTTGTAGGCGGAGTCATTAAAATTTTTCCTTTGAAACCATTTTTAACTAACAATGGAATGTAACCGCAATGGTCTAAATGAGCATGAGTTAATAAAAGAATATCAATCGTTTTTTCATCAACTGGAAGGGGTTCTCTGTTTTTTAATCGCAAGGATTTAATACCCTGAAATAAGCCACAATCAATTAAAATATTTTTTTCAGGTGTTTTTAATAAATGCTTTGAACCAGTTACCGTTCCAGCAGCTCCTAGAAATTGGATAGATATTTTAGAATTTTTCATTTTTTACAATTAAATTATAAGCAATGTTATAAATTTAATTGTAAAATTTAAATTATTGCATGACTAATATCATTTTTTGAATATTTTTACCATGTTTCTTATCAGTTGATTTTCACAGTTTATCGGTAATAATTTGTCGTTTATATTACATTTTTGTTAACTCATTGTAAAATAAATATTAATTTTTAACTTTTTTGTAGTTATATTTGAAAGCTGAAAAAATAAAATAAGTGCAAAAAACAAATACTATTAACACAATTAAATCGATTGTGTATGTTGCAAATTACTACAATAAGACTCTAGGTGTAATTGATTTTGATCATAATACGAATTCTTCTATTTTCAATTTATGTCACCATGTACATTTAGGAGTAAAAAAAATTAAAGTTCGTTTTGAAGATTTAATAGATTTATCAAAAACACCAATTTTAATAAATTCTTCTTCTGATAATTTCATTGTAATTAAAAAAACGAATCGGAAAAGTGTTCATTTTTATGATCCATCCAAAGGAGATTATATTCTTTCCACCCAAGAGTTTTCAGATCAGTTTTTAAACAAAGAAACTGTTTCAATTTATTTATTAGAACCATCTTCTCATTTTTATGAGGGAGAAATTCAATACAAAAAAGAGAAATCTATTTTATCATTAGTGTCTTATTTGACTCGTTTCAAGAAGTATTTTTTTCAAATCAGCTTAGGTCTTGTAGCTAGTAGTGTTATTTTGTTAATAATTCCTTTTTTAACAAAGGCGATAATTGATAAAGGGATATTAAATGAAGATATGAATTTTGTTTATATCGCTGTTGGAGCTCAATTAGCGCTTTACATAGCATCTTTAACAATCGATTTTTTTAGAAGATGGTTTTTCCTTCATATCGGTTCACGGATAGATATTCAATTGGTGAATGAGTTTTTGAATAAAGTATTTCGATTACCAATGCCATTTTTTGAGAATTCAAATGTAAGTACACTTTTGAAGCGTATTGAAGATCATTCAAAATTACATAATTTAATTGCTGTTTCTTCTTTGAAAACAATCTTGTCATTGTTGACGATCATTCTTCTAACAGCAGTTTTATTGATCATCAATCCAACTATTTTTGTGCTTTTTGTAACAGGGAGTTTGATTAGTATTTTATGGGTGTATGCTTTTTTGAAAAGACGAGGACAAATTGATAATAAACGATTTGATATAACTACAAAAGAGCAAAATAAGACGATTGAAATTTTTGAAAAAATTCAGGACATTAAAATTTACAATACCGAATCTAAGAATAATGCTGAATGGTTAAAATATCGAACAAAATTATTTAAGGTTGAAAATCAATGGTTGACGCTTGATCAAATGCAAGAGTTGGGTGCTGAAGCGATGGATAGAATTAAAGGGTTGCTTATTATTCTTGTTTCTGCTAAAGCAGTGATGAATGGCAGTATGACTTTGGGAGAATTATTTGCGGTGAACATGGTTGTAAGTCAATTAGAAAAGCCGATGAAGCAAATTATTTCCTTTGTTAAAGATTATTTTGACGCTTCAGTTGCTTTTAAACGTATCATGAAGATTAAGGATTTAGATGATGAATGTCCTGAAAATCAGTTTTATATTAATGAAGTTCCTGCTTATGATGGGATTTCACTTGAAAATGTTTCTTTCTTTTATCCAGAAAATCCAAAAATTCAAGTTTTGAATTCAATTAATTTATTTATCCCAAAAGGGAAAACTACTGCAATAATAGGGACAAGCGGAAGTGGTAAAAGTACTTTTCTTAAATTGCTTTTAAAATATTACAATACATCTTCAGGAGAAATTAAAATTGGGGGATTGAACATTAATACGATTCATTCTTCGGTATTACGGAGTAAGATAGGAGTTGTTCTTCAGGAAGGAAAGATTTTCAATGAATCTATTTTAGAAAACATAGCAATGGACAAAGAGGTTGATTATGATGAGGTTATTAAAATTGCCAAATTGGTTTGTCTTCATGATTTTGTTTTAGAAAAATTATCGCATGGTTACCATACTGTTATTGGGGATGAATATGGAATACATTTGAGTAAGGGGCAAGAGCAACGTGTTTTATTTGCTAGAGCTTTGTACAGTAATCCAGAGTTTTTGTTTTTGGATGAAGCGACTAGTGCTTTGGACAATCAAACTGAAAAGAAAATTGTTGAGAATTTGAAACAATTGGACGACGAAAAGACTTTGGTGATTATTGCTCATCGATTGAGTACCGTTAAAAATGCAGACAACATTGTTGTGATTGATAAAGGAGAAATAGTTGAACAAGGAAATCATCATGAATTATTGAATCAACGAGGAATGTATTTCGATTTATTGAAAGATCAACTTGTTTTAGAAACAGAATATGCATAAGAAATTAAAGAAAAGAGACGAAACGTATAATTTAGATGATGTACTAGGACCTCCCCCAAAAGGTTTGTCTTATTATGGTTCTGGGTTGATATTTATCATTGTAATTTTATTGATTGCCTTGGCAGGAATAGTAAAATATCCTGAAACTGTTAAATCAGAAATTTATTTGACATCAGAAAATCCACCACGTAAAATTGTTTCCAATACCAGTTCCTACATTGATTCAATTTATATAAAAGATGGTGATTTTTTGAAGAAAGATCAAGTGATTTTGGCTTTTACGAATAATTCAAAAGAACAGGATGTAGCGTGGTTAAATTCTAATGTTATTAAAGTTGGATATACGTCTTTAATTTCGCGTAATAATCCATTAATTAATTTACAATTGGGTACGGTTCAAAAAGAATATGATCAATTCAAGAAAAGTTTAGAGAATTATTTCCGAATTAAGAAATCATCGATTTATCAAATTCAACTATCTAGTGTCAAAAGTCAAATTTCGATTTGTAAAAATAAAAATTTCCAGATTAGTAAGAATATTGAATTATTAGAAAGAAAAGCAAGATTAAGTAAGAAAATTTCATCCACAGATTCCGTTTTAAATAAAAAAGGATATGTTTCGAATGTTAATTATAGTGAGTTGCAAATTAAAGATATTAATAATGGATTTCAACTAAATGAAGAAATTAAGGAAAAGTATGAAGTTGATTTACAAATAGAGACATTGAATCAAAAATGCTTTGAATTATCACATTTAATAGAGGGAGAATTGCATACTGAGCAATTAAATTTAAGAATCAAGTATAATTCTTTATTGGATAAATTTAAAACTTGGCAGAAAAATTATGTCGTTAAAAGCGTTGTTAGCGGAATTGCAAATTTCAATAATAAGCATTGGGTAAAAGGAACTTATATTGATCAAGGAGAGGAATTGATGAAAATAACTCCCAAAAGTGAAGGATGTATAATTGCTTTTGCTAAAATTGGAGATTTAGGAAGTTCAAATGTGAAAGTAGGGCAGAGGGTGAATATCAAATTGAATAATTATCCTTTCAAAGAATATGGGATGTTGATAGGTAATGTTCAAAAAGTTGTAGGAACACCTTCTAGTGATAATTATTTGGTACATGTCATTTTTCCTAAAGGTTTAATCACTTCTTATGGCAAGAAATTAGATTTTCATCCACAAATGAAAGGAGTAGCTGATATTTTAACAAAGAAGCAATCTCTGTTAACAAAGATATTCCAAGAGATTAAATCAATAATGACGTCATAACTTCATTTTTTTTATCATGATTAAGCATTTAATTTTTCTGTTATTTTTCCCAATTTCTATTTTTTGTCAAGATATTTGGACGTTGGATAAATGCATTGATTATTCTCTTGAAAACAACTTAACTTTAAAATCTTTTGTTTTAGATGTTCAAATAAGTGAAAATAGAGTTCAAAAATCAAATTTTAATTATTTACCAACGGTTAATGGAAATGCGAATCATGGGTATAATTGGGGTCAGAGTATAGATCCGTTTACGAATAAATTTGCTGCAAGTCAAGTTCGGACAAATAGTTTTTATTTATCAAGTAATGTTATACTTTTTTCAGGAATGCAGCGGTATTATTTACAAGAAAAGTCTAAATCAGTATATTTGAATGAGCAATTCAATTTAGAAGTTAAAAGCCGGAATTTGAAGATGGATATTACATCTAATTATCTTCAAGTCGTATTGAATAAAAAATCGATAGAAATAGCTGAAAGACAACTTCAACTCTCACAGAAACAAAAAGAAAGAATAGCTGAATTTGTAAAATTTGAAAAATTGACAAGTTTTGATTTACTTGAAATTGAATCGCAAGTAGCACAAGATCAAATGCAGTTAACAAGAGTTGAAAATGACTATAAAACGTCTGTTTTGTTTTTGAAACAAAATTTAAATTTAAGTTCACAGGTAGATTTTCAGATTGATACAACTTTGTTTCTTCAACCTATATTATTTGATTCTTTGACGATTGAAAATTTACCTGAAATCAAGAGTTCAAAGCAAGAATTAGAATCAGCTATAATAACTTTACATCAATTAAAAGGAAAAGTTTATCCAACACTTTCTTTATTTTCATATTTGGGAACAGGTTATTCAGGTAATAATAAAGAAATGATAAACGGTGTAATGGTTCCTAAATTGTTTAGACAGCAATTGAATGATAATTTGTATCAATCAATTAGTCTAAGCTTGAGTATTCCTATTTTTAATCGGATGAGTAATTACAGCGATATTCAGCTTTCAAAAATTGAAATAGAAAAAAAGAAATTAGAAGTAGAAAGCTCATTATTTGACTTTAAATCAAAAATAGATCAATTGATTTTAGAAATACAGTTAAGTGAATCTCAACAGGAATTGATGGAAATATCTTATTCTTCACTGTTAAAAGCATTTGAAGTTACTACTGCAAAATTTGAGCAAGGAATAATAACAATTTACAATTTTAACGAAGCGAAAACAAAACTTTTTCAAATGGAAAATGAAATGATTCAAAGTAAGTTTCAGACAGTTTTTAAGAAAAAGATTTTGTCTTTATATGTAGATTGAATTATTCATTAATTTTCAATCTAATTAAATTGTTTTCATGCGTGTTTGTTCATGAGCGACACCGTTTCAATCAAAATTACAATATTTATACTTTATAAATTATGTTTTGAATTGATTAATTTAACTGTTTTTTTTTGTTAGGTGTTTAAGTTGTTTTTATTTGCGTTAATTCATGAATTCATCCATTTGAATAATCACGCTTTGGTTAAATTCATGAATCAATCTACTTCTAAATTTTCTTTCAGTCGTTAATGGTGTTTCTTTGTACTTTGTTAAGAATAATACAGCTTGTTTTAGCATGTAAAATCATTTTAAATTAAAGCATTTTGATCAACATTTTTTATAATAGTCCCCATTTTCTGGACAGCTGATTAAAGTGTAATTTTAACAGTTGAATATGAAAAAAGAGAGAAGAAAATTTACGTCGGCATTCAAGGCTAAGGTAGCCATTGAAGCAATTAAAGAGGATATGACAATCCAAGAACTGGC
>CANJKA010000018.1 GCA_947474675.1 Flavobacteriales bacterium
AATATTTCACCACCATTATTTGTGTGACGAATTGAATTTTGAATCAAATTTGTAAATAAAACATCTGCTAAAATAGAATTCATTTCAATTGTCAAATCGGAATTAAAATTGGTTATCAATTTTAAATTTTTCATTGAAATCGAATCATTAAAATTTGAAATAACTCTTGCAATTGATTCATTAACATTTAATTTATGATTTTCTTGAAATTGATTGTTTTCAATTTTAGTCAATAAAATAAGTCCTTTATTTAGTGCACTTAATTTTTTTAAACTATTTTCAATCACTTGAACTTGATTCATTTCGTCTTCTTTCAAGTTTTCAGATTGCATGAGTAAAGAAATATTTGCTTTTATGACCGCTAAAGGAGTTTGCATTTCGTGAGAAGCGTTCTCATTAAATTCTTTTTGTTTGATAAAGTCCGAGTATATTTTATCTGTCATTTTATTCAAAGAATCATTTAATTGATCAAATTCTTTTGTATTCACTGACTCAAAGGTTAATTTTTGAGAGGTTTGTATATCGAATTGATTTAAATTGTCAAGCGTTTTATAAAAAGGTTTCCAAAGTGTTCTTGAAATGAGCCAATTAGCCAATAAAAAACCGATTGTCAAGAAAATAATTATAACAACAAAAGCTGAAAACAAACTTTCCATAAGTTCATGTTCTTTTACAGTCGCTTTTGAAATTGTAATTTTATAACTCTTATTTTTAAATGAAAGATAACTCACGAAAACACGGTGTCCTACCTTTTCATGTTCCCAACTGTCATAAATTTGAGTGTCATAATATTTTGATTTATTTTGTTTTGATTTAACAATTTCAATAGTCGATAGACCATCAGAACTAACTTGATTTTTAATTGGATCTTTTGAAGATTTTATGTCATTTACTATGTTGATTTTTTCTCTCATCAATGTTTCATTCACATTATCTGTTAATTCAGATTTTATGATGAAATATGAAAATACACCAGAAATGAATAGCAGTGGTAAACTAATCAATATGTAGTAAATGATTGTTTTAGTAATTATTTTCATATGTATTTTATTTGTTTTTTAATTGTATATGGTATCGCCATCTTAAATTCATCGGTGTTGGTGATCAATTTAAGATCATGGCTTATTTCATAAATATTTTAAATTAATCAACTTTAAAGTTATACCCAATTCCGTAGATAGATTGAACATAATCTTCACATCCTTTATCACTTAATTTCTTACGTAAATTTCGGAGATGAACATAAATAAAATCATGGCTATCCATTTGGTCACTATCATCTCCCCATAAATTTTCAGCAATTGAGTTTTTTGAAACAACCCTGTTTTTATTTGAGATAAAAAATAAAAGCAAATCATATTCTTTAGGTGTCAATATGACAAGTTCATTATTCACTTTTACAGTTCTTTCTTCAGGTACAATCGTTATCTCATTAACAACAATTGCTTTGTTTCCATCAAAATTCCTTCTTCTTATAAGTGCCTTTATTCTTGAATTTAATTCAGCTAAATTGAATGGCTTCGCTAGATAATCATCTGCTCCTAAATCAAGCCCAGTTATTTTATCATCTGAAGAATTTTTTGCCGATATAATAATAATTCCTGCTTTAGAATTGCTTTTTTTTAGCTGTTTAATTATATCAAGTCCATTTCCAAAAGGTAAAGTGATATCCACAAGAATACAATCGTAATCGTAGTCACCTATTTTTTCGGATGCCTTTTTAAAATCTCCAACAGATTCAATTATATATCCTTCTTGATGTAAATACTGACTTATTGATTTTCTCAATTCAGCTTCATCTTCGATTAATAGAATTTTCATACAATAAATATAGTGTATAAATCTTAAGGAATTCTAAAGTCGAACTAATCAATTTCAAATGAAAATTTTATATTTTTTGTTAAATAAAAGTTTTCCTAAGTCAACTCTAGTATGATTAAGATGTTCTTATTTTTAGCAGATAAGCAGTTCTAGGATGAAATAAATAAATGTTTGAATTAATTTGCCTTTACTCTTTCATTTTTTTTGAACCATTTGTCATTCTTGTCATGTAGTCCTCAAGAACATTTAAGTCTTCAGCAAATTTCATTTTAAATGACTCCCATTCAGACATTTTTTTTGAATCATATCCCTTAATTCTAGTTTCCAATTCATTATTTTTATTTTCCAACTCTAATATCTTTTGATCATATTCATTTGATGTTTTTTTTTGATTATCTTCTTCTTTCGATTCTAATTTTTCAATTTTAACTCTGTTCTCTTTTATTCTTGCTAGAGCCTCTTTTTTAAATTTATGAAATTCAACAATTTCAACGGAATCAGCCTCCATTTCTTTTTTACTTTTTGAATTAATTTCTTTATTGTTTTGCCCGAATAAAGTAAAGCTACCAAAAAATATAATAGCAGAAATTTGCATAATAATTGTTCTAATTCTCATAACTATTTTTTAAAAAAAAAATTTACATTGTAAATGTAGATCTATTTGGAAATGGAAAAAATGATAATTCTTACTTAATAAAATGACCATTATCATGAAGAAGTATAATTTTTAACCAATTACATTTTTACAAAGATCATGCGAATTAGATTTAAATGTATTATACAATATTTTTACAATTTTATATAATTCAGATTTAATTGATTTTGTATTTAAGATAATGAAAATGATATGGAGATAAATAAAAATTAAATTAGATTTTTTTGTAGGTTCAATTAATTCTCTAATTCAATTACTCCGATAAAATAACTTATTATTGATTTTGTCAGTTTTTGCTTGGAGTTGCATGATGTTGCATCAATGTCACCATGCCTCCACATCAATCTCTCCATCAACTTTTACATGAAATGTATCATCCTGAAATTACTAAAAATGATTTTTTAATAGTAAAAGTTAAACAATGTGTATATTTAATGTCTTGTAATAACCTTGCAACCTAGTTGTGTTTTGATTAAGGTAAATTAAGGTACATTGTATGAGATAAAATAAGGGAAAATGTACTAAAAAACTTTTTTCTAGCGTTATAGAATAACATTAACAACTGTACCATGCAAGAAAAATTTGTAAGAGCCTCCGAATACAATTACAATTTGTTGAAAAAGGAGATTATATCCTTTGTAAATGAATCAGATAACAAAGAATATGCAATCAATTATTGTAAAAGTGTTTGGCTTCAAAACAATGAAGTTATACCTTATCATACGATACTTTTTAAAGTACTTGAAACAACGTTCATTCATTACTCAATGCTGAATCGTTTAACAGCCATTGAGCGTACACTTGAGAAATTACCCGAAATCAGAGAAAAAAGTCAACAAGGGTATTTATTTACCAAAGAATTGATCGAAAATAATACAACTATTTACCGATCTGATCTACCTGACACCTACAAGGATATTCTATCAGATGAAAACAATTCCTTTTCAGTTCATGATTTGGTAGAAATGGAAAGAATAATTCTTGACTATACAGATGAAAACATTATCGCTTCATTGGCTCTGTATGATGCAACTGTTAAACTGCTATCTGATGTTGATCAGTTTTTTACCGCAGAACAAAAAGAAATAATTGATACAAAGCCTAAACGGTTATTTTCTCGAAACCAACAAGTACTATTGTATTACTATCTTTTGAAAGGAGCAGATATAATTCCAAGGGTTAATGCCGATGTAAGTATTTGTGCTGAAATTTTGCATTTGCTAACCGATACTCCACTTACTTCAATTGCCAATTCAGAAATTTATAAAAAACTTCTTAACCCTTTGGATAATACCCAACCTAAAAAAACGATTCAAGATCTTTCCGTAGTAAGAAACTATTTCCATCGACTTAATAATTTCAAAATTCTGCTTGAAATCGATAAAGATTTAAATGACTTACAAAGAAACCCTAAATAATTAATCGATTTTTTTTCTAAAATATCTAAACGTTCATAATACTTGTATTTTAATTATCAGGAGTATATCCATGTTTTTTTGATTTATAAAAATCATTTTTTGTTTCAAAACATTTGAATTGTCATTCTTTTACCATCATTTTTCACATGATTGGGAGTCCAAAATACACCCCAATGGCATAAACACGGTTGTACATTTGTGAAAAGGTAATTTTTAGATAACCTACAGTTTAACAAATAAAATTTGAAAAAATGAAAAATCAAGAGTTTAATGACAGCGAAGATTCCAATTTTGAAGATGAAAATTTCGATAATGAATTGGAAGAATGGGAGGAAGAATTAGATGAAGAGATTGAATTGAAAAAAGAGAAGAAGAAAAAAGCTAGAAAGGGAAAAAAGACTAAATATCCGATAAATGGTATCGAATCCCAACAGAAGTTTAAACCACTCGAAAAATTGAACAAAATGGAAACTAAAAGCAATGTTTCCAATTCACTAATCAAAATGTTTGTTGATACAATAGCCTGTTTGTTTATTGCCCCTGCTCTAAGTGCAGTATCGGGTAAATATGCACCTTTACTTGGTGGAGCAATTAATTTTTCAGGACATTATGTTGATGATAAATCAGGATTGTTACGAGCAATCGGAGTGGGAACTATGGTTCATGGAATGGCTAACGCAAATGAATACCGTAGTGAAGATTCTACTATTAAAAGTCGTTTTGGAGGAGTAAATGATAATTGGTTACTATTTTTTCTAAACAAAAAACCTGAATCCAATAAAATTGAATTACTTAATTCTGAAACAAACATTTCTGAACTCCCTGAAAATCAGATTTCAGGTATTTCTGTGGAAGATATTTCAAAAATTATTGATTTTCCTAACTTAAAAGATCATACTAATACCTTTGAGAATTCAGAATCTAGTTCTTTTGGGTTAAATCAAGAAACAAAACATAAAATAGACGATTTTAATGTAAATCCAAAATATTATGACGATGATATTGATTTCACACTTTTATAAGATCTAGATTAGTTATATAAAATAATCTCTCAATTATTTATCCACCTTAAAATAAATTCTCCATGGTTAAATCATGCGCCTATTCATCAAGTGCTATCGATCAGGTATTCCATCGATTGCAGTTAAAACAAAAAAATGGTATTTATTTTGAATACGATATTCGTGTAGATGGAGAAACATTGTTTCCTAGAACCAATTCATTAGAGAACTTTTTTCTTTTTCAAAATTTTATTGTTTCAACTACTGAACTGATTCGTTTTCAGCTCTACAAAGGAAAATCCAATCGTTATGATTGTTATGAATTCTTGCGTAATCAAAAAAATGAAAATAACGATGTGTTGAGTGTTGAGCAAAAAATTGAGGAAGCATTAAAGAAACAAAAAGCGGAATTTGAATTGGAAGGTTTACGAAGTAGTGTTGTTCGATACAAAGAAAAAACAAGAGAATTAAAAGATCGTGTCAACCAATTAGAAACTGAATTAAAACAAAGCAGCACTATTGCGGACATTGGCAAACTAATACAGCAAAGTAGCCTATTCAAACAAGGGGAACAACTCATTTCTTCTCAAAATATAATGGAAAGTCAATCCTTAAACGGACAGAAAACAGAAGTACAGGCTCAACATTCAAACACCACGATTCAAAATGAACAAACACTCTCAAGTTCTAAAAATGATATTGAATTAATGGATGAATTAACAAAAGAACTGGTTTCTATGTTGACTGAACTTAAAAACAAACTTACAAAAGAAACATTTGAAAAACTTATGGGAACAACTTTAATGCTGGGACATAATCCCGAAATAATTGCGGAAACAAGAAATTTTATTTTCTTAACCCTTCAATCAAAAACAAAATGAAAACGCAAACAAACCACACATCAAAAATTAACAGAAAGAAATCTGTTAATGAAGACAATAAATTCACCTCGAATCATAAATTAAAGGAGGTGTTATTGTCAAGAGAAGAAACAAAGCAATATCTATCAATCACTTATCCAACTCTTAGAAAATGGACAAAAGATGGTGTGCTCAAATGTTATCAGTTAGGTGGACGAGTTTATTATAAACTCCATGAAATTCTCGATGCTTTGATTAGAGTAGAATAACTAATAGAAAATAAATTTTCAAATCAAATTTTTAACCCTTAAACAAATATATCATGGAAACAAAGTTGTTGCATTTAGCCGTCAATAGTCTTTCAAACGAAGTTGACAGCTTAAAAACTCAATTATCCGAACTCCACAAAGAGTTTGCAAGATTTAAAAGTACCCAAGGAGTACACCAAAATTGCAATCCAACACCTGAACAAATCGAAAAAGGTAAAACAATATTATTGGATGCAAAGGAGGTGATGGTAATCTTAGGTATTAGTTTTAACACCCTTTTCAAACTTGTTAAACAAGGATTGATTAAACGAATCAAAATTAATCAGCGTAGAGTTCGTTACCCTCAATCATCGATAGCAGAATATATTGAGAATCTAAAGTATTCCTAAAAATCTGGTCAATCTCAATTAATTAATTCTTAAAACAAAAAGCAAAGTGACACTTTGACATTTTTAAGAGTGTCGCTTTGCTTTAAATTAGATCAACTGAATTACAAAGTGATCGGGATAATCTTTTATCATTGTTTTTAATAACTTTCTAAACAACACCGCATTATCAATTAATGAAATTTTATTATAACCAAATATAACTCCTTTGTCTTTTGTGGTATGCCCTGTCATTTTTGAAAGCACAGGCAAAGGAATAAAGTTGATTAAATTGGTAATAAATGATCTCCGCCCAGTATGTGAACTCACAAAATCATAGAACTTTTTAACTTGAAATTCTTTTTCTCCTTTTTTATTTATAAAGGTATTTGTAACCTCATCAGTTAAACCACAATCTCTAACCAAATTTTTCACTTCTCTATTAAATTCTGTTCTTGACATTTTTGTAGCGGGTTGTCCTCCGTTTTCCTTTATTGCATCTTCCAATGGTTTAAGTAATGGAACAATCATTTCTACCCCTCCTTTTTTGGTTAAAATTTGAGCATATCTGAATGAATCTCCGTTTTTATTATATGTTTCTGATGGCTTGATTTTAAATACGTCTGATTCACGACAACCTGTAAAAATCAATGTCAATAATATTAGTTTTACATTCTTTAGCAAATCAGTTTCAGGATTATATTTTATTATCGACTGAATTTGCTCGTATGTAAAATAAACAGCATCGGGTTCATTTAATTTTGTAATTGCTTTTGAAGGAATTTCTGTTGTTGGATTAAATACAGTTATTTTATATTTTTCTCGAATTTTATTCAATGTTGACACAAAATCTTTTTGAAAAGTCCACACGGCATTATTCTTTTTCATCTTTTTTGTTCCATGTGTTTTAAGCAAAGTATATATTTCTATATTCAGATCATTTGTAAAGAGTTCTTTACCTATTGATTTCTCAAATGCGATTAATTTATTTTTTAATGTTGTATAATTAGCTTTTGTGTCGGGTTTAAATTCATCTGAAGCTAAAATTTCCTTATCAATAAAATCAACTAGTCGAACTTTGTTTATATTTTTTGTAGGGCTTTTACCTTTAAGCTTTTCATCCAAAGTACTTTTTAGAATCATTGGAGTAATCCCACCATTTGATATTACATCATTATCCAAAGAAAGGTAATTAAATACATCCTCTATTTTTTTCTCTAACTTTAAAAGTTCACCATATTTTGAATCACTATATGGTCTTTTATTCTCATTGTCCCACTCGTCAATTCTATATTTTACACTTGTGTAATATGAAACAGGTTTATATTCCCACTCCTCTTTTATTAAATCGTACTCTTTGTATCCAAAACTCAAGATTGCTAAAAGTGGACGCATTTTGTCATTCCCTGATTTAAGTTTAAAATTGATTGTTAGCTTCATGGCTCATGTCTTTAAATATGTAAACCAAACTTATAACGAAATATTGTATCTTTGGTCACAAAAAGGTTCTGAATATTGGACTTCTTCGTGTGATTTTCATAGATATTAAGTTTATATCAATCAGTATGAAGTTATTATAAACCTTTATAAACATTGAGAAGTTGACACTCAGTCAAATTCAAATTTTATTAACACAACTCTCCAAAGGGGGAAACAATTTTAATCATTCAATTTCAAAATTGCCATAAATGCATCTTGAGGAATTTCAACACTTCCTATTTGACGCATTCTTTTCTTTCCTTCTTTTTGTTTCTCTAATAATTTACGTTTACGAGAAATATCTCCTCCATAACATTTAGCAGTTACGTCTTTTCGTAATGCTTTTATTGTTTCACGAGCAATAATTTTAGCTCCTATTGCAGCTTGAATTGGAATTTCAAATTGTTGTCTTGGAATTAATTCTTTTAATTTAGTACATAGTTTTTTTCCTAATCCAAATGCATTACTTCTGTGAACTAGTGCTGAAAGTGCATCTATTTGTTCAGCATTCAAAAGAATATCCATTTTAATTAAATCAGATTGTCTATAACCTATTGGGTGATAATCAAAAGAAGCATATCCTCTAGAAACAGATTTTAAACGATCATAAAAATCAAATACAATTTCAGCCAATGGCATTTCAAATGAAAGTTCAACACGATCTTGTGTTAGGTATACTTGATTTTTAATTTCACCTCTTTTTTCAATACATAGAGTCATAATTTGACCAACATATTCAGATTTGGTAATAACTTGTGCTTTAATATATGGTTCTTCTATTCTTTCCATCCCAGCAGGATCAGGAAGTTCAGAAGGATTGTTTACAATAATTGCTTCAGTTGAGTTTTTTCTCAAGAAAGCATAATAAGAAACGTTTGGAACAGTCGTAATTACTGTCATGTTAAATTCACGTTCTAATCTTTCTTGAATAATTTCCATGTGAAGCATTCCTAAGAAACCACAACGGAACCCAAAACCAAGGGCTGCAGAAGATTCTGGTTCGAAAACCAAAGAAGCATCATTCAATTGTAATTTTTCCATTGAGTAGCGTAGCTCTTCGTAATCCTCCGTGTCAACAGGGTAAATACCCGCAAATACCATTGGTTTCACATCTTCAAATCCATGAATTGATTCTAAACAAGGGTTTTCTAAAAGTGTTATAGTATCACCAACTTTAACTTCGTTCGCCGCTTTGATTCCTGAGATAATATAACCAACATCTCCAGCTTTAACTTCTGTTTTAGGAACCAATCCCATTTTTAGAATACCAATTTCGTCAGCATTATATGTTTTACCTGTATTGAAGAATTGAATTTTATCTCCTTTTTTAATAACACCATTTCTTATTCTAAAGTAAGCTATAATACCTCTAAATGGATTGAAAACTGAATCAAAAATCATTGCTTGAAGTGGTGCAGTTTCATCTCCTTTTGGAGCGGGAATTCTATTGATAACAGCATCTAAAATTGCTTCAACTCCCAAACCTGTTTTGCCAGAAGCTTGGATTATATCTTCCATTTTACAACCTAATAATTCAATTATCTGATCTGATACTTCTTCAGGCATAGCACCTGGAAGATCCATTTTATTCAAAATTGGAATAATCTCTAAATCATGCTCAATTGCTAAGTATAAATTTGAGATAGTTTGTGCCTCAATCCCTTGAGATGCATCTACAATCAACAAAGCTCCTTCACAGGCCGCAATAGAGCGAGAAACTTCATACGAAAAATCTACGTGACCAGGAGTGTCAATTAAGTTTAATTTATAGAGTGTACCTTCATGTTTGAAGTCCATTTGAATCGCATGACTCTTAATGGTAATGCCTCTTTCACGTTCCAAATCCATGTCATCAAGCGCTTGTGATTTCATGTCACGATCTGAAATTGTTCCAGTAGTTTGTAATAAACGGTCAGCTAACGTGCTTTTACCGTGGTCAATATGTGCAATAATGCAAAAATTACGAATATTCTTCATAGAGTCGAAACAACTGTTGTTAAACCGTTTATAAATCCCAAACGGACTGTAAAAGTAAGCTAAAAAAATGAGAATTATACTCTAAAAGATAGTATAATCTTGATTTATTATAATTGATGAATTTTAAGTGAATATTATTCTAAAATCAAAAAAGAGAAGAACGGGCGTCCTTCTCTTTTTTCTTACCTAAACTACTACTACTACTTATGAAAATCTATAATGGGTAAATTATTGTCTCTTTTATTTTATAACGGGCAACTAGCCGAAAAATTACAGTCAATTTTATTTTTTACCATTTTTTTTATTTTAAAAATAATGGTATTTGTTGATTTTTAAAATTAAACAGTTGTAAATCAACATATTATTTTCTGTATTGGTTTATTTTGGATTAATGAAATAATTTGTTTTAATCTACAATATCAAATTTTTACAAATGTTAAATGAAATAATTTAACATTTGATAACCTCTTTTTTTGTTTTTGACTTTCTGCTTCAAACAATTATTTCTACTTTCGTAATCTATGAGTCAAAAAGCAGAGAAATTTAGTAAACAAGGAGTTCGTACAAGTTACGTTTCTACTGTTATTGGAATTTCATTGGTTTTGTTTATGATGGGCTTAGTTATAGGTGGAATTATTGGATTAAGAAATATTCAAAAACAAGCCAAAGAAAGTTTACAAGTAGATTTGTTTTTTAAAGCTGATTTAAATGATTCTGATATTAAACAAATTGAGCAAAAATTAAAAACGTGGCCAAAATTTAAAGAAGTTTTCTTCGTTTCAAAATCACGTGCAATTGAAGACTTCAAAGGAGAAGATCAAGATAAATCAGATATTTTAGATATTTATGAGGGCGAAAACCCTTTTCCTGCAACGATTGGTTTTAAACCGAAAGCTGAATATGCAACGAAAGAAGGAATGAAGCAAATCAAAAAGGAGTTAGAAGCTGCTTTTCCAGATGAAATTGATGAAGTAAACTACGAAGAAGCGAGCGTTAATTCAGTTAATCTAGGATTTAAACAATTTGTTTTTCTTTTTGGTCTTGTAGCTTTATTGTTGATAATTGTAGCTGTTGCGATGATCAATAATACAATAAGATTAGCTCTATATTCTAAGCGATTTACAATTAAAACAATGCAATTGGTAGGTGCAACTCATGCTTATATTAGACGTCCTTTTTTGTTGCAATCCATTTTTCAAGGATTTGTATCAGCAGTTATAGGAATGGCTTTATTAATGACTCTTTATTTTGCTTTAAATAACGTTCTTGACTCAATTGAAATAAGTTATGATTTAATAGGATTACTTATTTTGTTTGGTTCAATATTATCTATCGGAATTATTATCACCTTTGTCTCGACTTGGTTTGCATTAAATAAATTTTTGCGAATGAAATTAGACGATTTATATTGAGTGTAGGTTTTAGGTCTAATCGTTAAGTAAACTCTAAAAAACAATCTGACTGAATGATTTGATATAAATGAATTGAGACAAGATTTAGAGTTAAATTATTAAAGAAATTAAGTAAAAGATATTTAAAAATTAAATTATGGAAAATAAAAGACAGCAGTTTGGTTTTCAGCCAGAAAATTACAGATTATTACTTATTGGTTTAGCTATCAATATTGTTGGTTATTTATTAATGATTGGAGGAGGTGCAAAATCAGCGAATGAATTTAATGCGAATGAAATTTTTAGCGAAGTAAGAATAACAGTAGCTCCTATGCTAATTTTAGCTGGCTTTATCGTTATTATTTATTCAATCATGAAGAAACCTGTTTCTAAACCAACTTCTAATAACGAGTAAAAATAAATGGATTTTATTCAAGCAATTATCCTCGCAATTGTTGAAGGATTAACTGAGTTTTTGCCGATTTCATCAACTGCTCACATGATTTTCACGAGTGCTATTTATGGCACAGAAAAAGATGAATTTGTGAAAATGTTTCAAGTTTCAATTCAATTTGGTGCTATTCTTTCTGTTGTCGCTTTATATTGGAGAAAATTCTTCGATTTTAAATCACCAAAATTTTATATTAAACTTGTTTTAGCAGTTATTCCTGCTCTTGTTTTGGGTAAATTGTTTGATGATAAAATTGAAGCAGTTTTGGAAAGCCCTAAACCAATTGCATTGATGCTTATTTTTGGAGGGATTGTTCTTTTGTTTATTGATAAATTATTCAAAAAAACATGGATTCAAAAAGAAGAAGACATTACTAATAAAAAAGCTGTTACAATTGGATTTTGGCAATGTTTGGCAATGATGCCAGGTACAAGCCGTTCTGCTGCATCGATTATTGGAGGAATGCAACAAGGTTTAACACGTAAAATGGCGGCGGAATTTAGTTTCTTTTTAGCTGTGCCAACCATGTTTGCTGTTACTGCTTATTCTATTTTCTTAAAAGATGATTGGGAATACAAGGGAATTAAACAAACAGGATTTGAAATGATCATGTCGTCAAATTCAAACATAATGAACTTCGTGGTTGGAAATGTAGTTGCTTTTATAGTGGCTGCGTTGGCTATTAAATTCTTTATAGGATTTATTGAGAAATATGGATTCAAAGTTTGGGGTTGGTACCGCGTTATTGTTGGTATTATCTTATTCTCTTATTTTTCAATGTAAAGTAAAAGATGAATTATACGGAAGGTTGTACAATCGTAGTAGATAAACCATATACTTGGACTTCATTTGATGTTGTCAATAAAATTAGGTGGAATATCAAACAAAAATTAGGTGTTAAAAATATAAAAGTTGGGCACGCTGGTACTTTAGATCCCCTTGCTACAGGATTGTTAATTGTCTGCATTGGAAAACATACCAAATTGATTGATCAAATAATGGGTGGAGAAAAGACGTATACAGGAACAATTTTATTGGGAAAAACGACTCCTTCTTACGATTTAGAATCTGAATACGATCAAGAATTTCCAACTGAACACATAACTCCAGAAATGGTCGAGGAAGTTAGAAAAACATTTCTTGGTGAAATTCAACAAATTCCTCCAATATTTTCTGCGAAACAAGTAGATGGTAAACGTGCATACGATTTAGCAAGAGCTGGAAAAGAAGTAATTCTTAAATCAAATACAATTACGATTTCTGATTTCAAAGTTTCAATGGATCGTTTTCCAGAAATTGATTTTGAAGTATCTTGTACGAAAGGAACTTATATTCGTTCAATAGCTTATGATTTTGGGAAAGCATTGAATTCAGGAGGTGTTCTAACTGCATTAAGAAGAACACGTTCAGGTGAATTAACCCTAGAAAATTCGAAAACTGTTGACGAATGGATTGAATACATTCGAAAAGAAGATTAAATATAAAAATATTTTCTTGTAATTACTCAACTATTTAATTAATTTGTATAGAAAGTGATTAAAATGACAACATATTTTAAGAAAAAATATCGGAATGAATCCATACGATTAGAAAATTAGAATTACTGTTGGGATGATGCATATTTTATAACGATTTGCACAAACGAAAGAAAACATTATTTCGGAGAAATTATTGATAAAAAAATGAATTTATCAAACATTGGCGTATTAGCCGATATATTTTGGTACGAAATTAAAAATCATGCAAAAAATGTAAAATTGGATTCGTTTATTGTTCTGCCAAACCATATTCATGCAATTTTGATATTGAATGGGGGTATATTGAAAAATGGAAAGAGGTTAAATTTTTCAACGATAATAATTAAAATTGGATGTTATTTAATTCTGATTGACTAATTTGGCTCAATGATTGTGGCAATATCAGTATTCAATTATTAAAATTCAATTTAAAGTGAAAACAATACAGATAAGTTTTTTTTTATTATCTATTATCAGCCTGTTTTCAACTTGCTTTACTTTTGGACAATCATCAAATCAACTTAATGATTCAAAACCAATCATTAATTCGTCGTATTACTTTTCTGCTCACCCTTCTCAGAAATATGGTTTTGATGCATTGGAACATAATGAATGGAAAGTAGGGTATCGATTTTTTAATGACAATAAATTAAATTCAATCTATGCATCTTATAAATCTGTTAATTACAATGAAACTGATTTTGTTCAACTTGTTTTTAAAAGTAAAAATAAACGTGAAAAACCAAATTTTAAACTTTTTATAGGGACTCAAGAAATTCAATTTTCAAAATATAATGATTCTACTTATACGATTGAACTTCCCAAAAAAGAAACAGATTATATTTTAAAAACATTTGTTAAAGATGAGGTTGTTGCAAAATTATATGTCCATGTTTTTAAGGTAATCAAAGAGAAAATTATCATTGTCCCTATTTCTCCTTTCAATATTTCCCCTCAAAAAATTCAAGAAAATTTAAACTCAATTTATAAACAGGCTAACATTCAGTTCGATGTGAGTATTGGAAAAACCTTTAAGTCGAAAGTATTTGAATCTTCCACTATTTATAGCACGCCAAAATCGAATCAGTTCGAATATACTGGACAAATGAGACTACTTAGAGATATGTATTTTGAATCATTTCCTAAAATGGATAAAAAAGCACATTACGTTTTTGTGATAAAAGGCTTTGAAGATTCTTTATTAAATGGTTTTATGGCTAAAAATAAATCTTTGGATTTTATTAAATCAACAGACGATATAGAACAATTTACGAATCAATTGGCTCATGATTTAGGTTTTGGGGTTGGCGGCTTAAAAGAAACTTGGGTCAATAATGGTCCTCTTAAAGGAAGTACTTTTAACTTAATGGATTCTATGAATAAGAAGCATTTAACTTTTTTTCAATGGACAAGTCTTCGAAGTACGCCAAATTATTATTCCTATTATGATGATGACGAAAATATCCAAACAAATAGTGGGACAATTGCCTATTATTTTTGGGAAGAAGATGCAAAAGGAAATATTGTTTTCAATAATCATGGATTTTTTCAATCTTTAAAAAGACCTTATAAACATAATTTTTTATCTTATCGATTCAAGGTTAAATACTTTATTTTAAGACCATTCTATAAAATTTGGATGTATTATATTTCAATTATTGACTTAATCTTTTTGGCTGTTACGGTTCTTGTGCTTTGGTATATTCGAAAAAAATTGAAACAGTTTTGGACAAAGAAAAAATATCGTTTTATTTTCCTTAGAAGACTCATTTTTTTATCAATTATTTTATTTAATGCGTATCAGGTATATGAAAATTATTGGGTTACAAATAGAATTTTAAGCTATTTTAAACAAGTTTCAGGACCATTAGAGGAACTTGGAAAGCTAAATTATTTTAAAGCTAAAATAGATCTTTTAGAAAATGACAAATTATTACACGAAGATGTACCGACAGTTTGTTCTGAAATTTTAATTCGAAAAAACAAAAGCTGGTATTTAAAAAAACGATCTAAAGTCCTGTATTTTGATGTTAGAAGAAGAGGTAAGGGCCCAATTGTTAAAGCTCGATTTGTCGGTAATAGTGATAGTCTTATTTTGACTACTTTAAATTATCATAAAAGAGCAAATAGTCATTTTATTGTGGTTAGTACGAGACATAAAGATGGAACGATTGAAAAACAAGAAGTTTTTGATTATAAAGGAAATGAAGTAAGTTCAAAATTTCAAAGTGAGGATCCACCTAAAAGAATTTTGCTGTTTGTAAATGGCTATCGACCAACATCTATTGGACAAACATTTGAAGAAAATTTTCAAGATGTCCAAGTAAATGGATTAGAATACCCTAATTCTAAAAATTTTATTTATGATTTTGATCGTTATGATTATTGGCAGCCTTGGAATGAAATAAATCTTCTTTTTCAAAAGCGAATTAATCCAAGTAATACCTATTATGCAGATGGACATTTTTCGGTTTCTTCTTCCAATTATAGATCATTGATTAATTTTTCAAATATTGCTACCATGTATCCTAAAAAGTGTGTGAATTCTAAGAAACATACTTGTTATTCGATCAAAAACCCAACTATTCAGCAATATCTTTTTAGCTATGCCAAAACGATTAATCAGTTGAAAATGCGTCCAAATAGAGTTGGTTTTAACCTTAGAAAGGCAAACGGTAAAATAGCGGGAAAGAATTTACTTCAAATTATTAATGAGAATCCCGAATTTTCAAAAAATGACACTTTATACATCGTTGCTCATAGTATGGGATTTGCCTATTCGCAAGGGATGATTGAAGTATTGAGAGGGAAAATAAATTTTGGAGGATATTATGTTATTGCTCCAGAAAATGGTAAATCGGGTAAAATTAATAATTGGGAATGGAAAGAAGTTTGGCAATATGGAAGTAATTTCAATACTAAAAATCCTGATGCTCCTTGTTTACAAGATGGCATAGCACCTCAATGTAAAGTACCAGGATTACCAAGTAAAAAACAGGTCTTTATTCCAAAAAGTTTTTATTTTTACAAAGGCTTTTATAATTCTCATTTCATTGGTTTTTATACTTGGGTGTTGAGAATTGAAGAAGGTAAACCTGGGTATATTATGCAAAGGTAAAAACTGCAGAACCAAGTTTACTCGATTAGTAGCCACAATAAAATTATTTGGTAAAGAAATAAATATTCCTTGTCCCAATTTAAACCAAAATGAAACAGTTTCAAAAGAATTGTTTGTAGAAAACTTTAAAAAATCAGGATTTTATTTAGCTTTAACAAATGTTAAATAAATTAATACTAACCTTATGAAAATAGGTCTTTTCTTACTTACTTATTTTTTTACAATAAACTATTTTTTTTCTCAGAACTCGTATGTTTTTTTTGGATCTTTTAACAAAGAGAAGAATCTCGAAGGAATATATGTGTACGATTTAGATACTATAAGCGGGGAATTGAATAAAATTACTTCAGTTTCTAATGTTTCCAATCCTTCTTTTCTTACAATTTCCCCAAATGGAAAATATATTTATGCATGTACTGAAAGTAAAACGGAAAACGCAGGAAGTGTCAGTAGTTTTGAATTCAATGCTGAAAATAAAACTTTTTCTTTTTTAAATAGTCAGAAAAGTGGAGGTGAAAACCCTGTTTATGTTTCAGTTCATTCTAAAGGAAAATGGTTGGTGAATGGCAATTATACCGAAGGAAGTTTATCTGTTTATCCAGTTTTAGAAAATGGAAAAATTGATACAGTTGTTCAGATTATTCAATTTGATGCAAACGTTTCTCATATTCATTCTATTGTTTTTTCACCTGATTACAACAACTTAATTGTAACCGATCTAGGAACAAATAAAATTTTAAATTATCGATTTGAACCAACTCTAAAAACCCCATTGAGTTTAATTTCTTATATACAATTAGAATTAGGAAGTGGTCCAAGACATCTTACGTTTAATTCTACTGGTAAATATTTTTATTGTATTGAGGAACTTTCAGGAATGATTTCAGTTTATTCTTTTCAAAATAATTTAATGGTGAGCATGCAACATATTTCAACTCATTCAGATAACTCAACTAGTAAATTTGAAAGTTCTGACATTCATATTTCACCTAATGGAAAATTTTTATATGCAACAAATAGGGGAGAAGAGAATAATATTGCTTTGTTTTCAATCGGTGAAAATGGATTACTTACTTTTTTAGATTATACTTCTGTATATGGAAAGCATCCTAGAACTTTTGCGATAGATCCATCTGGTAAATTTTTAATTGTTACTAATGTTTCAACAGGAAATATCACAGTTTTAAAAATGAATAAAGAAACAGGTAAATTAAATAAAATCAATAATAAATTAAAAATAAAAAACGTTTCTTGTGTTCAAATCCGACAATATCCATGAGTAGATTATTTTTCTTGTTTTTATTTATTTCATCATACGGATACGGTCAATCAATGGCTAAATTTGCTGATAGTATTCGCTTAGTTTATGGAATTCCTGAATTAAATTATGCCGTAATTTCATCTGATAGTGTTTTAGAAATTCAAGCTTTAGGTTGGAAAAAGGTGAACTCAGATATGAAAGCTGAATTGACTGATAAATTTAGAATTGGTTCCAATACGAAAACAGTTACAAGTTATTTGGCTTCTATAGTAGTGAAGGAAGGAAAACTAACATGGGAAACTACTTTTTTCGATTTGTATCCAGAATTAAAAAACAAAGAAAACGAAGCCTATCATTATTTCACATTAAAGGATTATATTTCATTACGGGCAAATCTGACTAAATGGACCTATTCAAATGAAAAACCTCTTGATAAAAACATAAACGGAACCGAACAAGAAAAGCGGTATGAATTTGTAAAATGGATTTTAAAACAGAAATTAAATTTCGAAAATAAGACTTTTTATTTTGCCAATCCGAGTTATGTAATTGCTGGACTAATGCTTGAAAAAGCGACAGGTAAACCGTATGAAACTTTGGTTCACGAACTAGGACTTGAAATGAATATAAACTTCGATTTTGGACAACCTAATTTGAAAGATTCTATGCAGACTTGGGGACATGACGGGTTATTAATTCCCGAAAAACCTGGTAATAATCAGAAATTAAATTGGCTTTCATCAGCTGGCAACATTAACGTTTCTTTACCTGATTACGCAAAATTCATTCAAATTCAACTAAAAGGATTGAATAATGGTACAGCTAAGATCTCAAAAGAAGAGTTCAATTATATGCATTATGGCATGGAAGAATTCTCTTTGGGCTGGTACTCTTTTTTAGAAGAAAGTAATCAAAAAATATTTTCTTATCACAAAGGAAATCCAGGGACTTTTTTAACGAAAGTTTATGTGTGTAAAGAGCTTGATTTAGGTATTTTAATTTTCACGAATATTCAATCTGATAGAGCTGAAGAAGGCATGGATATTTTATTTGATGAATTGAATAGGAGATTTTCTGAGTGAACAAATTTTTGATGAAGATGTATGAGATAATAACTGTTTATGTCAGTAAAATGTTTAATTCAAAATATGACTCTAAATTTGAAAAAAATGAAACCTTTAAAAAATGTAAAATTATCATTTAAGTGCACTGAAGATTTCAATAAAATGTCAGCTTGTGAATCTGGAAGACATTGTTCAGTTTGTAATAAAACAGTTGTTGATTTTAGAAAAAGTAATGGGATTGATTTTGAAAAGTATTTATCAGAAAATAAATCGATTTGCGGAATTTTTCTAACAGAACAAGTAAAGTTTGAGACAAATAATATTGCTTTACCTTTTTTCAAAAAGTACGCTGCGAATTTCTTAATTGCAATTGGACTTGGTGCATTTAATTCCAATTTGTTTGCCCAAGGTGAAGTCAGAGATACTATAAGAAGCAAAGAAAATAGTGAAAAATTTATGTTAGGAGAAATAGATAGACCTTCGCCTGAATATAAAAATGGAGGTTTAAAAGGTCTCAATGAATTTCTATTAAATAATATTGTTTATCCAACAGATAGTGTTTTTGGTAAAGTAATTGTTACCTATTGGGTGGATAAAAATGGAAAAGTACAAGATCCTGTTATTACTCAAAGTTTATCTAAGCAAGCAGATCTAGAATTGTTGAGGGTTGTAAAATTATTAGAATTTACTTCTGGTAATTGGGAAAAGGAATATGTTCAACTACCATTTGTTTTTTCAAGATAGAACCGTACAATTCCTTAAACCAAAAAACCGTAAACAATTAATAAATAACTATTTACGGTTTTTCTATGTGGAGAGTGAGAGATTCGAACTCTCGATACCCTTGCGAGTATACTAGCTTTCCAGGCTAGCTCATTCGACCACTCTGACAACTCTCCTTTGTTTAATGGGACACGAAAGTACGGATTAAAGTTTGATATTGATTCTTGAAAATTGATTTTTTTGTTCCACTCCAAAATTAAACATCCACCATCTAAAATTACTCAGTCATTTCCCCTTGAAGAGAGATTGCTAATTTTTGTTGAACAGCTTCTTTAGAACTCTCACTTCCTAATAGATACATCATTTTTGCTAATGCAGCTTCAGTTGTCATGTCCTTTCCTGAAATAACTCCTATTTTATCAAAGAATGAGCTTGTTTCATATTTCCCTTGTTGAACACTTCCAGAATTACATTGAGTAATATTTAAAATGATTCCTCCATTTTCAATATAATTGACAATTAATTGACGAAATTCATCATTAGTCGGAGCATTTCCAGCACCAAAAGTTTCCATGATAATTCCTTTCACTTGATTGATATCAAAAAGGTTTCTATATACATTTGCTGAGAATCCAGGAAATATTTTTAACAAAGCAACTTGATTATTAAAAGCTGTAAATAAAGTTAAATCTTTATATGTTGGTTTGAAAATTCTTTCTGAATTATACTTTATTTCAACTCCAGCAACAGCTAATGCAGGATAATTTGGCGAACTAAAAGCTTCGAAATGAGTTGCTGAAATTTTAGAACACCTATTTCCTCTAAACAATGAACACTCAAAATAAACTGCTACTTCTTTGATTAGACTTTCACCATTTTTATCTTTTGAAGCAGCAATTTCGATAGCAGTTATTAAATTTTCTTTACCATCGGTTCTAATAGTTCCTATAGGTAATTGAGAACCTGTTAAAATAACTGGTTTTGATAAATTCTGTAACATAAAGCTCAAAGCAGATGATGTATATGCCATTGTATCTGAGCCGTGAAGAATTACAAATCCATCATATTTTGAATAATTATCAGATACATTTTGAGCGATTTCAGCCCAAAAAACTGGATTCATCTCAGAAGAATCAATCGGTGGATTAAAACTTATTGTTTCTAATGAAACATGTAATCTTTCCAATTCAGGAATATGGTTATACATGTGATTGAAATCAAAACTAATTAATTGGCCTGTCTTAGGATCGTTAACCATTCCGATCGTTCCACCAGTATATATGATTAGTAATTTTGGTTTATTTGTCATTTTAAATCCGTTTTATTAAAACCAAATAAGGAAATCAGATCAATTAGATGTTAGACTATTGTTTAATTGACACGCAACCCAACACCCAACACCCAAAATCCAACACCTAATTTTCGCCTAAATTAAATATTTCTAATGCATTTTTAGTAGTTATATCTTCAACTTCTTTTAATGTTATTTGATATACCTCTGCTAACTTCTCTGCAATGTGAAGTAGATAGCTACTTTCATTTCTTTTTCCTCTAAAAGGAACGGGAGGCAAATAAGGTGAATCTGTTTCTAAAACAAGATGTTCAATTGAAATTTGAGACAAGACTTTATCTAATTCTGCTTTTTTATAGGTAAGAACACCACCAATACCTAATTTGAAATTTTTGTATTTTAAAATATGATTCGCTTCATCAATGTTACCTGTAAAACAATGAAAAATCCCTGTTAAGTTTTCATCTATTAAGTCATCAACAATGTCAAATATCTCCTGAAATGCATCTCTTGCATGAATTACAATTGGAAGTTTAAGTTCTTTAGCCCATTTTACTTGTTGAACAAAGGCGTCGGCTTGTTCTTTTTGAAATGTTTTATCCCAAAACAAATCCATTCCAATTTCTCCAACTGCAATATATTTTGATGAAAACAAGTGTTTTTCGATAATTGTTAATTGTTCTTTCCAATCTTCTTTTACATGTCCAGGATGTAGTCCCATCATTGCGTAACAATTAGATGGATAGCTGGCAACCAATTCATTCATTGAATCAATCGTTAAGATATCAATATTTGGAAGTAATAATTTTTCAACTCCTGAAGCTATAGCTCTCTGAACAGTTTGGTCGCGATCTTCTTCAAAAGAATCGGAAAAAAGATGTGTATGCGTATCAATAAACATAAAATTGAATTTTATTCTGATCGTAAAGTTAAACTTTTTAGCGTAATTTTAAGGCATGGAAGAAGAATCAAAAATAAATTTAAAGCAATATTTACCGCAAAAAGCAAGTAAAATTTTCATGCTAAAAATAGTATTATATGTTACTAGTTTAGCACTTATTGTTGGGTTATTTTATAAAAGATTTAATAAACCAGAAAAAAAATTAAAAATACCTACAGAGATTCATCATATCACTATAGAACCGTAATATTTATATATTTCTTCTTGAGAATGAAAAGAAATATCATTTCCAATTTTACGGTATTTATTTCTTTGATTTTCATCTATTATTCGAGCTTTGTTATTTTCTTTCCATTGATATGAAAAAATTAAATCTAATTCTTTTTGTAAATTCAAACTTAATATTGGGCAAGCAACTTCGATTCTTTTATCCAAGTTTCTTTCCATCCAATCAGCACTTGTAATGTAATAGATTGGTTTCCCATTATTTCCGAAAATCATAAAGCGAGCATGCTCTAGATAACGATCAACAATACTAATAACTTTTATATTTTCACTTTGATTTTTAACTCCTGGCACTAAACTACAAACTCCTCGAATGATTAATTGAATTTTTACTCCAGCATTACTTGCCTCGTATAATTTATTGATCATTATATTGTCAACGAGGTTATTTATTTTCAATCGAATTAATCCTTTTTTATTCTTTTTTGCAAGATTTATTTCTGCATTAATAAGGTTTATTATTTTTCTTCGAGTATTAAAAGGGGACACCATCAATTCTCTAAATAGACCTCTGTTAAAATGATTTTCGATTAAATGAAATACTTTTTTGATTTCTTTTGAAATTGATACATTAGAAGTTAACAACCCTAAATCACTATATATACGGGATGATTTTTCATTGAAATTCCCCGTTCCTACATAAGATATAAACGTTTCTTTTCCTTTCGATTTACGAGTAATCTGAATTAATTTTGAATGAATTTTTAAATCAGGAAGGCCATATAAAACTTTAACTCCATTTTCTTTTAACCTATTTGACCAATATAAATTGTTTTCTTCATCAAATCTGGCTTGCAATTCCATCACTACTGTTACATCTTTTCCATTAGTGGCCGCATTTAAGAGTGCATTCATAACTTGTGAATGGTTAGCAACGCGGTAGACATTTATCTTAATAGTTGTAACTTTTGGATCAATAGCAGCTTCTCTTAATAAGTCAACTACATAGTCAAATCGTTGATATGGATAATGTAATAATATATCTTTTTCTACAATAACTTTGATCAAACTTCTTTTGTTTTCTAAGTCTGTATGAATATGAGAAGGTTTTAAATCGTATAATAAATCTGGTCTTTCAAAGGTAGGGAAAGATGTAAAATCTTTAAAGTTATGGTATTTTCCACCAGGAATTATATTCATTCCTCTTTTCAAATTTAATGATTTGGTTAAATATTCCAAAAGATCAGTTGACATATTTTGGTCATAAACAAATCTTACAGGTTCGCCTTTTTTTCGGTCCTTTAAGCTTTTAGTTATTTTTTCTATGAAGGAACCAGAAATATCATCGTCTAAATTCAATTCAGCATCTCTCGTGAATTTAAAGGTGTGAGCTTCAATAGAATCAAAGTAAAAAATTGAAAAAATATTTGGTAAATGAATTCGAATAATATCATCTAATAGGATGAAATATTTTTTATCTGAATCTTTTAATCGGTAAAATCGAGAAAATTCATTAGGTATTTGAATTAGTGCATAATGAGTTTTAACTTCTAAAACAGAAACCATCTTTACAGCCAAGTAAATAGAATAATCTTTTAATCTTGGAAAAGGAGTTTTGGAATCTAAGATTATTGGAACAATTTCGTGTTTTAGTTTAATGTTATAAAATTCAGACAATTCTTCTAATTGAACATCGGTTAATGTATTTTCATCCAATTTTACAATGTTCTGATTTTCTAATTCACCTATAATCGATTGATAGACAAATTCAAATTTTGCTTGTTGTTCTAAAACTGTTGTTCGTATTACAGAATATAATTCTTTAGGAGTTCCTTCAAAGCCATCAACTTTTTTTTCTCCAACTTGTATTAAACGGCGAATATTTGCTACTCTAACTCGAAAAAATTCATCCATGTTATTTGAGTAGATACCCAAAAATCGCATCCTTTCTATTAAAGGAACCCTTTCGTCCATGGCTTCTTGTAGAACTCTTGCATTAAAAGAAAGCCAACTTAATTCTCTATTGAACAATTTCATTTTGCAAAGATGAAGCTAAACATCAGATTTTCATATTAACTCTCTGTTAAATTTAAGTGAAATAAAGGGGAGTTAAAAATTATAACATAAAAAAAAACCATAACTTAAAGCGATGGTTTTTTAATTTCAATTGATAAAAAGATTAAACTTTCATTCCTTTTTCAACTTTATCTTTTCGTTTATTTTTATTTAATTTTTTAAGAACAACCATTAAATAAGCACTTCCACTTTCAGTTGTAGCATAAAATGTTTCTTTACCATATTTTAGTTCTCCTCCTTTATCTGTTTGCCAATCTGCAAACAAATAATATTTACCATTTGTTTGATTAGGTCTTTGACCAAATTTTAAAGTTCCTGATTGAAAACGAACGATTACTTCACCATTTGTGCCATAACTATCAAAAATACAGGTTGTTCCAGCTGGTATAATAATACGATCTTGTTCAGTGTTTTTACTTGTTACCAAAGATCCATCTGCTGCAGTTCCTTGTGAACCTGTAGATTTGCTTCTTTCTAAATAAATAATTTGAGAAGTGTAGAATTGAACTTTTTTCATGTTCGTTTCATTCAAATTATAATCTTCTTTTAATTGATTTGTAATTGGAACTTTTGTTCCACAGCTAAAAATAACGAAGCCAATTACTAATATTGATAAATATTTCATGTTTAAATTTTTAAAGTACAAAGATATATAAAGTCATTTAATAAATGTACTATTGAAAATCTACTTTTTTACATCCTAGTTGAGTTTTTATGTTAATAGGTTGTTAAACTTTCCAAATTATACTTATTCAAGTCTTAAATATTTTAATTGAATCCTTAAAAATAGTCCTAACTTTACATTCAAATAAAAAATAATTAACATGTTATACATTGACATTTTTGCATTTAATCAATTTCAAGAGAACACCTATGTTGTTTCTGACGAACAAAAGAACTGTGTAATTATTGATCCAGGATGTTATACAAGTGAAGAAGAAGAGGCGATCACTTCTTTTATTATAGAGAATAATTTAAAACCTTTAGCTTTATTAAACACACATGCACATATTGATCATGTTCTTGGAAATTCTTATATTCAAAATAAATTTAATTTAGATTATTATTTACACTCTGAAGATTTAGTAACACTTAATTCTGTTTCAAATTATGCACATATGTATGGATTTCCAGGTTACAAAGTTTCCCCTCAACCGAATAAAACACTTAAAAATGGTGATAAATTAGTTTTTGGTGAAATTGAATTCGACGTTTTATTTACGCCTGGCCACGCTCCTGGTCATGTTGTTTTTTACAATAAAGAGAATAAATTCGTTATTAATGGGGATGTTTTATTTAAAGGAAGTTACGGAAGAGTTGATTTACCTGGAGGCAGTATGGAGGTATTGAAAAAAACGATTAGAGATGTAATGTTTGAGCTTCCGGATGAAACGGTTGTTCATTGTGGTCATGGTCCAGCAACTACTATTGGAAAAGAAAAAATTTCAAATTATATCTTACAAGAATTTTAATTTTTTGATTAATTAATGGGTTAATGAAAATTGCTATAAATACTAGATTCTTACTTTCTTCAAAAATGGAGGGGTTTGGTTGGTATACATTTGAAATAGTTAAAAGATTAATTGAAAAACATCCTGAAGACGAATTTGTTTTGTTTTTTGATAGGCCTTATGATCCAAAATTTATTTTTGGTGATAATGTTACACCTGTAGTTTTAAATCCTCCTGCAAGACATCCAATTTTGTTTGTTTATTGGTTCGAGTTTGCAGTTTATAAAGCTTTGAAAAAGTACAAAGCAGATGTTTTTTTATCACCTGATGGTTACTTGTCATTGCGATCTAAAGTTCCTCAAATTGCAGTTATTCATGATATTAATTTCGAGCATTATCCAAAAGATATTCCTTTCATTGCTCGAATTTATTTACGTTTTTTCTTTCCTCTTTTTGCTAAAAAGGCGACTCAAATTATTACTGTTTCAAATTATTCTAAGCAAGATATATGTTCAAGTTATTCGATCAACGAAGATAAAGTAACTGTTGCTTGGAATGGTGCATCAGAAGAATTTCGTCCTTTAACTGAAGATTTAAAGAAGTTTATTAGGGAGAAGTATACGAAAGGTAAACCTTATTTTTTATTTGTTGGAGCACTTCATCCAAGAAAAAATGTTGGTCGTTTATTGGATGCTTATTCAAGATATAGAATTACTGTTGATCCGACTCATGAATTAGTAATAGTAGGAGAAGCCTTGTGGAAAAATTCAGGATTTAATATTGAACTTTCAAATGAAGTTAAAAACACTGTCCATTTTACAGGGCATTTACCACTTGGAGAATTAGCTAATTTAATGGGGGCAGCATCAGTTTTTGTATATGTCCCCTATTTTGAAGGTTTTGGAATTCCTTTAGTTGAAGCAATGAAATGTGGTACACCTATCCTTTCAGGTAAATTAACTTCCTTGCCTGAAGTTGTAAATGAAGCTGCAATTTATTGTGATCCTTTTAATGTTCAGGATATTTTTGAGAAAATGGATGATATTAGTTCGAATGAAACTTTAAAAAATGACCTATCTATCAAAGGTTTAGAGCGTTCAAAGTTGTTTTCGTGGGATGAATCAGCAGAAATTGTATGGACTGAAATTCTTAAAATTAAATCTTCTTAAAATTTCAATTTAACACCTAGTAAATGTTGAAAATAGAAAGATCCTTTATCAGAAAAACTTAATTTCCCCATTGATTGAATATTAATACCAATTTTTTTGCTTACCCAAAATGTTGCACCACCTCCACCATTGAAAGTTGGAACGATTGCGTTTCTGTGAGTAACACCAAAACCAGCCATAATGTAAGGATCAAACCAATTTATTTTTTTAGAGAATGAGAGACTACTATACAATGAATTAAATGAATACTTAGCATTAAAATCAAGAGCCATGAAAAAAATATTTTTTGGATTTGAAGCTCCATCAACAAATTCTCCTACTTCATAGGTATTTACGGATTCGGATAATTCCATACTGAAATTATCTTTTAAATAATATTCAAAAGAAAATGCTGTCGGAAAAGGGAGAAAATTTAATCCATTAAAGAAGTTTTTAGGAGCTAAAATTGGCCTTCTTCCATCATCGTCAACTACGTTCAGTTCCATTCCTAAGACCCAATGTTTTGCTTTAGAATTTTGAGCACTTAAATTTGTATTTATTAGTAAAAAAAGTATAATGATTTTAAAAGGATTCATAGTCTATATTTTAATTATACCATAAAATTACAATAAAGAATCGATTCAAAATCGATTCTTTTAAAACTAAATAACATATAATTGTTTATTACTCTTTCATTTTTAATAGTTTGATGCTGCTAATTAATCAAACTTAAGAATATCTTTGCTAAAGAATTTACTTTTTCAACTTTTTGTATTGTATTGAAAAAGAAAATTTAACAAAGAAAAAATTATGAAGAAAATATTTTTTGCTGTAATTATTGGAATCAGTTTGATTGGTTGTTCATCGAATGATAGAGTTTTTTCTGAAAATCAAGAACTTTCACCGAAAGTTGAGTGGTTAAAATCAGATGTGAAAACTTTTAAAATTCCGATAGAAAATATTGATGAAACATATAAAATGAGTTTAGCTTTTAGGTATACTGAAGGATTTGAATTCAAAGTTTTAAAAGTGAAAGTTACTGAAATTTCTCCTAGTAAGAAGGAAACTGTAAAAGAATATGATTTAACAGTTATTGACAACAAGGGTGAATACATTGGCGAACCAGGACTTTCGATGTTTGATAGTGAACATCTAGTTGAAGCGAATAAGAAATATTCTGAAAATGGAATTTATTCTTATAAAATTGAGCATTCAATGCCGACAGATGTTGTTAATTTAGCAATGGAAATTGGCGTTATAGTAGATAAAAATAAGTAATTCGAGTATTCAATTTTAAACTAGTATGAGTTTGATTATTCGTGAAGTTTTGTTTTCTGAATGCAATATCTTAGCAGATATTAGTAGATCTACATTTTTTGAAACTTTTGTTGAGTACAACACAAGCGAGGATATGGATCAATATTTAGCTGAACACTGTGTTACATCCAAAATTGAAGCAGAAATGATGGAAGAAAACACTCTTTTCTTTTTTGCTGAATATAATAAAGAAATCATCGGTTTTGTTAAACTTAAATTGAACAAGGTTCTTGAAAAATTCAGCAATGCTAAATCCATTGAAATTGAACGACTTTATGTTTCTCAAACACATCATTCGTTAAAAATTGGAGCTTCGTTGATGGCTCATTGCATTGATATCGCACAGAAAGGCGATTATGAAATAATATTCTTAGCAGTTTGGGAGCACAATCATAAAGCTATTAAATTTTATGAAAAATGGGGTTATGTACCTTTTGGATCGCATATTTTTCTTCTTGGAACAGATAAACAAAATGATATTTTAATGAAAAGGGATTTATAAAGCAACTCTAAAACTCACTTTTTATATTATATAAAAACTCCATGAATAGTAATACAGGCTAACACTTAATTCAATGTGTTACCCAAAGAGTTGGATTGATTGTTAAAACTGCGCTTCCAACGACTTGATAAATTTCAAAATGTGCGATTGAGACATTGCTATTAGGAGTAACGATTAAAGATCCAATAGCTTGTTTTGTGTTGACTTTTGAACCTTTTGTTACATAAGTATCTTGTAAGTTTGTATATACAGTTCTATAGTTTCCGTGTTTAATAATTACAACTTTACCAGCTCCAGGTATATTTAATATACTAGTAACTTCACCTTCAAAAACTGCTCTTACTTGTGCGTTTTTAGGTGCACTTATATCAATTCCGCTATTGTTTGTATAAACATTTTCTAAAGTTGGATGAGCATTTTTACCAAAACCTTCTGTTATTGCTCCTTTATCAACCGGCCAAGGAAGTTTACCTTTATTACTTTCGAAATTTTTATCAAGTACTGCAGATTCTTTAGTTTCGGCATAGATAATTTCCTTCTTTTCTTCTATTTTTGGTTCAGGTACTGTAACTTCAGTTTTTACATCTGTTTTAGAAGGGGTTGATGATTTTGCTTTTTCTTGTGCTGCCTTTTTCTTAGCTGCAGCTTCTTCTTTTTTCTTTTTTGCTTCAGATGCTACTTTCCCCGCTTTAATAGAGGCATCTGCGATTTCTTTTTTAATTGCAGCATTAATTTTTTCTTTTAGGATGACTTTTTTATATTCATCATCACGTAATTGTACTAACAATTCATTTTCTTTTGATTTGAAATTTTGATAGACAACTTGTTGTTTTTCTTTATCAATTAAAATAGCTTCTTTTTCTTTTTTCTTTTCAGAAAGTACTGTTATTTTATGACTTTTTTCTTTTTGAATGGATGAAATCTCCTTCTTTATTAATCCTTGGTGTTGTTTTATAATTAAAAATTGCTTTTTTTGAATATCTGAAATTTTCTCTAGATATTTTTTCCTTTTTAAAGCCTTGTAGTATGATTCAGAAGAAAAAATAAACATCATTTTTCCGTACTTATTTCTATGTTTATAAGCATGGATTAATAATTTTTTATATTGCTTCTTTAACTTTATTAATTTCGCGAATAATAATTTTATTTGTGAATCTTTTTTTACAACTTGAATTTCAGCTCCTCTTATTTGGTTATCATAATTATTTAAAAGTTCTTCTCTATATTTAATTTGATTGTCAATTAGCTTTAATTCGTTGAGTGATGCTTCTGTTACGGATTTTGATTTATCTAAAAGGAACTTCGTGTTAGAAATTTTAGTTTCTAATCTATCTTGCTCTTTTTTAAGTTTTTGACTTGTTGATTGAGAAGAAACAGAATAACTTGTAAAAAGAAAAAAGTAAAATATTATCCTCATCATTGTTTTATTTACATATCTCATATCCTTCCGGAATTGTGACAACTAGAGGTTGTCTTATATTAACTTCTGTCTTTTCGTATGTCAAATCAATTCGAATATTGTTTTTTGGTGTCCTTACCTGAATGAGAACATCTTTTGGAATGTGAAAATTTTCAATTAATTCTCGTGTTATGTAATTGATTTCAATTTCTGTAGAATCATGTGGACTATTGACCAGAGTTTTTACCAATTCATTCATTTTTGAATTTAAAAAATATTGAATAACAATGTCGTCACTAGGGTTTCTTTCGTTTCTTCTAATTTGTATTTTCTTATGTGAAGAAATAACATAATTTGTTGGATCTTGCATTTGAAAATACCTTTGGGTTGTATCATAATCTAATGGTAAACCTAAGAATAATTCTTCTACATTATTGTATTTAAAATCGATTCCAAATGTTTCTTTTATGAAAGATAAATCTTTAAATATTAAGCATTTATCAATTCTATTTACGATTTTTAATGAATCTTTGGTGATCATTGATGTGATAACTGGAATTGCAGCATAAGAAACAGTTAAATTTATTGCACTATCTGATACCATTCTAATAGAAGTTTTGAATGCTTTTTCCGTTGTAGTATCTGAATAACTTGTTGTGATTTTAGAATAAAAGAAAGAAGGTTTTCTTGTAGAAATACTATCTAAAGCATGAAGTAATTCGCTTCTTCTAGTTTTTTCTAGCTTCACAACAACGGGCTCTATTTCTTTCACCGATCCACAAGATGTAATAAGTATAAGTGTAAAAAGAAAACTTACAATTTCAATAGATCGGTTCATAATATTCTTTTTTATTAATCTTTTGATTTATATTTTTGTTTGTTGATCCCGCATTTTTTGCTTTAATCCAGAATTCAACTGCTTTATCAATTTGACCTATTTTAAAATTTACGTCTCCTAGATGTTCTAATATGTTTTTATCAGTCGAATTAATGATATATGCTTTTTCGTAGTATTCTTTAGCTTTTACAAAATCACCTTTTTGAAAATATACGAACCCATAAGTATCAATAAAAGTAGATTGATTTTGAGAAATTTCATTTGCCTTTTTAATTAATTCTTCTGCTGTTTGAAAATCAAGTTTAGCCAATGCAAGTCTGAAAGCATAATTATTCATATTGAGAGAACTCATCGGATCTAATGTTAAAGCTTCTTCGTATTGAACAATGCCTTCTTTGTACTTTTTTAACCCAAATAGGGATTCACCTAATTGACTTTTAAATTCAGAGAGTAAAGATTTATCGTTTATTATCAAATCTTTACCCATTTCTAAAGAAGTGATAGCTTCATTAAATTTATTCAATTGATTAGCACCAATACCATTCAATAAATAAATTGATGGAATGGATGGAAATAAATCCAAGCAAGCTTTACTATCATCATATAATAAATCAAATTTACTATTTTGGTATTCCATCATTAAGACTTGGTTCCATATAGCATATTTCGTTTTATCAAATTTTAAAGCATTCTTATATGCATTTAAAGCTTTTTCATTTTCTTCCGCTCTTAAATAATAATCTCCTTGGATAGAATAAGCTTTTGAATCGTTTGGATATTGTTTTACTAAAATGTCAGCCAGCTCATATGCTTCTGGATCTAATTTTGTTGGCTTATCTTGTATTGATATTAATACTTTCATTTTTGTATCGATATCAACATCATCACAGATAAATCCTTTTTTCAATTCATTGTAAAAGTCTTTTTTATTCAATTGTTGATTATAAACTTCGGCTAAAAACAGATGAGCTCTACCATTTGTTGGATCAACAATTACTAAATCTTTTAAAATTTCAATTGCCTTTTTTTCTTGATTAGATTGAAAATAATAGTCAATTAATACACCTAATAATTGTGGGTCCTTAGGAAATTCTAATCTAGCTTTATTAATTTCAGCAATTCCTTTTTCAGGTTGTTTAATTTGAACGTATAATTTAAATTTTTGAATTGTTAATTCAGGATGTTTTCCTACTTGTTCTTCCGTTTTATCCAACGCTTTTATTGCTTCATTTGCCTTTCCAACTTTTACTAAGCATTCTGCATATCCATATAACCAATCTACATTTGAAGGTTCTTTTTCTACTAATTTGCTAAAACATTTCACGGATTCATCAAACCTATTCTGATCAAAATATTGATACGCTAATTCTTGCGTGTACCAAATATTATCAGGAGCATATTTTGCTGCATTTTGTAATGCTTCTAGTGATTTTACGCCATCTTTTTTTATCGTATATATAAGTGATAATGCATAATATACAGCATCATCGTTTTGTTTTAATCTTAAACAAATATCGAAGCAAGCCAATGAATTGTCTAGTTCACCTTTAGCTTTTAAACGTAAACCTTCGTGAAATTTTTCAATGTAAGCATAATCAAGTTTAGAGATACTTTTATTCTCAGAAATTGGTGCATTTTTTTTAGTCGCACACGAAACAATATGTGATAATACGAGGCAAATGCAACTCAATTTTAAAATGAATTGAGATTTTATCTTTAAACTATTTTTAGCCATTTATAAAACTTATGAAATTATAGAATAATCGCTCAAACTAAGATCTCTAGCTAATCCTTTGTATTTTGAATTAGAACCTAACATTGAGTCTTTTAAATTTGCGTCTACAATAATTGCGTCGTGCTGAAGAATACTGTTTTTGATGATTGAATTTGTAACCATTGAACCTTTCCCTAAAGATACATGTGGTCCAACAACTGAGTTTTCTAAAATTACATCTCTACCAATATAACAAGGTGGAATTATTATTGAATCAATTAATTTTGCTGTAGGATGAACCATATTTATCCCTTTCTCTTGATCATATTCTAAAACACGTTGATTTGTAAAAACTGTTACCTCCTTGTTACCGCAATCTAACCATTCTAAAACTTCACCTGGTTTGAATTTTTTCCCAGATTCTGTTAATCTTCTTAATGCATCTGGTAATTGATATTCACCACTTTTTATTACATCGTTATCAATCAAGTATTCACATTCTTTTCTTAACGCAGCACCATCTTTGAAATAATAAATCCCAATCATTGCTAAATCAGAAACAAAAACGTCTGGTTTCTCAACGAAATCTATTATTTCACCTGCATCATTCATTTTTATAACGCCGAAAGCACTTGGGTTATCAATTTGTTTAACCCACAAAATCCCGTCAGCAGTTGGGTCAATTTTAAAATCTGCTTTAAATAATGTGTCTGCAAAAGCTACTACTACTGGTCCATCAAGCATTTCTTTTGCGCATAATACAGCGTGAGCTGTCCCTAATGCCTGATCTTGGTAACAAATAGTGCCTTTTGCTCCTAGTTTTTCTGCTACTGCAATTAATTCAGCTTCCACTTCTGGACCAAAATCACCTATTACGAAAGCAATTTCCTCTATTTTCTCACTGCAAACGGCAGCAATGTCTTCTACCAAACGGTGAACAATAGGCTTTCCACCTACTGGTAATAATGGTTTTGGTACTGTTAAAGTATGAGGACGTAAACGACTTCCTCTTCCTGCCATTGGTACAATAATTTTCATTGTATATATTTTTTAGATGTCCGAAGACAATTATTTCACTCCTGTACTTCCAAATCCTCCTTCACCTCTAACAGTGTCAGAAAGAACTTCAACTTCACTCCATTCAGCTTGCTCTACTTTAGCAAAAACTAATTGAGCAATTCTTTCTCCGTTATTAATAACAAATTCTTCATTCGATAAATTGATTAGAATAACACCTATCTCACCTCTATAATCCGCATCAATTGTTCCGGGAGAATTTAAAACAGTTACTCCATTTTTATAAGCTAATCCACTTCTAGGTCTAACTTGTGCTTCATATCCCATTGGTATTTCAAGAAACAACCCTGTTTTTACAAGTGCTCTTTCTAAAGGTTTCAACGTTATGATTTCAGTTAAATTTGCTCTAATATCTAAACCTGCTGAAGCAATTGTTTCATAAGAGGGTAAAGTATTTTGGGAAGTATTAATGACTTTGATTTGCATATCTTATTCTTTTCTATAACTGTCAAAGATAATAATAAAAATCGGGAAAATAACGTTTCTGAAATTGAGGTAGGACAAATGGATTTTGATTTTTTTAACCACAGATTGACACAGAGTTTTTTTCACGGAGTGTCGCGAAGTTTTTCAAAGTGTTATGCAAAAGCTCAATGTAACGCCCATTTTAGCAACTCCTTTGGCACTCCTTTGTTAAAAACAATCTATGTCCTCTGAATTTAAATATATTTGTCCTTGAAATAGATGAAATTCAAACCTATTTCTAAATTTAACTAATGGTTTTCACCGGCTTTTCTAGTGTCTAAATCATATAGACATAAAATTTGAAAAACATTGTTTTTTACATAACTACTTTAAAAACAACTTCGTGCAACTCTGCGTATATTACTCTGTTTAAATCTGTGGTTAAAAAACTTGATGCATTTGCCCAGAAATCGTCAAAAGTTAAAAAAATGATAGGTTTAATTTATGGTTTTCACTGGCTTTTCAAGCGTCCATACCATATAGACATAAAACAATATAAGTGCATTATTTATAATTGCTTTCATGATTGAGTCAGATTCAAATCCAAACAATCCAGACAATAAAAACAAGAGAATCGCAACTCCTAAATACAAGAAAAATTTACGTAAATTGTATTTGATAGGATAATATTTCTGACCTAAAACATACGAAAGAACCATTTGAAAAGCGTAAACAATCATTGTTGCCCAGGCACTGGCCATATACCCATGTTTTGGAATAAAAATAAAATTAATTAAGATTGTTAAAGAAGCGCCTGCAATTGCGATATAAGCTCCAAATCTAGTTTGATTACTCAATTTGTACCAAATGCTTTGGTTAAAATAGACGCCTAAAAATACGTTGGCCAATAACAAAATAGGCACCACTTTTAATCCGTCCCAAAAGTCTTTATTAGGAATAAAAAATACTTTAATAATATCTATATTTAAAGAAACTAAAAGAAAAACACAACAAATAGCCGCAACGAAATAATTCATTACTTTACTGTAAATTTTGTTTTTATCTTCATTTTTTAATTGAGCAAAAAAGAAAGGTTCAGCAGCATATCTGTAGGCCGTAATTAAAATGGTCACCAACATGGATAATTTGTAGCATGCACTGTAAATCCCAACTTGTTCATTCGCTTTATCAAGAGACATGTGACCATCGGATAGTATATTAACTAATAAAATTCTATCGATTGTTTCATTTACAATTCCAGCTAAACCACCGATCATTATAGGTAAAGCATAAATAAACATTTGTTTTGCTAATTCAGGATTGTATTTTAATTTAATGCTTAGAAAGTCTTTGTATAAAAAAATCGGTTTTACTAATGAGGAGAACAAATTTGCGGATAAAATAAAAATAATACCTTCTTCCGGTCGAGACTTATCAAAAACAACTAACATCAAAAATAAATTCAACCCTATATTTACAGCTATTGCAACCGTTTGAATTATTGCAAATTTTGCCGCTTTTTCTTCAGAACGAAGCTTCGCCATTGGTAATGCTGAAACAGCATCAATACATACAATTGCCCCTAAAAGGATGATAAATATAGGGAAATCAGAAAACTTTAAAAGGTTGGCAATGTCTTGATTAAAGCCAATTAAAAACAGAAAAAATAATATGTTTATTCCTATTACAGTTAAAAAACTATTTTCAAAAACAGATTTCTTATCTTCCTTGTTTTGGATAAATCTGAAAAATGCAGTTTCCATTCCGAAACTTAAAAAAATCACTAAAAATGCAACCCAAGAATACAAGGTTGATACCATCCCGTAATCTTTTGGGGAAAATTTAGCTACATAAATTGGAACTAATAAGAAATTCAACATTCTCCCAATAATAGTAGGAAGGCCATAAATGGCAGTTTGACCCAATAATTTTTTTATCGGGTTAGACATTAATTTCTGAAATTTGGTTTACGTTTTTCTAAAAATGCAGTTGTTCCTTCGTTGAAATCAGGAGTTCCAAAACATTTTCCAAATTCTTCAACTTCTACATCATATCCGTGAATTCCATCGTTGTAATTTGCATTTACTGAACGAATAGCAGATGCAATTGCAGATGCTGAATTATTCAATATTTTACCAGCAATTTCTTCTGCTTTCGCTATCAATTCAAGTGGTTCTACAACATGATTTACTAAGCCCCATTTTAGAGCATCTTCCGCATTGATCATTCCAGCTGTGAAAACCATTTCATTTGCTTTTCCTCTTCCAACTAATTGTGCTAAACGTTGTGTTCCACCGTATCCTGGAATTACTCCTAATGAAACTTCTGGTAATCCCATTCTTGCGTTAGATGATGCAATTCTTATATGTGAAGCCATTGCTAATTCTAAACCTCCACCCAATGCAAAGCCGTTTATAGCTGCAATCACTGGAGTTGACAAATTCTCTAAGTAAGAAAATAATATTTCTTGACCATTTTTTGCAAGTTCAGCACCTTGAGCTATTCCAAAATCAGAAAATTCTTTAATATCTGCACCTGCAACAAATGATTTCTCACCTGAACCAGTTAAAATGATCACTCCAGTTCCTTTGTCATCATTCGCAGATGTTAATGCTTTGTTCAATTCTTCAATTGTTTCTTTATTCAAAGCATTTAATTGAGCTGGACGATTAATAGTAATAATCTGAATGTGTCCTTTTTGTTCTATAAGTATGTTGTTGTACATGTCAATTTTTTTTTCAGTTGTAAATATAGCTTTTTAGATTCAAGATTAAAAGATTCAAGATGTTAAGACTTGTTATATTCTATTAAAAAGTTTTGAATTTTGTTGTCTTTTATCTTAAAGTCTTGTGTCTTTCTGTCTTAATTTTTTATAAATCTTAATCCCTATCATCAATCCAATTGCAACTCCGAAAAATCCTAAAGTGCCTTTGATCCAATCCATTGAATTTTGCATTTCTACCAAAAATACGATTGCGACTAAAGCCAAGGTTGCAACTTCATTCCATAATCGTAAACCGTTTGATTTCCATTTAAAAATTCCTTTTTTCAAATCACTAATTATTTTTTGACAAACAAAATGATAGAATAATAAGAGAGCAACAAATGTTAATTTAATTTGCATCCAAGGTTGTTGTAATAAATAATATTTAGGATATTGAGAATGGAAAAGCATCCAAGTTCCAAAAACAATCGTCAAAATCATTGCTGGAGTTGTAATGATCCACCACAATTTTTTTTCCATTATTTCAAATTGATCTGACAATACTTTTTTTGCAGCTTCATCTCTTTCTTGTGCTTCTGTATGATAGATAAACAGGCGGACGATATAAAAAAGTCCAGCAAACCAACTTACTACGAATATGATGTGAAGTGCTTTTATTGTTGTAAAATCCATAGCGTAAAGATAGCTTGATTTGTTTAAAAATCAACTCTTGAAATAGATATTATTTTAAAATTCAATAATTTATTTAATCAGATTACTTCATTCATTAATTGGAGTTTTATTAGTTTATTTGTAATAAATTAATGTCAGTTTATATTCATGTCTCCACTAGATACTTTTTTAACCATCAAACCAAAAGATTCAATTCTTAAAAAACACATTTCATATTATTATTTTCATCAATCAACAGATTTAAATTTTAAAAAGAAATTTACTTTTTATCCTAACTTTATTCATGGTTTAACAGCTTATAAAAATTCTGATTTAGAATTCGATGGAATGACATCTTTAGTTAAGTCAAACGTTAATGCGAAAATTAATATTTTATATACGATGAATTACAGTCAAAACATTAGTGTTTCATTAAATGGCTGTTTTAATAAAATTGGTGTGGCTTTTCAAGTAGCTGGGATAAATCATTTTGTTTCAGAAGAATTGTGTAAAATATATAATAATGTAACAAAAGAATTTAACTATTTTGGGAAAGAATTTGAAGAGGTTTTGTCGAATGTATTTAAAACTGATAATTTGGACATAAAGTGCAATTTATTAGATAATTTTTTCCTTTCTAAATTAGTTAATTTTAAGCATTCAGTTTTGATAGATTGTTTAAATATGATTATTGAAAGCAATGGTACCATCAAAGTTGAAACTCTAGTTGAAACAACGGGAATCAATCGAAAAACGTTGCTTCGGCATTTCCAAAAGCATTTTTGTTGTTCCATTGAAGAGTATAAAAAAATGGTAAAATTTAGAAATACACTGAATTTTACACAATCACAACTAGAATTTAATTCATTAACTGAAATCTCTTTGTATAATCACTATTATGATCAATCTGATTTCAATAAACAATTTAAAACCATTACAAATTACACCCCTAAAGAACTACTTTCAAAAATTAAAAAAATGGGAGAAGAAGGAACGTATTGGGTGTTTGAGTGAGTTTTAACTATAACTGAATCCATATCTTAAAACATTAAAAGCACCTATAATTTTAAGTTACTTTTATTAAAAGCATTTAGTTATGATCACTATAATCAAATTTCGAGTATAATATCTTTATTCTCTAATTATCTCATTATATTTACGATTCAAAATTATACATTATGAAATTTATTTATTGCTTTCTATTCCTATTAACAGGAACGATTCTTCAAGCGCAAGAAAATTTAACCTATCAAAAACCACCGAAAGAAATCATGGAGTTGGTAGATTACGAAAGAGCACCATCTGTAATGACTGACAGTAAAAACGAAAATATATTATTTTCGTACAGAAATACATACAAAAATTTGGAAGATCTTTCTCAAGAAGAAATGAAATTAGCGGGTTTAAGAATAAATCCAACCACAAATATTTCAAGTACAATTACTTACGTCACTAATTTAAAAATCAGAAAATTTAAAGGAACTGAATTGCTTCAGATTGCAAATTTACCTGTAAATGCTAAAATCAGCAACATTGCTTGGTCACCTGATGAAAAGAAAATTGGTTTCACAAATACAACTACTACAGGCGTTGAATTATGGGTGATAGATGTTATTACGGCTAAAGCTCAAAAATTAACAGATGCTAATTTGAATGCTAATTTAGGAAGTCCTTTTACTTGGTTTTCTGATAACCAAACTTTATTGGTTAAAATGTTGCCGAAAAATAGACCTGCTTTGATAAATACCTCAAAAGAAATGCCTGCTGGGCCAATAATTTCTATCAGTAACGGATCGAAAGCTCAAAATAGAACTTATCAAGATTTATTGAAAAATAAAATGGATGAGATGAATTTCGAAAACTTAATTACATCTGAATTAATATTAGTCAAATTAGATGGAACGACTTCAATCTGGAAAGAAAAAGATATGTGGTCAGGTTTCTCAATGTCTCCAGATAGAACACTTGTAATGGCTACTAAAATTCAAAAACCATTTTCTTATATTGTTCAATTAGATCGTTTTTCAACTTCTTCATCGGTTTATACAACTAAAAGTGTTCTAGTAAAAGAAGTAAACAATGTTCCTTTAACTGAAGTTTTACCAAAAGGAACAATGGCAGTTAGAACTGGTAAAAGATATATGGCTTGGAGAACAGATAAACCTGCAACATTATATTTTATTGAAGCATTAGACGGAGGTGATCCTGAGAAAAAAGTAGATTTTAGAGATGAGTTGTTTCAATGGGCTGCACCTTTTACTTCAGCTCCAGTATCAATGACAAAAACGGTTCAACGTTTTGAAGATGTTGAATGGGGGAATGAAAATTTGGCAATTATAACAGAAGGATGGTGGAATACACGTAATACAAAAACGTTTACTTTCAACCCATCGAATTCTTCAATTAAACCAATCATGATTTTTGATCGTAACTCTCAAGATGCATATAGTGATCCAGGAAGTTTTGAGTTAACTAGAAATCAATACGGACGTTATGTTTTACATTTAGTAAAAAACGAAGCATTCTTAATTGGTAATGGATTTACTGAGAAAGGTCAATTTCCTTTTATAGATAAAATGAATTTAACTACCGGTAAGAAAGTACGTTTATACCAATCAACTTTTACGACTAAAAAAGAAAGTTTATTATCTTTTGTAAACATTGAAAAAGGAGAAGTATTGGTTATGATTGAGTCGCCAACAGAATATCCAAATTACTATGTTAGAAACATAAAAAATAAATCACTTCCTCTTGCAATTACTGATTTCAAAAACCCTTTCAAAAGCATAGAAGGTGTCCATAAAGAGGTGATTAAGTATAAACGTCCAGACGGTGTTGAATTGTCAGGGACTTTATATTTACCAGTTGGTTACGACATGACTAAAAAAGAAAAACTACCAATGATTATGTGGGCATATCCACAAGAATTTAAGGATAAAAACAGTGCAGGTCAAAATACATCAAATCCAAATGAATTTACTTTCCCTTATTACGGCTCTCCAGTTTATTGGGTAACGAGAGGTTATGTTGTTTTAGACGATGCAGCTTTTCCAATTGTAGGTGAGGGTGATACTGAACCAAATGATAATTTCATCCCTCAATTAGTTGCCAACGCAAAAGCAGCGATTGATGCAGTTGATTCTTTGGGATATATCGATAGAACAAAAGTAGCAGTTGGCGGACATTCTTACGGTGCATTTATGACAGCAAATCTGTTGACACATTCCAATTTATTTGCTTGCGGTGTGGCGAGAAGTGGAGCATATAATAGAACTTTGACTCCCTTTGGTTTCCAAAGTGAAGAAAGAAGTTACTGGGATGTTCCAGCAATTTACAATGAAATGTCACCCTTCATGACAGCAGACAAAATGAAAACACCCTTGCTATTAATTCACGGAGAAGCAGATAACAATCCAGGAACTTTTACTTTACAAAGTGAACGTTATTTCAATGCATTAAAAGGTATGGGTAATCCAGCAAGATTGGTAATTTTACCAAAAGAAAGCCACGGATATTCAGCAAAAGAAAACATCCTTCATTTGTTGTGGGAACAAGACCAATGGTTCGAAAAATATTTGAAAGGAAAATGAGTAGGGCATAGGGATTAGGTCATTGGGCATAGGTTGATGTAACCAACCCATAGGATCGGGATTCATCCCGGTTTTATGTGAAAATGAAATTTGAAAGGAAAATGAGTAGGGCATAGGGATTAGGTCATTGGGTATAGGTTGATGTAACAAACCCATAGGATCGGGATTCATCCCGGTTTTATGTGAAAATGAAATTTGAAAGGAAAATAATTTAGGGCATAGGTATGAGGTCTTTGGGCATAGGTTGATGTAACAAACCCATAGGGTCGGGATTCATCCCGATTTTATGTGAAAATGGAATAAAAACAAAAGAATAACGTAAAACGGAATGCATTGTGAAATAGGGATAAATCCCGTATCCCATTATCCGATTTCAAAATAAATAAACCCGTAAAATCGTAATTTATCGCGATTCAATTTAAAAATAAAATTATGAAATTTTTTATAGACACAGCAAATTTAAACGACATCAGAGAAGCCAATGATTTAGGTATTTTAGATGGAGTAACAACAAACCCATCTTTGATGGCAAAAGAAGGAATTACAGGTGCAGAAAACATTTTACAACATTACGTTGATATATGCAACATTGTTGACGGAGATGTAAGTGCAGAAGTAAATTCAGTAGATTTCGAAGGAATGATAAAAGAAGGAGTTGCATTAGCAGCACTTCACAAAAATATCGTCGTAAAAATCCCAATGATTTTAGAGGGAATAAAAGCGATTAAATATTTATCAGGAAAAGGAATCAGAACAAATTGCACGTTGATTTTTTCTAGCGGTCAAGCGTTATTGGCAGCAAAAGCAGGAGCAACTTATGTTTCACCTTTTATTGGACGTTTAGATGATATTTCAACAAATGGTTTGGATTTAATCGCACAAATAAGATTGATTTTTGACAATTACGCATACAACACAGAGATTTTGGCAGCATCAGTAAGACATCCAATGCACATTATCAATTGTGCAGAAATTGGTGCAGATGTAATGACAGGACCATTAAGTGCAATCAAAGCATTAGCAAAACATCCATTGACGGATTTAGGGTTACAACAATTTTTAGCGGATTTCGCCGCGGGCAATAAATAAATTTATTGCCCGCGTGTAGGGGCATTGCACTGCAATGTCAAAACACACAGTACGTAAATCCATCCCCAAAAAATAAAAACAATAAGAGACGTTGCATCGCAACGTCTCTATAAAATCCCACCTGTCCCAATAATACAATTTTCCGAAAATCTAATTCCCTATTTTTGTTTCTCATTAGAACAAAACCATGAAAAACATCATTCTCTCCATCTTTCTTTTAGCACAAATTGACAATGTGAACAGCCAAGATAATAGAGTTAAATATGATTCTCTAATAATAATTGCATACCAAGCATACGAAGCAAAGGATTACCAATTATCAGCTACTTCTTTTTCAAATGCTTTCAAAGAGTTGGGTTGGAAAGCCATTTTTTTTCATCGATATGGAGCAGCATGTAGTTGGGCCTTAGTAAATAATTCGGACAGTTCTTTTTTTCAATTAAATAACTTAGCCAATAAAAGAAATTATTCGAATTATAGTCAACTAACAACTGACCAAGATTTGATTTCTCTTCATTCAGACAAAAGATGGGAGCCATTAATTGCAAAAGTGTTAGCAAATAAAACCGAAACTGAAAAAAATTACAACCATGAATTAGTGGCAGAACTTGCTATTATTGATTCAGAAGATCAAGGTGGTAGACAAAGATTGGATGAAATTGAACAAAAGTATGGAAGAGAATCAAAACAAATGGATTCATTGTGGAAAGATATTAGTTTTAAAGATTCAATTAATTTAATAAAAATTATAAAAATCCTTGATACATATGGATGGCAAGGGTATGATGTATTAGGTCAAGATGGGGTGACTACACAATTTTTAGTCATTCAACATGCCGATTTAAAAACTCAAGAAAAATATTTACCGATGATGCAAGAGGCATGCAAAAACGGGAAATTTTCATCTTCATCCTTGGCATTATTGGAAGATCGAATAGCAAATAGAAATGGTAAATTACAAATTTATGGTAGTCAAGTAGGGTTTGATAAAAGTAAAGAAGTCTATTATTTATTACCTGTTGAAGATCCAGATCATATTGATGAGAGAAGAGCTAAAATGGATCTTGGTCCAATCAGTGAATATGTTAGTAATTGGGATATTATTTGGGATGTTGAAGTGTATAAAAAGAATTTGCCTTATTATTTAGAATTGCAGAAGAAAAATAATTAAAGATGAAAACAATTCAAATAATTTTTATTTTATTGTTCATTTTGATTAATAATTGGGCAACTTGTCAATTAACAAATGAAGAATTAGATCATGAAATTGCAGCATTAAAATCTGAAAACGAGATTCAACAATATTGGAACACAATTCATAAAATTGATCAATCAAATAGAGGTCGAAATGTAGACAAACTGAAAGATGTAGACAATTTTAAAAGAGTAATTTTAATGTTTAAATACCATGGCTATCCAACTGGATTTTGTTATGGCTGTAATTCTCCTGATTCTACAAAAAATTTAAATTTCACTCCTAATATTGTGTTTACTCATCAATCATCCATGTATTTGAGAGAATATTATTTTCAAATTTTTCTTAAAGCATATAACGATGGTATGGCAAATGAATTTTGGTTTCTTCACAATGTAAGAGGTTTAACTTTGGGGAGATATGATCGAGTTTTTTATGAAAAAAAGGTAGAAAATTTAAAAAGTAATCTAGTGATTATGGAGCCATATTTAAACAAAGAAATTACCTATGATATTTCAAAAGTAGATTCTCTTTATATGCTACATTGGAAAGAATCAAACTTATTTACAAATTCAAATCTCCTATATTCTGAAAATATAAAAATTTACTATTTCCTTGATGTATTTGCTAGAGATAAAATAAATATTTATGAATTAAATAATGAATATTATTGTCAAAAACTATTCAGAGACGGTTCATTTTGTATGCCTCAAAAAATCATTTATGATAAAAATTTAGACACAATTAATTACAGAGAAATAGTAAATAATTTAAACTTTAACACGAATATTTTATCCAAGAAAAAAGTTTTAAAATTAAATGCTTTATTAAAAGAAAAATCAAATTAAAAAAAAAGGAATTCAGAAATGAGTTCCTTTTTTGTTTTTATCCAATCAGAATCTTTCAAAAAACCGATTTTTACCTTATTTTTACCTTTCGATTAAGATAAGAAAATGAAAAGAATAAAAATTGCAGATGTTTTTGCTCAACCTATGATAGGTAAA
>CANJKA010000019.1 GCA_947474675.1 Flavobacteriales bacterium
ATCCAATCCCGACTGTAAATATTAATTCAGCTTCAGTTTGTGATGGAACTTCTGCAACTTTAACGGCAACTCCTTCATTAACAGGTGGAACTTTTTTATGGAATACTGGAGCGACAACGGCTTCGATTAGTGTAACTCCTAGCGTAACTACAACTTATACATGTGTTTATACATTAGCTGGTTGTCCTAGTCCTGCTGGTTCTGGAGCAGTGACGGTTAATCCAATCCCGACTGTAAATATTAATTCAGCTTCAGTTTGTGATGGAACTTCTGCAACTTTAACGGCAACTCCTTCATTAACAGGTGGAACTTTTTTATGGAATACTGGAGCGACAACGGCTTCGATTATTGTAACTCCAAGTTCAACTACAACTTATACATGTGTTTATACATTAGCTGGTTGTCCTGGTCCTGCTGGTTCTGGAGCAGTGACGGTTAATCCTTTGCCAACGGTATCTGCAGGAACTGACCAAACAGTTTGTTTCGGTTCATCAGTTACACTTTTAGGAACAAGTGCAGTAACCTATTCTTGGGATAACGGAATTTCAGATGGAACAGCATTCATGCCTGCATTTGGAGCATTAACATATACTTTAACCGGAACGGACGCAAACGGATGTATAGACTCAGATCAAGTGATTGTAACCGTTATTCCATTACCAATTGTTTCTGTTGGAAATGACCAAACAGTTTGTTTTGGTTCTACTGTGACACTTTTAGCATTAGGAGCATTAACTTTTACGTGGGATAACGGAATTACTAATGGAATAGCATTTACACCGTCAGTTGGAATATTGACATATACTGTTACAGGAACAGACGCAAACGGATGTATAAACACTGATCAAGTAGTGCTAACCGTGAATCCTTTGCCAATCGTTTCAGCGGGAACTGACCAAATAATTTGTTTCGGTTCTTCAATTTCACTATCAGGAACCGGAACCGGAACCTACACATGGGACAATGGAATTACTGATGCAACAGCATTCGTTCCATCAGTAGGAACAGTAACATATACAGTAATTGGAACAAATGAATATGGATGTGAAGAGATGGATCAGGTTTTGATTACAGTGAATCCGATCCCTGAAGCACTTAATCCAAATCCAGTAGTATATTGCCTAAATACAACTGCCACACCATTAGTTCTTACAGAAGTAATTGGAAATGTGCCAGATACATACTCAATTATTTGGTACGATACAAATGCAAGCAATGCAACTTCAATTCCTCCAATTCCAATAACAACTAATGTAGGTACTACAACCTATTATGTCTCTCAAATTAGTAATTCAACTGGATGTGAAGGTCCAAAAACTGCATTTATTGTTAACATTACGCCTCAAACTCAAACCACTTTTGATCCAATAGTTTCGCTATGCCAAGGCACTTCTGGAGTATTATTACCAGTATCATCCACTAATATTCCAGCAATAACTGGTTCATGGAATTCATCAATAATCAACACAACTTCATCTGGGACAACTACATATACATTTACACCTTCAGTAAATCAATGTGCTACACCAACATCGATGGATATTTTTATTAACCCAAAGCCAAATCTCATTATCACAAAACCAATAGGTTTTTGTGAACCAGAAACAGCAGATATAACCTTACCAGGAATAACTGCGGGAAGTTCTAGTTCAGGTGTAACTCTGACATATTGGTCAAATTTAAACCCAATGACACCATTGTTTTCTCCTCAAAATGTCGGTGATGGGACATATTATATTCAAAGTACCACGTCAGAAGGATGTAACAGTATTGAACCAGTTACTGTGTCAGTATACCCTAAACCAATCGCTTCATTCGAACCTACTTCATTCGTTCTTTCGTCATACAATGCGGAATCTTCAATGATCAATCAATCAACAAATGCAGTTAGCTATTTATGGTATTTTGGTGATAATGAAACGTCTATTCTTGAAACACCAACTCATATTTTCCCAACTAATGAGGTGGAACATTATACAATTTTGCTAATCGCAATATCAGAATATGGATGTACGGACACTACTTTCAAAACAATCTCAATCAAAGAAGAGTTAATTTTCTTCATACCAAATTCATTTACTCCGGATGCCAATCACTTTAATGATGTTTTCTCACCAATATTTAGTTCAGGATATGATCCGTATGACTTTTCATTATTGATATTCAATAGGTGGGGGCAAGTTGTATTTGAGTCTCATGATGCATTAATAGGTTGGGACGGAACAATGGGGACTGAAGGAGGAATTGCGCAAGATGGAACCTATACGTGGAAAATTGAGTTCAAAATTAAGGATAATAGTGAACGAAAAATGTTGGTTGGTCACGTAAATTTACTCAAATAGCAGAACAACAAATTTTCAAGATTGTTCGCATAAAATTAATAGTAGATAAATATATAAATACAGAATTTTTGTTTTAATTAATTAAATATTACTATAACTTAAAAAAATATCCTAACATCGATTAATGTAGAGATAAAATTGAGTTAAAGTATTATTAACTTTTCATTATTAAATTACAAATAGCTAGCTACTAAGGATTTATTAATTATTTTTAAAAATAGATACGACACCTAAATCCATATACAACGCTAACATATAAAATCAATGTGTTTTATAGTCTGTTTTTCATCAATAAAAAAATGTATTAAATTAATAATCAGTGATATGTCAGGTTCTAAAATAGAAATTCAAAAACTACAGCAATCAAATTATGAACAGCTAATAGTAGCAATGAAAGCTGCTTATTCCAATTGGGGCGGAGATGTTTGGAGTGAAAGGGCAATTAAAAAATTACTTTCTGTTTTTCCAGAAGGTCAACTTATTGTAATGGCTGAAGGTAAGGTAGTTGGTTGTGCTTTATCCATTCTGGTTAAATATGACGACTTTGGAGATGAACATACATACAAGCAGATTACGGCCAATTACTCCTTTTCAACCCACAATACAAATGGAAATGTACTTTATGGAATAGAAATTTTTATTCATCCTGACTATAGAGGTATGCGTCTAGGTAGGCGACTATACGATGCAAGAAAAGAATTGTGTGAAAAGCATAATTTAAAAGCCATTGTATTTGGTGGGAGAATTCCGAATTATCATAAATATGCTGATACTCTTTCACCTAAAGAGTATATTCAGAAAGTAAAGCATGCTGAAATATTCGATCCTGTGCTATCCTTTCAGTTAAGTAATGACTTCCATGTAAAAAAGGTATTGATGGGGTATATTCCTGAAGATGAAGAAAGCCTTGAGTATGCTACGCTTCTGCAGTGGGATAACGTTTATTATGTTTTGAATCAACGGGAAGCTTTTAGCGTGAGACGAAGTGTACGTTTAGGACTTGTTCAGTGGAAAATGCGGCTTTATGATTCCATAGAAGAACTCTTCCAGCAGGCGGAGTATTTCGTGGATGCCATTTCCAGTTACAAAGCAGATTTCGCTGTGTTTCCTGAGTATTTCAATGGACCACTTATGGCTCAGTTCGAAGGTATGAGTGAAGCAGAAGCAATCAGGGCAATGTCAAGATACACAGACCAGATTACTAAAAAATTCAGTCAGTTAGCAGTTAGTTACAATGTGAATATAATTGCCGGTAGTATGCCGATGTATGATGGTACATCTCTAAAAAATGTTGGTCACCTTTGCCATAGAAATGGTGATATTGAGATTTATGAAAAATTACATGTAACACCTGATGAAGAGAAATACTGGGGACTGAAAGGGGGAGATAAACTCAAAGTATTCGATACAGATGCAGGCAAGATCGGTATACTAATTTGTTACGATGTTGAGTTTCCTGAATTATCTCGTTTATTAGCTGATGAAGGTATGCAAATTCTTTTCGTTCCCTATCTTACAGATACACAAAACGCTTATTTGAGAGTACGTTTATGTGCTCAGGCAAGAGCTATAGAAAATGAATGTTTCGTTGCGATTACTGGAAGTGTTGGTAATTTACCCAAAGTAGAAAATATGGATATTCAATACTCTCAATCTGCGGTATTCACACCGAGTGACTTTGCTTTCCCTTCCAACGCCATAAAAAGTGAAGCTACTGCCAACACCGAAATGATTCTAATAGCCGATGTAGATCTAAAGTTATTAGATGAATTGCATAGTTACGGAAGTGTTCGTAATCTAAAGGATAGAAGAAAGGATTTTTATGAGTTGAAAAAATTGTAAAACTAAAAACAATTCTGATTTTCTTTCCGAACAAGAAAAATATAAAAGAGTAAACGACGTATTAGCTAACTCAAAATAGTTTTTTAATAATTATCAAATTTTGATTTAATTATTGAATTATTTTCTGAGATGAACCATCCTCGTAAATTATAATTACAATGCCATGATAAAATTCATTTACTTTTTGTCCAATTATATCTGTAAAACTGGAAATTTGTTTGTCAATAATATTTTGATTATCGATTGTAATCATTTCTGAGATTAAATATTTACCATCAAAATCCGTTTGTCTCAATCTGTAATAATTAATCACTTCTTTTACATCATAATCTACTAGTGAATATGTCGAATAGCTAGTTGAATTACCTGCACCATTTACATACCCAACACATTTAAAATTTTCTCCATCAATTGTTTTCTCTATCATGAAAAAATCATTGTTAAATTCAGAAACTGTCTCCCAAGTCAACTCGTTATTTTTTCCAACCTTTTTACCTGAGAATGTTATTGTTTCAATGGGTAAAGTAACGAGCCCTACTACTGCCGCACCATCATCACTATAGGTTGTTAAACTCGACCATGTTAAAGTGTTGGTTCCAATATTAACTGAACCATTACCTTCAGCAGTTCCCGTTGTAAAAGAACTTCCTATTGGTTTGTACCAAGTAGTACCACTTTTTTTAATAGGTAATAGACCTGTTTCTGTACCACCAATAATATCACCATCAACATAAGTATATGAAATCGTATAAATAGATGAAGTAATTCCTGTAGGTGTTACTCTCCAAAAACGATTAATATATTGTGTGATTTCGGTATTCATTCCTGAAATACGACTAGCTTTTGTATAAACTGTTAGATCTGCTGTCGCTAGTGATCCTGTCGTAAGCGTATATGTTAAGGGGGTATAATTAGAAGCGTCTCCTACTGGGTAGGAATACGATGTTCCTCCTGCAGAATTTATGAATTGCTTCAAATAACCAATTGTACCACTATTATCAAAAGCAATAATATAGGAAGATAAACTACCACCAGATATTGCCCCATTTGTAGTACTTGTACCAATCGTCAGTGTATATCCTTGAACACTTAACTTTCCTGAAGTTAAAGTAAGTGTGTTGGTCGTTGTTGTGTTAATTCCCAGCGCCACACCTCCATAAGTATTTGCAATGGCAAGATTGTAAAAACTAGTAGATGCCGATCCTCCTATAGATTGCGCTGTTGCTCCATTAAATGTTACCGTTTTTGTTCGTGCAGTAAATATTCCATTATTGATCCAATTTCCAGTTAAAGAAATGTCATATAGATTAGTTCCACCATAACTTACGTTGAATTTACACGAACTTCCAATTGTAATATTTCCTCTTACTGTAAGGTCAAGTAATAAAAAGACAGATGGATAATCAACTCCTTCAAGAACGCTATATATTGCAATACTTGGTAATGTTGTTTGACTTTGAATCCAAAACCCATCTGAAGAGATAGCTGAAGTTGAAGCGTCTCCAAATTGGATTGTTCCTCCAGTAATAGTCGAGGAACAATACATAATAATTTCATTTGCTAAAGCTGTTTCATTTCTCAAAACAATTGATCCTCCGCTCATAATAAAAGAACTTCCAACTGCTGTAAAATCCAGACCTCCTGTTGCCCCTGAATTAGAAGCTGAAGTTAATATTGTCACAACCCCTCCGCTTTGATTATAAGTTGTAGTGTTTGCGGTTGATAGACCTTGAATTCTTCCTGAAACATTCATGTAACCACCTTCAACAGTAATTAATGATCCTGTTTTAAATTTTAATGAATTTCCATCGATGGTTCCAATATTTAGAGTTCCTGCAGTAAGCACTAATTTTCCTGAAATGTCATAAGAATCATTTATTCCTGTGAATGTTACATTCGAATTGTTTAACCATAAACCAGCAGTTGAGACAATTGTATTATTAAAACTATTTGCAATAAATGGGCAACCAGAATAAGTGAAAGAACCAGAAAGTTTTAATGTTCCATTTTTTAAGCGATTTGCATCTCCCGAAACAGTCTCCAAAAATGCATCAGGAGCTGAAAAATTACTAGAAGTAATTTCCAAAACATTTAAATTCGACGTTCCCATGTTTACAATAATTCCATAAAATCTAGTAATTGTTCCAGCACCTGAAATTGATTGATTCCCATTTTTATTAAAAGTAACATCACAGACTAAATTACTTCCACCTCTTGACATGTCAAATGTTCCTTCATTCGTTATATCTCCCGCAACGGACATCGTATTCTTAAATGTTCCAGATGTCTGGGTAATAAAAGAACCTCCAGAAGAACTTATAGTAATATTACCTGTTACAGTAAAATCTCTTGCTGCAACTCCATCGAAAGTGAGTTTTCCAGTTCCTGCTATTGTTATAGAAGAAGCTGTTGCAGTTCCATTAATTGTTACGGTATGAGCTGTTTGAATTGTAATCGCAACAGCAGAACTTGTTGGTACTAATGTTGAAGTAATCCAAGTACTATTGTCGGCAGATGATTGCCAAGTTCCTGCTGTATTCCAGTTGCCACTTGATAACGATCTAAAATAATCGGTAGATGCAGTCCCTATCGTTAATTGGTTACCAGATAATCCTGCTGTTTTATAACATGTACCTGTTGTATTATATTCATAAACTGAGTAGTGATAAGTTGATCCTGCAGAAAGTCCAGTCACAGATACTGATGTCCCTGTGCCGTTATATACCACATAATTTCCTGTTCCAATCTGAGTACCTCCTGTAAATGAAGAGTTAGCTGTATAAGTTATTCCACTCACAGGATCTGAATCTACCGCAGAGCCAGCTTTAGCAACGACTACAACACCTGCTGTTCCATTTCCTCTCACCCATGTAATTGTTGTTCCAGTATTTGTTACACTAGAAAAACTTATAGTATTTGCCTGACTTACAGGAGGTGTACAAGAAGCCGTGCTTGTGACAGCAACATTATCAATCGATATTTTTGGTTGAGACCCGGTAGGAGTTGTTCCTCCTGTAGCTGTGCTGTATTCATAAAATCTTAATCTTGCAGTAGATGAATTATCAAATGAACTAGGTAAAACTATTGACGTAATACTTGCACTTGAACTCACATTATTTCTAGCTGTAAAAGGCAAGTTTGTCCCTGTTAATTCTGTAAAAGTTGTTCCATTAGTTGAATAAAATACTTTTAATTTCGAGTCTCTATTGCCTGTACTATTGTTCACTTCGGCAACATCGAAACTGATAGTACCAGCTGTCCTCCCAGTAAAATCTAGTAAAAGATCAATTGCACATGAATTTGTTGTACTAGTGGAAAGCATGTACAAATTAGAAGAACCTCTCTGAACACCGCCTGTTGTACTCGTAGAAAATACAGCAGACGCAGTAGTCACTTTTACACCATCTCCGATACTTCCTGTTGCATTTATCGCAACTGAAGACCATTCCTGACAATCAGTTCCATTAAATCCATTGGGCCAGTTTGTAAGAATTGCAATATTTGTAAAAGTTTCAGAATAATCTCCACCTGACATCACATAAGGAGTTTGACACCAAACCAACTGAGATGATAAATGAAAAAATAAAAAAAAGGTGATTTTCTGAATTATTTTATAAGATTTAACGATCTTATTACAAAGTGTGTATTGCTTTTCCATATTTAAAAAATTTAATTATGTTTAAAAGCGGTTTTGGCAACAAACAAATTGTTCCTCAAGGATGTTCACTTCATTAATTCAACCTAATACGACAAAGATAGAGTCAAAAAACATGTCAAAAATTGATTAACATAAAACTTGTTATAATAATAATATAACCTAGGTAATTGTTATGATTAGATTAACTTAACTATGGATAAAGTCTTGTTTTTGTGGGAAAATATTAAAATACCAAGATTTGTATTTCAAAAATAAGAATTGAAAAAAATGTAACTTGAAATTGATTTAATTAGTGGTTAAAAAACAAGAAAGATTGTATGAAAATGATTAACTTTAAAAATGATTTGAATCTTTGAAAAGAAGATTAATTTTAATCTGTCCCCTTCTAACGTAAAAAACAAAAACTTTATAAAAACAAAAAGCTCTGCAAATTTGATACTTGCAGAGCTTTTCTGATTCCCTAGGACATACGAGACTTGTGGTCCAGTGTTTTCTAAAAATACCGCTGTATTAGTTTAAGTTTAATGCAATTTAATTTTCATTTTTGTTCAACTTCATTCTGTATTTCTTTTGCATATTTGTAAGGATAGAAAATAGGAGGGAAGGTTTGATTTTAACTAGTGCTCTAAGATAAGAATTTTGTTCTTCTTTTTATTAAATTTCGGTAATTATAGAACAATTATAATTCGAATGTATAGTGTGCTTCTATTAATCCCCTTGGTTTGGGTCATAGTCTACAAATTGGAGATCGGTCACTTGTGTTTCACGGTAAGAAACCAATTTACCATTAGGATCAATCCCTATTTCAATTTTTACCTTACATAATTGATATTTGGATTTTGATGATCGATAGCAAGTAAAATCAATCCAATATTCCCAATATTGAATTTCCTCTTCAAAGTGATTAAATAACATTGATTCATCAATTATCATGACATGTCTATCACTGAATTCATCATTTCCTTTATTAATTTCATTAATATCGATCGGAGTACAATTTTTTCTAGAAATGAATACTTTTACCTCCTCAGCGAAATAATTTGATGCTTCAAAAGTTTCATTTGTAACATCGTTATAATAATTTTCCATCATATAATGTACCTTACTCAATTCCATTTGTTCGACTTGAATTTTCTCTTCAATTGGAGCTTCATAATATGTAGGCGAAGATGTTTTAAGGGATCGAGTCAATAAATGATCTATTTCTGAAAAAGGTACAGAAAAATTTACAGGACCCTCAGCCCCACAAGCAATATCATACTTCTCAAAAATGAATACAAAGTTTTTATTTAAAAGGTAGAAATTTTTAGGGCAATAAAATTTATCATTTGGAAACGTAAAACGATCTCCAAAACCATCCGAGTGATTTAATCCTTTTTGTTTTCTAAAACAGCTTTCCGCAAATTTCGTGAATATATCTGTATTGCTTACAAAATGTTGAATCCCTAATACTTGTGCAGTGTTTTTCTCTACTATTTTATTACTAATTTTACTCCATCCCGTACCTCCGCACTGGTAACCATACATTTCCATTTTAACTTGAACGAAATCAATAAAAGTTGTGTCAATTTTAATGACATCTTCTATTTGAGATCCGACTCTTTCTTGTCCACATTCCTCGTTAGCGAACTGTGCAGATGCGGTTAATAATCTGGAAAAAAAAGGAATACCTAATGAATCTTGATGAAACGAAGTTTTATCCTGTATAAAGGAACTCTCAATTAAGAATTCTTTTATTTCATCGTTCACCATTTTTTGATAGGGTAATAATTCTCCACCAGATGTGTTGTAATAAGAATATTGAATAGAATAGCCATCTCCTTCACTAACTAGACCTTCATCTATAAATGTTATTGTATTATCTTTTGAATCTTCATTAAAACTTGAAAACTTCCAAAAAGCAAAAATTCCGATTAACACCAAAAGCGATAGCCCCAAAACCCATTTTCCTTTCGACGATTTTGGTTCTTCTTTTTTAACAATAGAAATAGCCTTTGACTCTTGAGGGATCACTTTTAATATTGGCTGAACGGGCAATTCAAATGCAAGTCTGAATTCATCACAATTTTGGTATCGGTTATTTGCTTCCTTTTGAATCGATTTTTCAATGACTCCCCATATTTGTGCATATTCATTTCCTAAGGTTTGAGTTAAAGGAAGTAAAGGCACTTTAACAATAGAGTCATAGATTTCATATTCTGTGGTCATTCCCCTATATGGACAAACTCCAGAAAGTAATTCGTAAAAAGTGACACCCAACGAATAAATATCACTTCGAAGATCCAATTCTTTTCCTTTTACCTGTTCTGGTGACATATAATAAACAGTTCCTACCTGAGTTCCTGTTTTTGTCAACTGATGTTGAGTGTCTCCGACTAATTTAGCTATTCCAAAATCTAACACTTTGATTTGATCATCGGCGGTGATTATAATGTTAGATGGTTTCACATCTCTGTGCACAATTCCATTTTGGTGTGCATAAGAAAAGGCTTCCAAAATTTGCTTCATCAACTTCTTTGCACGATCAATGCTGATTGGGGCAGACAAGTTTTTTATTACTTCATCCAGTTCCCTTCCATCTACATATTCCATGATTAAATACAATCCATCTTCCTGCTCGATGTAATCGATCAAACCTACAATATTCGGATGTTGTAAATGAGCCAACATAGATGCTTCGTTTTTGAAACGTTTCCGAATTTCCTCATTCTTTACCAATTCGGGTTTTAATACCTTGATAGCTACTTTTCTTTTGATGGAAACATGTTCACCTAAATATACATCCCCCATCCCTCCTTCACCAAGTAAGGAAATGATTTTATAATTTTGTATTTTATTACCTATCATCTTTTAGTTGTTAAAAAGGTATTAACCATGGTTTGCAATTGCTATTAATATAAGAGTCCACCATAGAATTACAACACTAGATAAAATAACACCTATGATGGCACATACTTTTCCCGCTTTAGCTACATTCGCAGAACTAGGATCGTATGCCTGTGGATTCATGTAATATAACTTCAAGCCTTTGTTTGAATTTGAAATCCCAATAATTCCTAGAATCAAGCCGATTAAAGCTCCTGTAGTGAAAATAATACTCAAAATACCCAAAACTAAAGCTCCATTGGCTAATGGAACGGGTATTACTTTTCTTTCGTTTTGATGCGTCAAATTAGATTCCTGAGAATTTCCTTCATGTTGAATAGTCGTTTTTTCTGCATGTGCATTCCCATTTATGTAATTCATCCAAGGAACTAAAACATTACCCACTTTTAGGATGTCATGTTTATCCAATTTTACAGTTCCGTAGATTCTATTTCCATTTATAAAAGTTCCATTACTAGAATCATTATCAGTCAAAGTAAAATTTCCCTCGTTCTCATTTATACAGGCATGATTTCGAGAGACCGTTTGATCTTGAAGTACGATTTCATTATCTATGCTTCTCCCTATTCTTATTGTTTCCATCTTTTCTTTCTTACTTTCTTTTAGAGTTCTATCTAAAAATATTTTATGAATTTCTATATCCCATTATTTATTTTATTCTAATTGAATCTTTCTTCTTCAATGAATAATAAATACCAATAAAACAAATACCTGCAATTATAGTAATCGCTATTTCATCTAAGGATAGTTTAAAAGCCCAATCTCCAAATCTATCAGAATATGATTTATGAAAACTACCCTTCAATTGATCGATTGCTTTTGCTGTTACATGTAGCGTCCCGTATCTATTTTCTGGGGCAGGTAGCTCTATGGAAATGTTTTCTTGTAGAATACTAAAGCCTTCAGTACCCCATCTGGATAGAGTGAAATAGCTCAATATTTCCACCGCTTGGTTTTCTATTTTCGCAACGATTCCGGCCAACATTATTTGAGGAATTAATGCGATGGGAACTAAGGTCATTACCTTTTCAGTTGTAGACACTATCGAAGAAAGGAATAGCCCGAAAAGAGTAGAAGCAATGGACAAGCATAGCATCCAACAAAAAGTTCCTCCTGGATTGTTCCAATTTGGATGGGTAGAAGAGAAATTAATTGAAATGATTAGCGTGAATAATAATGATTGAAATGCAGCGAATATACTGAGTACAGTTATTTTCGACAGTACATAAGCAAAAATCCCTTGGTTAAACATTCTTTCCCGTTTATAAATAGAAGCTTCACCTACAATTTCTCTCGCTGCATTGTTTGTACCAAACCAAACAGCACAGACGGCCATCAAAAAAGGTACAGCTTGCGAAATCTCACTAAAAATTAAGCAAATCAATCCAGCAATAATTGGGGCTTGCCCTATCATAATTGCTGTATTGGTGGCATCATTTAATTTTATATTTAAGTAACGAATTGTGAGCCACCAAAATTGAGAGAAAAAATTAATAGGGCTTAAGTTTCTCATCTTCTGGGGAACACCTTGTTTCACCTCCTCTTTTAAAGTGTTGTTTTGATGTGCTTCTATCCAGTTTTTAGCCTTCGGCAATACTAATTGAGCATATACTTTAACTGTGTCACTTACTTTGAAATAATCAAGATAGGTCTTTGTTCCACCTTGGTATACTTTATGACCTCCTTCAGCCATAAAAATCACATGGTCCATGTAATTTAAATCCTCTGGTTTGTGAGTCACCATAATAACTGTTGTCCCTTTATTCGCAAGTTTTTTAAGAATTCCTAAAAACTCTTCAATTGTCTGAGGATCTAAAGGAGATGTTGGTTCATCTAAAAAAAGAATTAGGGGGTCTGTCAAGATTTCAACCGCAATAGAAACTCTTTTACGTTGACCTCCACTTATTTTTCCTACTAAATTATTACGAATGTGCTTGATATTTAATTCTTCTAAGACTTGTTCTATTTTCTCACGAATAGCAGTAGAACTAGCGTTCTCTAAACGTAATTTTGCAGCATAAAACAAAGATTGCTCTACTGTTAATTCTTTGTGGACAATATCATCCTGAGGCACATAGCCAATGTGAGTTTTAATGTAGTCAAAATTTTCCATTAAATTTAAACCACTGATGTAAACATTTCCTGAAGAAGGAGGTGCGTCTCCATTCAAAGCCTTTAATAAAGTTGACTTTCCACAACCTGAAGGCCCCATTACTGCTGTCAATGATTTGGAAGGAATTTCAAAAGAAGTTTCATTCAAGCCTACATTTCCACCCTTGAATCTTTTCGTTATTTTTACAGCTCTAATAGCAACTTCTTGCGATAAATCTTGTGCTTTTCCACGTAAACTTAATTTAAATCGCCCGATGATAATCACATCTGATTCCACCACTTTTTCCGATCCAGAAATCCTTTTCCCATTTAAAAAGGTCCCGTTTAAAGATCCTAAATCGGTTAAAACATAACTATTCCCTCCTTTAGATTCAATCGTTGCATGAATTTTACTAACAACTGAATTATCTAACCAAACGTCATTATCACTATTTCTACCTATTGTAATTTTCGATTTATTCTTGAACTTACTAATGATATCAGTTTCATTCAAATTATTCGAATTATTCGATGTTGGATTTGAGGAATTTGATTTTTTTATTGGTTCATATTGATCAGGATTAAATACTAATTTTAAAACATTGGGTCCTGAAAATTCAATAGTATCTCTTGATGTCACTAGATACTGAATCCCATTTTCTAATTTATTACCATTAACGTATGTTCCATTTGTACTCCCTAGATCTACAATGTATAGATTATTGTTATTGTCATAGATCAATTGGGCATGTTGCGAGGAAATATTAGCTTGATCTGGAAAGGAAATATCACAATTTTTCGACCTACCTAATATTACTGTAGTAGCCGAATTTGGCGTGAACGAAATTTTTCGGGCTAAATTATTTCCTATTACAAATCCTATTTTCATAGTCGTTTCATTTTTTTATTGTATCATCCAACAGAACGATCTCTTTTGTTAAAGGATTCACTCTAAAATGCTGTTTTAATGGAATTTCGATTTCTCTACCTTCCAATATTACTGTGACAATTCCACTTAAATGGTAATCAAAACTCCCCCCTTTTAAAATTTTGGACAAACCACTTAATGCAGAAGTAAAGTTGTTTACATTTACTTCACTAGTAATTATTTCGCTACAGTTTTCACATATTTTTTTCTCGACATTAACTCTCATCTCCGAAACTTTCTCTTTCTTCAATTCATCCGAATAAATATCTAATTTCATTTCTTTTAGTACAATATCAAAGGGGAATTTGTTTTTTAGTTGAAATTCTAGCATCAACTGAGTTGACGATAATGATATTTTTTTTAATGTGACATTCTTAACTACTAATCCATCATCACTCATTGATTGGCGAACCATTACATCAATCAGTTCCTTTGTTTTCATCCAAATCGTTATGGATTTTTTAGTTTTTATTTTCAAAAATGAAAAAAGTCCTTCTAGCTCTACTCTTATTTGGATAGAGTCTTTTGTTAGGATCGATTTTAAATCATTCTTAAAGGAATCTAAATAACAATCTGCTTGTAGATTGAAAAGAGTTAATTCTTTTTTATTGAAGCGAAAAGATTCTTTGTGTGCTCCACTGGAAATAATCCGATTATTATAATGTATATTGAGATGAATATCCTTTCCTATAAAAGAAAACCAATTGCTATTTTGAATTTGTAGATTCACATCCATTTTTAATTCTCCATTTTCAAAGTCATTCAATTTTATGGACTCGATTCCATAGAAAGTAGGTAAAGAAATAGTTTGAGCCATAAGAAAGCTTATCACTAAAAAAGTGACAATAACCAATCCTGTTTTTTTAAACCTCTCTTTCATCTCTTTTTTCTTAATTAGATGAATCGCAATTAAAGCCGTAATTGTTTAATATGTGATTATTTGAACAATTAGCTCTTTTTTCTGAATAAGGATGGGAACGAAGCAGATTCTCTAAGACATTGTAATCTCCTTCACTAGACTCTTCTTTCATTCGTCTCCATAATTTGCTATTAGCACATCCATTGTAACCCGCAGCAATTACAAGGTCAATTCCTGTTAAGTCACAATGAGTTTCTTTTTTTTGACCGAATGGGATTGTCAGCATTTGACTCAAAGCGGCACCCTGAGACGATAATATTTTTTCTTTTTGAAGGAATTGTTTGATATGTCCCAATTCATTGTGATTAATTTCATGCCCTATCACACATGCCAGTTCATCATTTGACAAACAAAAAGCATACATTCGTGTGGTTATAAATATTTTTGCCCCAGCAGTAAAAGCATTCAATTCCTCTGACTCAATTAGATAAATAGCATAATGATACCCTTTTTTATCTTTTATTTTGGATACCAATAAACTCAAGATAGCTCTTAGATTTTCAATTTTATTTCCCGAATCAATGAATGAATATTTGGCTTTACAATCAGCTAATAATTGTTCACCTACTTCTTCTTCTTTTTGGATACTAACTTCTCCACCAATTGCATTAGTCATTGTATTATCAATTGTTTCCAGTACCCCTACAACTTTTGTTGTTCCTAAATCATTTTCATCATCCAAACATGAGAAATCGTAGGTGATTTTTTTGCTAGGGTTATTTTTTCGCTCTTCCTCTGTTACAGCTACAGGTTGATCAACTGTCTCATTTGGTTTTTCAGGATCAATAGCAACCGGTTTTGGAGTCGTAAAAGCATATTCATTAACGAAATAAAAAACAGATAATAAACTTAAAATGATAAATACAGTGATCCCAACTAGTTTGAAAGAACTTCTAATTTTATTTACTGGCTGTAAAGCTGATATAGTTGAATTTACTGTTGTAAAAGAACCTGTTGCCCTCTGATCAAAAGTGCTACTTTGCCAATCAATTGAATCACTTAATCCGGCACAAACTTTATCGTTTTTAGATAATTGAACCGATCCGATAATACGTTTTCCATTTACAAAAGTCCCATTTACAGATTCTAGATCGGTAAGAAAAACATTTCCTTCTCCATCAAAGAAAATTTCTAAGTGATTCCTGGAAACGGAATTATGATCCAATACAATATCGTTGTCATTGGCTCTTCCTACTTTAATCGTTTTAAAATTCATATAAATTGTAGTAAGTCGATTTGAAATTCTTCACAAGTTTGATACCTGTCTTTAGGTTCCTTTTTAGTTGCCTTGTTAATGATCTGATTGATTTTATCTTGATGGACCAGATCAAATGAATAAGGGACCTTGACATAAGGAATTTTATGATTTTTTATAGCTTCAAACATCTCTTCTCTTGTCTCGTAATTAGAGAAAGGTAGTTTTCCTGTTACCATTTCATATAAAGTAATTCCTAATGAATAAATATCAGATCTATAATCAATATTTTTCCCTGTTATCTGTTCAGGGCTCATATAAGATGGACTTCCCATTACTGTTTCAAGCTTTGATTGACCAGAATCATGTGAAATACCGAAATCGATTACTTTTATTGTATTCTCATTTGAAAGCATGATATTGGATGGTTTGATGTCTAGATGAATCAAACCTTTATCATGAACGTATGCGATTGCGCTTAAAACTTCGTTTAAAAACAATGCAATATTTTGAATAGGAATCGGCCCAGTAACAGTAGAAATGTGTTCACTTAAATTTTTACCTTCCACATACTCCATGATTAAATAATGAGACTCATCTTTTTTGATAAAATCTTTTAATTTCACAATATTTGGATGATTCAAATACAAGTATTGGTTAGCTTCTTCAAGAAATTTTTGACGTACAAAATCACTTTTAAAAAAACTAGATTTTAATTCCTTTATTGCCACAGGTGACCCGTCATTTAGGTCTACACCCAAATAAATGTCTGCTGTACCACCAGAGTTCAGTGGCTGAATAATTTGTATGTGATTTATTCTCTTCACTTTTCGCAAGGAATATTTAATTTCGTACCTTTTGTAATTGGAGTATTCTCCTGCTCCATTTGGGCTTTAATTTTTACTGATTGATGTTTGTTAGCCTCTTTTATTTTTTCCAAAGTCAAACCTTTACACCCCAACGTCAACATGCTTTCTAAAATTATCTTAAGGGTTTGATTCTTTTCAACAATGTGTGATTTCATTTCCACGGGATTTTCATCTTCTTTTATAACTTCTGCTGGGCTTTCTTCTCTGTTGTTTTTCAACGGTTTATAATCTTGTTTCTTTTTTTTGAGTATTTCTTTTTTTAAAGAGTCAACTCTATTATTTGCTGATAGAGTAGACGTATGTGGAATTGTATCCTTTCGAGTTGAAGTGGGTTTTGGAGTAACATTTAAACTGGGTGCAAAAAGCCAAGCCGCACCAGCCAAAAGAACAAAAAGTAATGAAAAAATTAAAATTTTCGTACTATTTAAACCTGATGTTTTTTGATTTTTAGGAATCGAAAATACTTGAGTACTAGCTCCATTGAATTTTTTTACAGGATTGAAGTCTACAAAAACTGTAGTATTATAAGTACTTTGATCGATTGTTACAATCGTAGCTGTTAAATTATCGTGACCACCTGCATCTAAAGCCGCACGAATTAAGTCGTCCCCAGATTTTTGAATATTTTCACTTTGTAACATCATCTCCAAACCTTGGTCATTGACCATTCCATTCAAACCATCTGAACATAACAGGAAAGTATCTCCTCTTTTAACTTGTATGGGTTTGTGACAAATCGTTCCTTCTATGGTTGCAGCAATTCCAAGTGCTTTTAGAATTTGATTTTTTTTCGGATGATTTTCTGCCTCATCATCTGAAATAACACCTGAATCGACTAAAGTTTGCACAAATGAATGGTCCTTTGTTACTCTATGAAGATGGTTGCTCGATTTTAAGTAGATTCTACTATCGCCCACATGTCCTATGTAACAATCTTCACCGGAAATTAAAAGTATAACTGCAGTTGTTCCCATCCCTTTTAATTCTTGCTCATTCATTGCATGGGCAAAAATCTGTTCATTCGCAAAGGACAATGAGCGATCAATTGCTTGAATAAGGTTGCTATATTTTTCTTTTTGGAAGTACTCTAAAATACTAGCAACAGCAATAGAAGAAGCTTTAGCACCTCCTACATGTCCACCCATTCCATCGCAAACGACAAACACATGACCGTTAGTCGTGCGTGCATCTCCGAAATTGTCTTCGTTTGCATTTCTTACTGCTCCTACATTAGTAATGGAGTGATTTCTATAATTCATGAGACTTGTTGGTTTAAATGTGAAAAGTTAAAGAAATATCTCCAGCTTGTATGTGGTCTCCGTGTTTCAGTTTTACTTCGCTTACTTTAACGCCGTTTACAAAGATACCATTTGAGCTACCGAGATCCATTAAAGTATATTGGTAATCTCTAAAATTTAATTTGAAATGATTTCTCGAAATAGTTGGATGATTAATTCTCCATGTATTAGTTTCGTCTCTTCCTACAGAAAATCGGGGTGTTTCTATTTGGTAATTCCCGGTTTCGTTTTCAAAATTAAACTGAAACCAAGGTAAATTTCCTTTCTCTAACATCATACGAAGTTGATGATCATCGTCCAACGATTGTGCTTTTTGTTGACTCTCTTCTTGATTTTTTTCTCTTCGAGCTGTTTCCTCTTCCTTGATTTTAGCTAATTCATTTTCCTGCTGGCTTAATTTTCTTTCAGAGTCCTCTTGATTTTTTTGCATTTCTGAAATTTCAATTTGCTGTTTCAATTCGATCTCTATTTTTTTAATTTTATTTTTTTTCAACAGCTGGATCAAGATAATTGTCAAAGCCAAAAACAAGATAAATAGAATCGTTGAAAGAATCGGATTTTCTTGAATCCATTCAATTGGATTAAGAGTTGGAGAAAGTAAAGCAAAACCTGTAGTTTTCAATGTTGACTCAATCTTAACAGAATGTGTTTTCCCATCTTTTTCAAATAATGAAGTATAAGTGAATGGGTATTCTACTCCTGTATTTCTAGCACTTACTCCCTTTAAAAAGGATGTTAATTGTATCGCCGTTTCGCTCGTATTATTATCCTTGTTTCGGTAGTACAATCCAAATGTTTGCACACACAGATCTTTAATATTAAAGTAAGTTTTTGATTTTGTATAAGAAATTCCATATACCGGTATATTCAACCGAAGTGATCTAAAACCTGGTAATTCAACTTGAAAAATGGGTTCCAAAGCACAATCATCCGCTAAAACAAAAAGTGCTGATGGAAGTTCTGCATTTTCCTTTCCATACAATTCAAGTGCTTCATGAATAGATAGATAAATGTGAGATCTATTTGTACTAGATTTACTTCTTGTTTGACTACTAATTTTATCAATTCGGGCAAATATTTCGTCTGCATTGTCTGTAAAATTAATTTCATTAGGAAACAATAATTGATCTTTCACTTTAGAACTAAATGAAATCACATCAATTTTATCGCCTTTTAAAATGGATCCATTTCTAATTGCTTCTTTTAATACTTTTTTGTACCAATCTAATTCATCTTGATTTGAAGAATTTAGTATTAAAAAGAGAACGCTTTTATTTTGAGGAAAAGAATCTATTTTTTGTAAACCATCAAAAAAAACTGGAACTGGCGTATCATTTTCATAAAATTTAACAGAACTTATTTCTATTCCATCGGGGTTTCTAATCCACAACTTTCCTTTCACTAAGGGAAATTCATCCACTATTAGATCTTTAGCTCCAATTTCTCTATTTTGTGCTTGACTTAAAAAAGTTCCATAAAAAATAACAAGACAAAAAAGTATGTGTTTATTCATGCGCATAAAGGTTATTTAATATTATCTAAACTAATCGGTGAACATTTCATTCTTTCAATTTTTATTCTGCCGATTTGAATTTAAAAACTGTATTTCCTAAACGTAGTACATTTCCATCAACCATTTGATAAGCTTGTTCAACTTCTAATTCTTCTTCGTTCAAGAAGGTACCATTAGTAGCCATTTTATCTTTGATTAAAAACTTCCCTTGTTTGTACAAAATATTTACATGTTCACCTGAAATGGTAACATCTTTTGTAATGGTAATCGTGTTTCCTGGATTTTTCCCAATTGTGTTACTCCCTTCGTAAATACGGTAATCAACTCCCATTGGATCTAAAGTATAGGAAATCAACCATCCAACAATTTTTCGAGTCGCTCTTGGAGAAGATTCTATTTTATTTCCTTTTACATCATCGTCATCTGATTGCTCCATTCCACCTATGAAAGTTCTTCCAAAATCTTTCGGAGACGATTGAGCAGAACTACCAGAAGAACCAAATACTTTTGTACGCTCTTCATTTCCTGAATTACCAAACACTTCTGTTTTAGCATTATCTCCTCCTCCAGCACCTGGAATCATTGTTTTGTCAAAGTCATTCCCTCCATTATTTGCAGATGGAGAACTCCCTGCAGGGCAATAAGGACAATTGTTTAAATCTTCCTTGTAAAAGTGACCATTAGTACATTTTTTAAAACCATTCATAAATCAAAAATTATTAATTAATATCATTTTTTTAAACATCTTACATACATTCCATAGTTCATATTTTCAGACAATTTATTTCTAGTCAAAAAATATATTTTCTCTGAAAATTCGCTTATTACATAAAATGTTAAATCTTTTTCACCTGTTTGGCAATAGAAATAAACTTTATCCCCATCATACCATTCGTTTCCATCTGACAATCGAAACCCTTCAGGCTTTATATTCATCCCGAAAAGATCAATTCCTGGAACAGACCAGTCATTTATCGCTTTACTTTTAAGGATACTAGCACTATTTTTGTTTAGCCTTTCAATATTCTGAATTAGTGTTTCAACTTCTGTTTTTGAAGGAATAACAAAGTTTTTAGGTGCAAGTAAACCTGAATTAAGAGCATGCATGTTATATAACATACCATTCTGCCTTAATGTATCATTTTTATGGTAACAAAAAGCAGGTTTACCCTCAAGAAAACATTGATCCCATTCTTCTTTAGTTTGAGCGAAAACGAGAGCTGTACCGTTTGTTAATTCTTTTACAGCAAGATTGCTTTTTTGCCAGAATTGTTCCCCTATCTCAGCGTATAATTGTAGCTCTTTCAGTTTTGTATTTTGTTCAGACAATTTATTTAATTCAACTGAAAGGAGATTATTTTTCTGAATTAGAATATTCATAGAATCTTTTAATTCTACATTTATTTTTCGCACTGAATCAATTGCTAATGAGCAAGAAATTTTTTCTTTTTGCCTATCAGCTTTATAGGAAAATGGATTATATTGTCCTATAGCCGATGTAGTAATAATAAAGTAGAAAAAAAACAATTTACATTTCATTCGTAAAAATAAGTTGTGTAAACAAAATGACATATCAAAGTTAACTTTTTTTGTTGACATAAAAAAAATGAATTAATTTATTAATATTCATAAAACATAAGTTCATCTATCTTATAGAAACAATTAGTACCTCCTATTCCTATGAATTTTATTTTTATTGTATGAAATCCAGCTGTTATAATAGAAGATGTTGCTTGCATAAACCATCCATGATAGCTATTTTCGCTAAAAGTTGGAGAAGTTTGGGCAACTCCATCTATATATATTGTAGGTTGAATATTTGTCAATGATGGACTAGGATAGGTATTGAACCAAAAAGTAAAATAGCCCGAATTATTAAAAGTTCTTGTAAATTCAATATAATTAGTGCCAGAAGGGGATGTTGAACCGAGATCCCCTGAATTCATAGGGTCAGGAGCTATCCAACAATTTCCAATGTGTCCTCCAGTACTAATTCCCCAGCTATCTGAGGTGCCATTAAGTCCTTGGTAATTTGAATTTATTCCTGATAAAGAGTTACAATTATTGGTTGTTATCAGGCTTGCAATTGGAGCTAAAGTTGTGAAAATAATATTTGCACCATAAAAAGTACCCAATGAAGTGGTACAAAAAGCTCGGACGTAATACGTAGTTAATGAGTTTAAGCCAGTAATATTTAACGAAAAATCACCAAGTCCAGAAGTACTAGCGACATATTGAATGGTTGGATTTAGGGATGTACCGGCACAAAATCCTCTAGAAAGAATGGATATGCTGGAAGACGAGCTTATGTTTGCATTACAAGTAGCCGAATTTGCACTTATAAGATTTGAGGAAAAAGTAGTTACTGAAGGATACGAAGATAATGTTGAATTAGAAATGGTCGTAAAACTTACTTCCTCTCCGTAAATAGTACCGAGTGGACAGGTGCAAAACGTACGGAAATAATAGGTGGTAGATTCATTTAGCCCAGTAAAACTACTTGAGAAAGATCCTGTTCCTGAGCTGTTTAAAGGGTATTTAATAATTGGGTGTGGTGTGGTGTTCAAACAAAATCCTCTTGAAGATATCGATATTCCTGTATTAGAAGAAATTGAACCACCTAAAATTGCCGAACTTTGTGAAACTAATGTTGCTTGTGATGTTATAACGACAGGATCTAATGAAGCTTCTGAAGGTTCTACAGTACTGAACCGAATAGACTTTCCATAGCTAATACCTATTCCATTTTGTACAAAAGCCCTTGCGAAGTAGGTTGTATTAAATAATAAATTTTCTATTAATATACTGTATTTAGCTTTTGATCCATTATCGTAAAGTACTACATTAGTAAGATCTGGTAAAGAATCAAAACTGTAACAAATTCCTTTCTTGATGATTGGTGATCCTCCATCATTTTTTAGGCTTCCATGAATAACCGCTGAATTGGTACCAATAGTCATGTTTTCTAACGTTGTAACATTTGCCAACTTTTCTTTCCCACAATGAGTAAAAAGTAATAGTACAAACAAAACCCCGAAGATTTGATGCATTTTTAAAAGAGTAATAGTGAATAAATTCATAGACTTACATTTTAACTATTTTCAGAATTTTCAACTTATTATTAATATTAAATTCAATCCAATAAATCCCATTTTCATAGTGGCTTAAGTCAAGTGTTTCTGTCATGTGATCTTTCTTCAAAACGATTTGTCCTCGAATATTTTTAACACAAAAACCTAAATCTAGCGAAGGGGCTTTTCCAATTATGTTAAACAATCCATCTGAGGATGGATTTGGATAAAGTGATAGGAAAGATAGTCCTTCTTCCTCTTCTAATTCTGATGAAAGGATAGTTATATTCAAAATGGTAATACTGTCACACCCATTGTCATAAAAAATAGTATCGTAATAAATTCCACTTTCTGTGTAGGTAATATTGTTGAAAATATATGAATCAAAACTAGAGGTATATTCATGTTGAATTGGTGGTGGTGAGATAGCAGTTAAATTTATACTAGGAGAGTTATAGTAACAGCCATATAAATTAGTTTCTTGGACAATATATTCAGCACCAAGTGTAGCTATAAACACATTACTAATCTCAGTAGTAATGGTCGTGTTTTTATACCATTTATATGTTGAGTTTGAATAAAAAGGAGTACTTAATTCCATGACTCCTCCTACACAAAAAACTGTACTAAGGGAGTTTATAACTGGGGTTGGATGAGGGAATACAGAAATAGAAGAAGGTGGCGATTGAGATTGACAACCACTTGTTCCTGTTACTAGAACAGTGTAATTTCCGGCTAACGAAGCATAGAATAAATGAGAATTTGACCCTGATATTATGGTTCCGTCAATATACCATTGATAAGTCAAACCCGTAACGATAGGAGTGCTTAAAAAGGCAGTATCCAAGTCACAAATAGTAGAATCTAAACAAGTGATGAGTGGTATTGCTGGAAGAGCTGTTATGGAAAGTGGATAAACTGAAGAGGTGTTATAACAACCTAGAGAATCCGTTTGTTTTACTGTGTAATTTCCAAATTGAGTAGCCGAATAACTATTACTTGTTTCTCCAGCTAATAGAACTCCATTTACATACCATTGATAAGTGTCGTTTAGTACAAATGATGTAGTTATAATACGTGTACTTCCTTGGCATAAACTACTAAGAGGAGTACTTATTAATGGAGAAGGAACAGGATTGATAGTTAAAGTAAAAGCAGAAGAAGTAGTAGAACATCCAAGGTTTGTTTCTTGTACAGTATAATTGCCAGCTAAAGTTGTGGAATAAGTATTCGAAGTTTCGTTTGGAAGTAGAGTCCCATTTTTATACCATTGATAGGAAGAACCTGAATGAATAAGTGTTGTCAAAGTTAAACTTGTACCTTGACAAATTGAATCATTAGCTCCAGTTATATTTGCAATTGGATGAGGTGTAGACGAAAGTGCGAAATTGAATGACGTTGTTTGGCATCCTATGAAATCAGTATTGCTTTCTGTGACAGAATAGATACCTGGTATAAAAGCAAGGTGAGTAGAAGACACTTCTCCTGGGATCAAAACACCATCAACAAACCATTGATAAGAAGAATTCACTCCAAATGTTGTCGTCAAAATGGGGGGGCTTCCTTCACAAAAAGGATTGTTACTACTGGTTATGAAGGGCTGTGGAGCAACATTAATTGTAACAGAAGCACAATTGTTACTCCAAACTCCATTATTATAATTACGTGCATAATAAGTTGTGGTTGTCGTGGGACTCACATTTAAATTCAAACCAGAACCAATGGTTTGTACTATGTAGTAACCACAAATCCCCGAAAACCAATAAGTATCATAATTATTCCCTACTATTGTTAATGTAGATAAATCACCAGGGCAAATGTTAGAAGAACTAGCAATGATGTTAGTTGGGTTTAAAGGGACGGCAGGTAAAGTGTAATTGACAATAAGAGAAGGAGGATAAGTCGAAGTTGAACCATAAATATTAAACTGATTACTATTCCCACTTCTAAAAGCAAATGAAATTGAGGTAGTTAAATTGTTTTGGACTAGAGAATTAGATGTAATACTTAATGTTTTAGTCTGCCAACCACTTGTTGTCCAAGTAGAATTGTTGTAGGAAGTTGCAAGACCCAATATGGAGAACAAACTTGTTCCTGTAGTTGTTACAGGATCATTTGTAAAACCAGATATGATATTCATCGAAGTAGTTGTACTCGAACTATACGTGTAAAATTTAATGGTCACTGAAGTTACAGTTGCATTCCAAGGAATAGCTGTTAAATTAAAAGTAGCCCATCCTCTAGGGGTGCCAGTAGCAATTGATGAAACTGCGAAATTCCCACTTGTTTTTGTTCCTGTGCTGGTAACACTTCCTGAACCATATGTTCCTGTATTGGCATAGATAGTAGATGTCAGAGCTCTAGCTTCTATGCACACAAAAATCAATAAGTATAAAATCCATTGCTTTTTCATAATCTAAAATCGTCTAATTTTACGTACCGAATAAAGTAATAATTTGGACCGAGTACAAATTGGATTCATTGCAGTAGAGTCCATATTTACGGTCCAAACGTTTTGAAAATAATTATCATCTTCTGAAGAGCTCCAATAGATTCCAGAGGCATTGAAATTGGCTAGTCCTACATTAGATAAATTTGTTTTCATCAAAATCAATTCTTTTAAACTGGGTAAGAACCAATCAGAAAAACCATTGTCTATTAATTTACTAACTCCAGCGGCATAGAATTGAGAAATTCCATAAAAAGAAACGATGGTGTCGGTATTCGTCATTCCATCCCCAATTTCTAAATCTGTTGAAATAGATGTTAATGTATCCCCAAAAATCCAGGGCATATCGATGTTATCAAACAAAGAACATTCTAAATAATGCCAGCCTCCGTCTGTATTTTCTTTACTGTAGAAAACGACCCCACCTCCGGGTCCTGTATCACCAATTTTATAGGTTGTTTCAGTAGTAAAAGATAACGATTTTCCGTATGATATACCAAATTCATTTTTAGAAAAAGCACAGACGTAATATTTGGTATTAGGGAGTAAATTTTTTAAAGAGAGAGTGAAATTTAGAGCATAAGTACTGTCCCATATAACATTGTTTGTTATTTGAGGATTGTTTTCAGTTCCAAAGCAAAAACCTCTTGAAAGGATTGGACTTCCACCATCGTTGAGAACAGTACCTTCTACTTTAATAGAAACCAAATCAAGATCATAAACCCCAACAGTCTTAATCGAAGGGACAGTTCTCTTTCCGCACGAAACGAAAAGCAAAGTTCCAAAGATTAAAAAGAAGAGACTAAATAATGATTTCATATATTATTATTTTAATAAAAACGATCCAAACTCCATGTTATCCCAAAATTCAAATTGGCCTTCGAAATATTTAGATCAACCTTTTGCGTTTGATTTTGCATGGGAAAGACAGCTCCTATTTCTACTCTCAAAATATTGTGCAACCAGAAACGAACTTTTAAACCGCTTTTAAATGAACGAACAGAATTAGAAGCAAACATGGATTGAGAAAAATCGAAAAGATTGTTGTTGGAATAATCTGACAATAAGTAGATTAAATCATATTGAATTCCTCTTTTAAAGCCATTTCTAGCATAACTTCCAATTCTAAAACCAACACCCAATGTTTCTTTCTTTTTGGTATTCGCGGAAATAAATGAGCTGTCTCCAAAACTTTTTATTGTTAAAAAATTGCTTAATTCATAGTCAACAAGAAATTTCGCATTACCATTTTTTAAAAAACCTATTAACATTTCACTGCCAACTGTACTTTTTGTCAAAAAGTAAGTTGAACTATAAGAGCTAACAGGCTGTTCGAATAAGGGCTGTAAAGCATTCTTTTGATACATCGTACCAAGATTAAAACTATAATTACCTCTTAATCCAAAGGAAAACACTTCAGTCATAATCGGATGAAAATGAAGACCTGTTGTAATACCGTAACTTTGTGAAGAGAAACGATATGTTGAATCCATAAAACGAATCGAATCTGAAATAAAATTGCAGTCACTACCTAAATCAAACCCAAAATGAACCAAACCTCTACTTTTAGAGTATTTTTTAGCCCAACCATTTATTTCTCTAACCGAACGGTTGTGAATATGTGTGACACCTGAAATATTTTCAACGCATTCACCACCTTCTGATCGAAGGACATAACTCCGAGATTTTAAAGTTGGAATTATAACTGATTCACCTTTCCCTATTAGTTTAAGGGAACCATCTTTTTTACTCAATCGGTACCATTTCCATTCTGATTCATAGCCCAAGGAGCCAGTATCAAAAGACAGTTTTGCTTTTCGAAATGATACTGAATAGTCATTAATGTAGTTTGGCAGAACTGTTAAAGGACGTATCTTGATTAATTTAGAAATACTAGCAGAAGTTCCACAACCTTCATTATTTACACTCAACTTAATATAAGAAGTTGTACTTAATTTTTTTGTAAGAACAGCTTCGTTTGAAACTATCGAAACTGACTTGTTATCGATCACCCATTGCCATTTACTCCCTTCTTCTAAAGTACCTAAAGCTCGAAAAGTGACACTAGAGCCTTCGCAAAAAGAAAAATTTTCGGTTAGAATTTCAGTCCCATTTACACTAATACCAAGAGGGGAGGAGGGGGCTGTAAATGTTTTTATATCTAATGATCGACTTTCAGAGTAAAGCCCCTTTAACGATTCAGCTCGAACAATGTATTTTGTATCATTAGTTACAATGATAGATATAGATTCACCACTTCCAACTAAATTAGCTGGATCTATCGAATTCTTATACCAAACCCATTTTGTGTTTTTTGCTAACGCCCCTCCTTTCTGAGTCAATTCTACTGTTTCACCTTTACAAACAGAAGTTTTACCTAAGATATTAATAGGGGCAATACTCAAGAGGTCTTCATCCGTATTACGAATACATCTTAAACTGTAACCATTACTACGATCATTTTCAATCGGATATAGATTTGTATTTAAGTCTGTCAACACAAAAGCCCAAGAAAATCCAGATTTAGGAGATTTCGTTGAAGACCAATAATAGGTGTTATCTCCCATCTCATAAAAACCAAACCCATCGTAGCTTCTATACCCATTCGATTTGATATTAAATATAGAATTGGTTTGACTAACCCTCGTCTTCCATCCACCAGAAGTAGATTTTAACGAAATATTTAAGCTAATTAATTCCTCAAAATCAACTTTTGAAGGAACCTTCCAACCTAAAGGGGCAATATTATTTGTGGATGATATTACATACCAGTTGTACAAAACACCCTTAGATTTGTTATTTTCATAATAACAATAAGCTGGAATTCCATCCTCAGAAGCTTTTTCCCATTCGGCATCCGTTTGTGCATATAGTATGGGAACACCATTCCGAAAAGTAGTGACATCCAAATCATTTGTAGCCCAATTTTGAATTTGACTAGTCAATGAAAAAGATAAAAGAAAAATAATACTACTTAGATAAAGACTCTTCATTTAAATAAACTATAAGGTGCTTTTTTATTATTTCTATTAATTAGTAGGTTTTATTATTTCTGGTTTAGGAATATTTTCCTTATTCGATTGTTCTTTAGAAGAAGGGGTAGAGGAAGGTTTAACTTTTTTATATTCCACCGTTAATTTTAATTGTTTTATTTCAGTTTCAAGATTTGTAATTTTTTCATTTTGAAGTTTCTGATCTTGTTCTACTTGAGTTAATCTATCATTTAATAGATTGATTGTTGTTAATACTTCTTTTAATTTTAATTGAAGCTCTAGAACCTTTTCCTTTTCAGAAAGAATAGGGCTAGTTACATCCAAGATGAAAGTTCTACAAAATTGTATTCGCTTCTCTTTGACACAAATACCATCTTTATTAATATCTATTTGATAAAAATCAGCGGGGGATTTTTTATTAATTTTAGAAAAATTACCATCATTATTCAAAGCACGGTCGATAATTAATGAATCGGTTGAATAAATAAAACATTCCGTATTCGTGATCAAATGATTTTCAAAATAAACATTATCAGCATCTTTTACTCCTGGTTTATAGGAGATTCCAATTATTTTGAAATTTTTAAATCGTTCCTCTTTTGCAATTTCTTTTATTTGATCCTCAAAAGCGACTTTTTTTGAAATATCTTCATTCGGATAAAAAAATACAACACCTTGCTTAGCTGGTTTGAAGTATTTAATAAAATCTTTGCCGAAGTATTTTTTAGCTGAATCAATAAATTTATAATTTTCTTGACTAAAAGAAGTTAGGGAAAAAATAGTAAAAATAAGAGTAGTAATTTTCATCTGTGTTTTATTTGTTTTTAATTGACATATGATATGGCCATTTAAAATTCATCATTGTTTAACTGCGTTGCTTGCTTCACAGGTGTGATGTCTTTCGCTTATGGGTATTTCATAAGTATATAATTTAATCGCTTGAATAATAAGTAGATTAAACTTTATATTTAATGTTACAAGTATTTATAATGTCTATAATCCACATTCAACAAATCTACAAAGCGGTGATACGAATGTCTTAAATGTATCTTTGTCGTCATTTTTTGATTTGATTTCGAACGTATAAAATTTATCTTTATCTAAATCATTTAATCGGTTCATATTGATTTTAAAAATAAAATTTTCAGGGTGATCTTCGTGTAATTTATTACCAGCTTCTACATCAGTTCGTTTAAAATCTTGGAACCATATTTTATGATGTTCAAGATCATAAATTTCTACGGTAAGATTATCAGCGCAATTCTTATTGCAAACGAGGTAATATATTTCAGAACCAGGTTGTGTAGAGGCAACTAACCATTTACTCTTATCCGAAAGGGGTTGCTGATACAAATGTGAGTCAGAATAAAAATCGATACTTGCACTTTGAAAATTATCATCACAGGCTTTTATAACGTTTACAGACACTCGAGCGGTCTCTGATTCACAACCAAAATTATTTTTGCATTTTACAGAATAAGTAGTTTTTATGACTGGTTTTACGGAAGGAGAAAGGCAGTCTGTACAACTTAAGTTTTCCGTAGGGTCCCAGATAATAGTACTATTAGCCGAAGCAGTAACATTTAAAATTACAGATTCACCTTTTTTAATTTCTAGATCTTTTGTTTGGAAAGAAACACTTGGCTTAATCATCGCTTTTTCAGAAGGGATGTAGAAAATCAAGGTAAGTATTTTGGAGGCACTTTTATTAGCTAGTACTTCTTCTCCAATCTTTGTCAGAATACTTTCTTTGGTATTACTGCAATAACCATTTTCCACGCCAAACGATCTTAAATTACACGTAAATTCTCCTTCACCTACAAAAAGTTTTGTCTTTTCCGTTTTATATTCATTGATCATCGCACCCAAAACGGTACAAGCAGAATAGTCACAATCAATTTTCGAAGGGTAAAAATGGGCTGTTTTATTTTTAGTTACCCAAGTGTCTGGAAACATTTCATTCTTAATTGAATGAGAATAAATCTTAAAACTATTTATTGGTAATTTTGAATCCAAATAGATTGAATGAGACCAAGTTTCAAAATCACTTTTGGTCATAGTATAATCATCAACGACAATAATAATCGAAACAGGAGCTGACTTTGAAAAACAAAAGTTCAACGAAATCAAGAAGAATAATATAAGTAGGTATTTCATAAGACTTTTAATGACAGTTTAAATTCGTTACAGTTTTAGTATTGTTCTTCATTTTAGAACCGTTGGACCAAGTTCCAATTAACTCAATCTTGATGTGTGCTAAGGTGTATTTAGAATTATCGAACGAAAAATCATAACGATTGATGTCCGTTACCGTTTCTTCCACCAATTTAACATTATCCTCGGTACAGGTAAATCGAATAACCAATCGATCACAGCTTTTTAGTTCTGGATTCCAAGTAATGATATTTCCATTTGTTTTTAAAGCTGCATCGTAAGTTGTTTTAGCAACTACTACTGGTTCTACAGTAACGGATACAGGTTCAGAATGAGGATCAACCGATGAAACATCTTCCGTTTTTTTAACTTCAGTTTCAGATTCCTTAACAACTACTTCTAACGAATCATTTCCTGATAACATAATAATTGACAAGGTGTTTAGTTTTTGGCTTTTTGAAAATAAAGTGTTTTCAATCAATTGTTTAGAAATATAATCGTGTAGAACACTTGCATTGTTAAAATATGTTTTCCCATCATACTTACCAGAAGCTGAAAGATCTAAGAAAAAATAACGAATACCGGTGGTGTCAATTCGAAACGAGTTATTTTCATTAAATTCTCTACTTTTGATCATGTTAGATGTAGCATCAAGTAGACTCGTTTCTTTTAGAAACATATCATCAGCTTCTTTTCTATCCAGAATTGAAGATATTGATTTACTATATAATACTGTATCAGTAAAACATTGAATATCTAGTCTTTTAAAAGAAATGATCGGTAAATAATAAGAACTTTCGTCATCACTGGAATAAGAATTCTCAAACAAAGCAATTTCAGTAGGCAATAGCCCTCCATTTTCAACAAGTGAATGATCAGAAATGAAATTGATCATTAAGGTGTTTTTAGTATCTGATGAAAATAAAATCAGTTTGAAAAGTAAAATAACTATCAATAAAGAAATAAAACCAATAAAGATTTTGTTTTTAAAAAAAGGTCTTTTCTCTCCGGTCAATTTAGGCTTTTTAGGCTTGTTTTCAGGCGGTGAAGGTAATATTAACTCCTTTTCAATAGCCGTTTGAAAATCAGAACAATTTGAAAATCTATTAACAGGCTCTTTTTCCATTGATCGATATAAAATCGTACACAGAAAATCTGGAACTCCTGGATAAACTTCTTGTGGATTAGGCAAAGGTTCCTTGACAATTTTATCGTAAATCTCGTATTCTGTTGTTAAACTTTGGTATGGATTTAACCCAGTTAGAAGCTGGTAGAATGTCACTCCTAAAGAATAAATATCAGATCGTAAATCCAATTCTTTTCCTTGAACCTGCTCTGGTGACATAAAAAATACAGTTCCCATTTGAGATCCAGTCTTCGTTAGATCATGCCCTTCTTTTCCTAAAATTCGAGCGATGCCAAAATCTAATATCTTGATCTCATCGTTTTTACCAATTATAATATTTGATGGTTTGATATCGCGGTGAACGATTCCCATTTTATGAGCATATGAAAAAGCATCCAATATCTTTTTCATAATAGGAATTGCTCTTTCAGAAGGAACGGCCCCAGAAACAGTTGCAATATATTCATCTAAAGGAATGCCTTCAACATATTCCATGATCAAATAAAGTCCAGATTCTTCTTCTGAGAAATCGAAGAGAGAAACGATATTTGGATGTTGTAATTTCGCGAGTAAAGATGCTTCGTTTTTGAAACGTTGTTTGATTTCTGGATTTTTGAGATATTGTGGAAGTAAAACTTTTACAGCAACTTTTCTATCAACCTGAGTATGTTCAGCCAAATAAACACTGCCCATTCCACCTTCTCCGATGACTGCCGTGATTTTATAATTTAAAATTAAACGTCCTATCATGTAATTTGCAATTATTTTAAAAAAATAAAAATAAAATGCACACAAGTAATAATTTTAGTAGTAGTAATTAGTTGATAGACATTTCACAACAAATATATCATTTTATTTTTTATTAAAAAAAAAAATGATAAGTTGGGTTAAAATTATTTTGGGTATTTTAGTTTTTAAATTATAACTTTTAACTTAAAAGGCATTAATTTTAATATATTTTACTAATTTTATCGTAGAAAAATCAAATTAAAAGCTTACTACTGGTATTCAATTTTCCTTTGAAAAGGGGGGGAGTGATTCATTATAGATATATTAAAATTAAATAGAGACAAAATGTCGCTATTATTTTTATAAATTGCTACTAAACATCGACACTACTAAATACTAACTTAATGAAAAAAAAAATAACAGTTTTTATTATACTTCTCATTTCTAGTGATTTTCTATTTGGACAATCCAGCTATTTAAAACTTATAGAGAAGGGGAAATATGCGAAAGTTGAAAAAAAAATCAACAAAGCAATGATAAAAGAACCAAAATCAGTAGAGTTAAACTTCGCAATGGCTATTTTACTCATCAATCGAAAATATTCTGGTTACAATGCTTCAAAATCGTATGAATATTTAACAGTTTCAAAAAACATACATTCAAATATATTTGATGATAAATCTTTAAAAAGTTTAAATAAAATTCCAATTAATTTAGATATATTCTATAATTATACTGACACCATTTGCAGATATGCATTAGATGACGCAATTGCCGTAAATTCTGTAGAAATCTTTGATAGATATATAGATTTTTATAAAAATTCACCTGTAAAATATATCGAAAAGGCTATTACATACCGATTTATTGCAGCCTTTACAATTGCTATGTCTGAAAATACGGTTGAATCGTTTCAGTTTTTCATATCAAAATATCCTGATGCACCTCAACTAAAGCAAGCAACAATAAAAAGAAATGCACTTGCTTTTGAAATAGTTAAGCAAAACAATAATATCCCTGATTATAAAGAGTTTACAGTTAAATACCCCGATGCTATTGAAATCAGTGAAGCATGGATAAGAATTCACGATCTTGCATATACACTTGCAGAAAGTGTCAATACTGCCAGCTCCTTTAAGACATTTATCGATGAATATCCTAAAAGTAAACAGTTTACGAAAGCAGTTAGTTTATATGAAGAAAAGCAATTTTTAGAGAATACAGTAGTCGGAGACTGGGAGAGTTATAAATCGTTTATTATGAATTATCCTAATCATAAATGGAATACCGCCGCTATTGATAGTATCGTTCAACTCGGGATTTCTTTAAACAATGTGAAAGCATTAAAATATTCCGTTTTAAATTGCTCAAAAAGTCAGAAGGATCAATTAATTCCGAAATATTACTCGATTATTAGTAAAGATGGAGAATTGTCAACGCTTGAAACATTTAAAACTGAATTCGCTGATTATTATCAAACTATTTTATCATTTAATACTGATTATGAATGTGCTCTTATGGCAAGAGATATTGGATTATCATCCTCTATGGATAAAGCTGAATCCAATGATGAAGACGAACTTAACAAGAGGTTAAAAAGAGAAGGTGCAAAGACAGGTTCAATTCAAATTTCTCTTTTATGGAACAACTATAATGATCTTGATTTACATTGTATAGATCCGAACGGAGAAGAAATATATTTCGAAAACCCAACTTCATCTAGTAAAGGAGAGTTAGATGTTGACATGAATGCGAATGGTCCTGAATCAAACCAACCAGTAGAAAATATTTATTGGGAGAAAGGAACCGCTCCAGAAGGAATTTATAAAATCATGTTAAATCATTATAGTAACCACGGATGTGGATATGGATGTAAAGACCCTACAAATTATTTTATACGTATTAAATACAACAACACAATAAAAGAATTTCGAGGTTCAATTAGTCATCAAGGAAACTCAAGGTTTAATAAAAAACTTATTTTTAGTTTTAATTTTAAAAATATTCCTTTTGGAGATGTGGAGCTTACTTTAGATAACACAGAAAAATTAAATACTTACATCAAAAAATCAGGAGATAAAGAGTTAGCTTTTGTTGCTTTACAAAGACTAATTTCAAAAGATTTGCTTACTAAAAATTGGAGTAATGCAATCGTTAAAATCAATAATTTAAAACCATATTTTTATGAGAATAAAAAGGTCGATGATTTAATTGATATTATCAGTAAAAATTCAGATAATTCAATAAAAATACACCCAATTGCTTCTATTAACTCGATTGAAGGTGGAGAATATTCTCCTATTATTTCTGCAGATAATAAATACATCTATTTTTGTGGAAATTCTAGAAACGATAATATTGGATTAGAAGATATTTTTTATTCACACCATGACGGAATAAAATGGTCTGCTCCGATAATTTTATCATCCTTATCTCATCCTGAAACTAACGATGCACCTATGGGAATAAGTACAGATAGGACTTCTATTATACAGTTTGTGAATGGCAAACTTGGTATTTCCAACAAGACGTCTGAAAACTGGAGTGAAATAAATTATTTCCCTGAAAGTATTAATTCAGGGAATTGGTCGGGTGATGCGATGATTAGTAGTGATGGTAATGCATTAATTTTTTCTTCTGTGAGATCGACTAACTATAATTATTCTGATGAATTACTTGAAGAATACCACGCGTCAAATAATTATTTTTCAGATATTTACGTTAGTTTAAAAAATGGAGATAATTGGTTACCACCAATTAATTTAGGACTTAATGTGAATTCTTTTTATTCTGAAAGAAGCCCATTTTTACATCCCGACATGAAAACGCTTTACTTTTCTTCAGATGGATTAGGAGGTATGGGTAAATATGATGTATTTAAATCTACTCGTCTTGCAGATTCGTGTTGGAATTGTTGGAGTAAACCGATTAATTTAGGTAAAGAAATTAACACGGAAGAATCCGATTGGGGATATAAAATATCAACGGATGGTGAAAATGCTTATTTCTCAAAGAAAAAATCAGCAAATGAAAACGAGGATATATTCAGTCTTAACCTTCCCTCTCATTTACGTCCAGATTTTGTTGCTACTGTTTCCGGTAAATTGTTAGACAAACAAAACAAGCCAATATCTGCTGAAATTAAATGGGAAGATTTACAAACAGGAAAAAGCGTTGGACAATCAAAAAGTGATCCTACAGATGGTAGTTATTTTATTGTATTACCTCTTGGTAAAATTTACGGTTATTATATTGATAAAAATGAATACTTTCCTTTATCAAATAATCTTGATTTACGAACGAATAATTCTCCAATTCAGCTAAGTTCAGACATTACAATTACTACTTTTAATCAAATGATCGATGAGGGTGTTTCAGTCCCCGTTAATAATTTGTTTTTTGAATTTGGTAAATTCAATATTTTACCTTTATCAATTCCTGAATTAAAAAGAATAGCATTAATCATAAAAACCAATAATTTAAAAGTTGAAATCATTGGACATACAGACAATATTGGTGATGATAAGAGTAACCTATTTTTATCTGATTTAAGGGCTAAATCGGTGAAAGATTTCTTGATAAATGAAGGTTGCGACGCTTCTTTGTTGACCCCTATTGGATTTGGATGTTCTCAACCGTTGACTACAAATGAAACTGAAGAAGGTAGAGCAAAAAACAGAAGAGTTGAATTGAAATTTATTAAATAGAATCACATTGATTTGTTAATGAATGTGATTAGACAGTTTTTTTTGTTTAATTTCAAGTAACAAATATAGATTTTTTATTTTTAGATTATGACTAATCCCCAACTTTTGGTATTGATCCCCTTCTTGTCTCGAAGCAAAAAAAACTTTATAAAAACAAAAAGCTCTGCAAATTTGATACTTGCAGAGCTTTTCTGATTCCCGCAGCCATACGAGACTTGCGGTCCGGACGAGACTCGAACTCGCGACCTCCGCCGTGACAGGGCGGCATTCTAACCAACTGAACTACCGAACCAATATTTTATAAGCCCTAAGCCCTTTCGAAAACAATCGAACTTTTAAATTATCCTAAGATGTATTTAAAAGTGAAATACTGTGTGTGCTTTACGTTTAAAGCGTGTGCAAAGATAAGTATTTATTTTTGATTTACAATCACTTTTTAAATTTATTTTTAATTTAATTAGTGACTCTCTCATTAACTGACACTTACAATTAGTGATCCCGTTTGGATTCGAACCAAAGACCTGCTCATTAGAAGTGAGCTGCTCTATCCAGCTGAGCTACGGAACCGTTTGTTATTTCAAAACTTAAAATGAAAAAAGGGAATGATTACTCATTCCCTCAGTCGGGGTGGCAGGATTCGAACCTGCGACCTCCTGGTCCCAAACCAGGCGCGATAACCGAGCTACGCTACACCCCGAATAAATTCGGCTTTCATTTTATTTGCTTAACTCTAGAACGTTTCCTAGAAAGCGAGTGCAAAGATAACTATATTTTCTTAATATGCAAGCATTATTAAAAAAAGATTGTGGAGGAAGCGGGATTCGAACCCGCGGTACAGTTACCCGTACGTCAGTTTAGCAAACTGGTGGTTTTAGCCACTCACCCATCCCTCCGGACGTCTTGTAAAGAACGAGGTGCAAAATTAATAAAAGCATCCGTTTGTCAATGCTTTTTTGCAATTAATATTAAAAAAAAATGAAATTAATTTTATTTAACTCCGAAACTACCTAAAGACCAAACTTTTGTAAGTTCTAGAATAAACAGTAGTATCCACAAATAATTCAATCTTTGTGTCTTGATTTGACTTAATGAATACACAAAAAGGATAATAATACTTGAAAACTCAATTAACAAATTCCCTTTCCATGCTCCAATTATTAAAATAGTTATAGGAATAATGACTCCAATTTTAATTTTTATTGATTTATTTTCTTGTGCCGTAAAAATCATCCATGTAATTAAACCAATATAATAAAACAATTTAAAAAAATCAGTCCATAAACTTTCTGATAAGTATTGCATGTCTTTCGCTCCTAAAAGCATGCTCCAAAAGAATTCAGAATGTAAAATATTTAAAACGCCCAAAAGCACAGTTAATAAAACTGTGTATGGGTTTGTTTTACTATAAATTGGTATAAAAGAAAGGGCAACAATTAAAAAGATAAACTCATTCAAAGGAAAAGGGAAAATTAATGATCCGCTTATGATGAATTGATAAATTGCAAAAAACAAAATCGTCAATGACGCAATATTTACTGTTTTTCCTTCTTTTGTCATATTATTTCTTCGCTGCTAAAGCTTCTTCAACGTATTTAAAAGTAGAAAGTACTTCAGGCATTCCGTTTACAACTGCTATGTCATGCTCAAAATGGGCACTCGGTTTTCCATCAGCTGTTACAATTGTCCATTGATCTGAAAGTGTAATCACTTTTTCTGTACCTAAATTAATCATCGGTTCAATAGCAATTGTTAATCCTTCTTGGATTTTTTTTCCACGTCCTCTTCGGCCATAATTTGCAACTTGGGGATCTTCATGCATTGCACGACCTAATCCATGTCCAACTAAATCACGTACAACTCCATATCCATGTTTTTCAGCATGTGTCTGAATAGCCCAACCTATATCTTCAATTCTATTTCCAACTTTTGTTTGTTCTATTCCTAAATCCAAACATTCTTTTGTTACTTGAAGTAATTTTTTAATTTCTGGTGTAACCTCTCCAACTTCAAAAGTGTACGCATGATCTCCGTAAAATCCTTCAAACAATGATCCGCAGTCAACTGAAATAATATCTCCTTCGTTCAAGATTCTTTTGGTAGGAATCCCGTGAACAACTTGCTCATTAATAGAAATACAAAGCGTGTTTGGAAAACCATACAGTCCTAAAAATCCGGGAATCGCATTTTGCGAACGAATATACTCTTCAGCAATTTTGTCTAAATAAAGAGGGGTAACTCCTGGTTTTACTTCTGCCGCAATAATACCTAATGTTCTACTAACGATTTGAGCTGCTTCTCGCATTATCTCAATTTCTGCTGGTGTTTTATATATGATCATGTTTCTATTAAAAAAAGTCATTCTTGTTTTTTTAATACAAAGGTAATGAAATTAGTTAATTTTATTTTTGGGAATGAAGGTTAGTTCGAATTATTCAGTTAATTATGACTGAAAAAAGAAAAGCTATCTCACTGAAGAGGTAGCTTTTCTTTTTTTGATTTTGATCGTTTGATTAGGTGATCGGTAAATTTTATAATAAAGTATGTGTCGTTATTTGTGCTTCTGTTTAACTAATGTATTCATATTTTTCCTTTAAAAATTTAAAATAACCTTAATTAAGTTATCTAATGATTAAAATGTAGTTTTTAATAATTCAATAGTTTAAACGAAATAAATATTCTTTTATTTTATCCATTCAATTTTTATTGCTGATATTTTTGAATTATCCAATAACTCATTTGAATTAACAGTAAACTCATTCTTTAAATAAAATTCTAAAGGTGATAAATACAGTTCGCCATTTTTCTTTACCTCATTATTACTTTCGATAACCCACCCATTTAATTTTGGTTCTAGTGATTTTAATTTATTAATCAACAGATTACCAAAACCATTTCTTTGAATTTTAGAATCTAAAATAATTAAAAACCATTTTTCTTTATCCCTAGAAAAAGTAAAGGACCAACCTTGAATCTGGTTTTTATCATTCAATAGAAAAAAATGAACTTGGTTATTTAATGGTTTTAAATATTTTTCGAAATCGCTGAAGGCCATAAAGTTTAATGCCATTGGATATTCATTGTTCCACAAATTTCGAAGTGTGTTTTTTTGATCTTTTGTGAGACTTGTTGTTTTTATTATTTTCATGTTAAATATACTTTAATCTCTGTCTTTTAATTCTACTTTTGAATCTGTCTTTTTTTAAATTTTCAAATAGATCGTTTATATTTTGCTTTTTTTATTAAAATGAACAAGCACCCCTAGACTTAAATTAACTGGTGAAGACTGAAAATATGAATCATGTATGCCTGTTATAGGAAGTGTTAATCCCATTTGACTTGAAAGTGTAAAATAATTTAAAAAATTATAGCGTACAGTTAAAGATAGATCTGACCAAACATAAGTTCTAGCTATAACATTCGTCTGATCTGTTTTAAAATCTTTAATTCCATAAAAATTCAATAAAAATAGACGCGGCGTAAAAACATAAGTTAAAGGTCCATTTGTTTTTCCAAAATCAGATTGAAGGGTATACCTATTATAGTAAAGTGAATTAAAGTCGGAATAATAGGGGGTTGTTGCTGATGAAGAATCTGTAAAAACAGAACCGCCAGTTGCATAACGAGATGAAAAACCTTGTCCGACTAATAAGAAATATTCTTGAGTAAAACCGTTTTTATTTTTACGATAATAGCCAGTACCAAATTCACCAAAAGAATGTTTATCTATCGTATAATTTATTAGAGAATATTCTTTTCTTTTTACACCTAAATTAGTATAATTCAAAAGGATTCCAATTTTATTTGTCAAGGAATAACTTGCTTGAGCGTCATATCCATTAGTACTAAGGTGACCACCAATTTGAAGGTCATTTTTCGATTCAAATAAAGGTGTGTTTACAACATTTTGGCGGTATAAACCACATGAAGAAAATAGAAAGAAGAATAGGAGGTAAGGGTAATTTTTAGAACTTAATTTCATATGTATTTTATTGTTTTTTAAATGTCATATGGACCGCCAAGCAGCCATGAAGTGAATCGCCATCTTGAAATTCATCGGTGTTGGTGACGTTTTTTGCTCATAGCTTATTTCATAACTACTTCAAAATAAGAAACAGATCTAAAATTAAGTAAATAAATAGGAATAATATGGTTTATTTAAAATACAAGCGATAAATTATTTTATTTCACACCACCATTTTTAATAAATTCTTTCATTGGTTTCCAGTAATATTTTTCCCAACCATCAAAAAGTGATTTCGCTTTGTGTTCAGGGATTCCAGACTGTTCGAAATACAATTTTGTTTTATTATTTTCTAAATCAATATGAAAAGTGCAAATTGAATAATGATCTTCAGGCCATCCATCTTCTTCAAAATGCCAGGCTTGAACAATTTTTTCTCCTTCAATTAATTCGATGTTATAGCCATGACAATAACCATCAAACACACAAAAATCACCTTTAACTTCAGGACTCATTTCAACTTTTGATTGTGTAAAAGCGCTGTGTTTTTCAGCATCCATTATCATTTCATACACTTTAATAGGTGAAGTGTTAAATGAAATTGCTTGTTTGATTGTTTTTGTTTTCATTTGTTTTTTCTAAATAGGGAATAAAAGTAGAGGGTCTTTAGCAATAATGCAATTCTTTTTCATATAAATTATTCAAAGAAAGTGGCATTTGTTTTTGGCCTACTTTTTCAAAACCAAGATCTACATAGTATTTACATAATCTTTCATTTGTTGAATTACAGTCTAACCGGAGAAATGAAATACAATCAGTTAGCATTTCTTGTTCAATTTTTTCAATAATTTTAAATCCAATGTTTTTACCTGAAAATTCAGGAAGTACAACCAAAGAGTGAATATATCTTGCTTTTTTCTCTTGTTTCCCCCAATACATTAAATCTTCTTTTGATAGTCGATACATTCCAATTAATGAAGACGCATCATTTGAAACAAAATAAAATTCCCCGTTTTTAAATCCTTCTTTGATCCATTTTAATTTATCAGCTGGAGGATTAGTCCAATATTCCCATTGATCTATTTTTTTTTCGGATAAAAATTCGGCTGCTTTTCGAAGTAAATCTAACGCTGTATTTAATTCACTTGTTTTTGCTTTTTTGTATGTCAATTTCATAGTTGTAGGATCTAAAAAGTCACTTTAATCAAGAGTATTAGTTGATTAACAATGTACTAAGATAAAAATAAAATACAAATAGTATTCAATTAATAATTATTTGGAATAAAATTATTTTGAGGTGCTAGAACGTATAAAACGAATTTTCATTAATTTAGTTATGAATTTAAATTATAATTTCAACCACAGCACCTCAAAATAAAATAATCCCATTATTCCAAATTAAATTCAAGAATAGAAATACAATATCTTCTGTCTATACAATTATCATTTTCGTTATAAAACTCAGATTCCATTTTCATGAATTTCTCAAGAATTTTAATGGATTTTATGTTCGTAGAATCTACGTCGGCAGTAATTAAGTCTGATTTTAAAACTGAGAATCCATACTCAATTAAGCCGCGAGCTATTTCGGTTCCGTATCCTTTTTTCCAGTATTTTTCTCTTAATTGATATCCAATTTCATTCTGATTTAATTCATTTTTTTGAAAGCCAGCTCCTCCTATGAAATCATCATTCGTTTTTTCACAGACTGACCAAATATTTTTTTCTCCTTTCGCTTCTAAAGAAATAAGAAGCTTAAGTTCTAAATCACTTTCCTGTCTACTCATTACTTCTCGAGGTAAAGGATTCATTGCATTTGGATTACTTTTTAGCTCAAAAAATAATTCCGCATCGGACTCTTTTAGTTTCCTGATAAACAGTCGTTCGGTTTCAAAAATCATTGTAAAATAAAAATAGATTTAGTTAATAAATAGGACTTAAAGAATTAAATATTTTTCAAATATACTAAAACTTTAACCTATATTTTTTTAAAATAATACTAACTTATAAATACCATACTCAACTACAAAAACATTTTGTTATATTTGCTCGAAAACCAAACAATTATGAGTATTACTTACAAAGAACTTTCTGGACCAAAAGGTTTACCTATTTTAGGAAATATTCATCAAATAAATCTTTCTGAATTAAATTCAAGTTTTGAGAAGTGGGCCATTGAATTCGGTGACATGTATAAAGTGGCTTTGGGTCCTACAAAATTCACGGTCATTTCAAATCCTGAATTAATCCAGAAAATATTAAAAGCTCGTCCTTCTGATTTTAGAAGAATGTCTAAAATGGATAAAATTCTTCAAGAAGAAGGAGTTCACGGTGTTTTTAATGCGGAAGGAGAAGATTGGACAACTCACAGAAGAATCGTTACAAAAGGGTTGGATATAAAACATCAACAGCAATTTTACCCATCTATGGTTAAAACAGCTGAACGTTTGTATTTTAAAATGCTTAAAAATACTGAATCAAAAGAAAATTATAATATTCAAGATGATTTATCTCGTTTCACTGTAGATGTTACAACATCATTAGCTTTTGGTTTTGAGATGAATACACTCGAAAAACAAGGGGGTATCATTCAAGAACACATGGAGAAAATTTTCCCTATGCTATTTAAACGTATTAATGATCCTTTTCCTCTTTATAAAATATTTAAAACCAAAAAGGACAAAGAATATGATCTTGCAATAATTGAAGTTGAAAAACAAGTCGATATTTTTATTGAAGCTGGGAGAGAAAGATTGAAAAAAAATCCTGAATTAAAAGAAAATCCTAAAAACTTTTTAGAAGCGATTCTTTTAGCTGCAGATGAAGAACAAGCATTTAGCAACGATGAAATAAAAGGAAATTTATTGACTTTACTTTTAGCAGGAGAAGATACTACGGCACATTCATTAGCTTGGGCAATATACTTAATTAGTCAAAATCCAGAAGTTCAACAAAAACTTCAAGAAGAAGCTGATGCAATTATTACGGATGAAACGACATTGTCATCTTATTCAAAAATAACTGAATTAACTTATACAGAGGTTGTTATAAATGAAGTTTTACGCTTAAAATCTGTTGCTCCTTTATTGTTGCTTGAACCAATAAAGGATATTGAAATTGATAATTATTTATTCAAAAAAGGGGAGAAAATGGCGATTATTGGAAGAGCTGGAGCTTTAAATGATAATTATTTTTCAGATGCTGAGAAGTTCAATCCTAATAGATGGTTGAAAACGAAAGAAAGTAAATGTCCCATGCATAATGTGGATGCTTTTATTCCTTTTGGTGCTGGTCCTCGTTTTTGTCCTGGTAAAAATTTAGCAATGTTAGAAATGAAATTAGTACTTTCCATGATCTTTAAAAACTTTTCAGTTGAGTTGGTCACACCTGTTTCTGAAGTGAATGAAATTATGGCTTTTACGATGATGCCTAGTAAGTTTGAGGTTGG
>CANJKA010000020.1 GCA_947474675.1 Flavobacteriales bacterium
ATAAAATAATAAATCCCAGCCGCCAATAAACCACTCACAGGAATTGTAAGAACCCAAGCCCAAAGCAAACCAATTGTTACACCCCAACGAACAGCACTTAGTCTTTTCGTGGCACCAACTCCGATAATTGCACCTGTAATTGTATGTGTTGTTGAAACTGGAATTCCTAAATTACTCACAACAAATAAAGTCAATGCACCTGCTGTTTCAGCACAAACACCTTCTAAAGGAGTAACTTTAGTAATTTTAGAACCCATTGTTTTCACGATTTTCCAACCACCAAACAAAGTACCGATACCAATCATGAAATAACAACCAAAAGCAATCCAAAATGGCATTGTACTTGAATTCACTTTTGTTATAATTTTATACCCCTCCTTTAATTCACCGTTTTTAACAGAAGAATCGAAAGCACCAGCAAAAGTATAATTCTCATTCAATTCATGATCAGCAAAAACTAACTCATTTGTTTTAGAATCATAAATATCATGACCTTTTGTATATAATAAAAGATTTTCTAATTTATGTATGCTGTCTTTTTTTGAATTTTCAATCAAAGAAATTTTATCTTTGTCCTTATCTTTTTTGTAAGTTAGATTTTTAAATTGTTCTACATTATTATAAGAACTATTTAATTTACCATCTTCATAGATTATTTCCTGCGTATTCGCATCAACAATATTATCCTTTAACCTATAAACAGGTGTTTCTCCAATTAAAGCAAAAACAGGTTTATATTTGTTTTTCTTTCCTTCTTCATTGGTATGCTCAATTTGCATGACTTCTGAAATTGAAAAATATTCATTTACTTTAATGTTGTTTTTTGGATCACGAGCATAATTTCCATAAACCATTAAGGCTGCACAAATAATACCCATTACTTTTTGAGAATCTGCACCACCATGACCTAAAGAGAAAGCTGCAGAAGAAAGTAATTGTAATCGTTTATACATAGTTGATTCTTTCAAAGCAGTTTGCTTTTTACCATGAAAGATCATGTAATACAAATAAGCAATAATGAATATACCAAACATAATAAGTACTATATTCATCATTATTGGTTTCATATCCATATATTCAACCATGTAATCCATCACAAAATAGATACCTATACTACATCCTAAAACAATAAAGAATTTTGTAAAAACTTTTCTACTCATTGTAATTAAAGCAATAATAAATGCAATTATTCCTCCAATAAAAGGAGCTAGAAAAATAAATGCAATGACCTTTAAAATTTCACTTCCTGCAATTACATCAAATCCCCCGTGAGCAACTGCTGCACCTGCAAACCCACCAATTAATGTGTGAGAAGAAGAAGAAGGAATACCTAATTTCCACGTGAATAAATTCCAAATAGTCGCAGAAATAAGACCTGCTAGAATTACCCATAAATCGATAGAACTATTGTCAACTGTTTTTGCAACAGTATTTCCAACACTCATATCGAAAACCCAGAAGGCAATTATATTAAAAGTTGCCGCCCAAATAACTGCTTGCAATGGTGTTAACACCTTTGTTGTTACAACAGTCGCTATTGAGTTAGCAGCATCGTGAAAACCATTAACTAAATCAAATAATAAAGCAATAATGATGACGATTATTAATAAATTAAACATATTTAAATGTATTTATTTTAAAGATAAAAAATTCAGATTAAGCGTATTTAACAATAATAGATTCCATAACATTCCCTGCATCTTCACATTTATCTGTTACAATTTCCATTAATTTGTAAATTTCTCTTTTCTTAATTAATGTTTTAATATCATTTTCATGTTCAAATAAATTTTCAATACTCAAATCGAAAATATCATCTGCTTGATTTTCAATACTGTTAATTTTAATGATACAACCCATTATTTTTTGTGTGTTTTTCAAATCTCTCAATTCCAATACAGCACTGTTAACAGCTAAAACTGATTCTTTAATCGCATCAGCCATTTTTTGAATTGCTTGATCTGATGGATCAATTTTGTACATGTTTATTTTCTTCCCTGTAGAATAAATATAATCTGCAATATCATCTAAAGCAGTCGCTAAACTATGAATATCTTCTCTGTCAAAAGGAGTAATAAAATTTTGACCTAATTCAACAAAAATTTGATGCGTCAATTGATCATTTTGATGCTCTAAATCTTCCATTTCTTTAATAATAACAGCTCTTTTATTGAAATCAGATTCGTTTACACAGGATACTAATTTTGAAGCAATTAATTCTAAGTTCGAACTTGCGTTTTCGAATAAGGTAAAAAACACTCTGTCTTTAGGTAAAAAGAATTTTAAAATTTTAGAAGCCATATTATTACAATTTTCAACAAAGATAATCTCAATTTGTATCTTTTTGAACATTCTATTAATTGTTAACATAATGTTAACTTTGAAGTAATTTATCTGCTATTATTGCCTTTTTTATGAACATTAATGTTTTATGTTTTACTACATTATAGTAAATTGATTGGAAATCACTTAATTAAAAAACACATCTAAAATTATCTAATAAATTGATATTTAAATAAGTAATGCTTAATTTATAAAATTTAACAATTAGAGGAGTGGCTATCAATCTCTGCTAATATTATTAAGTTAATTATCTATTAATGTAAAATTAATATTAGCTAGAGTTTTCTAGCGTAAATTTGTAAAAAAACATTAAATTATGAGAGTAAATTATTTAGTATATATCTTGATTTCTTTTCTAACGTTTGTAAGTTGTAAAGGGAGAATTAAGGAAGAAAAAGATGATAAAATAATTACAATTAAAGGAAGTGATACCGTTTTGCCATTAGCCCAAATGGAAGCCGAAAACTTAATGAAAAAAAACAAAGAAATTTCAATTTCTGTTATAGGAGGTGGTTCTGGTGTAGGAATTACAGCTCTACTTGAAGGTACTACAGAGATAGCAATGGCTTCTAGAGATTTAAAAAAGAAGGAAAAATTAAAATTTAGAGAGGCAAATATGGATGTTGAAGAAACTTTAATTGCTTTTGATGCTGTGACTATAATTGTTAATCCAGCTAACAAAGTTTCTAATTTAACAGAAAAACAAATTGAACAAATTTACACAGGGGAAATCAAAAACTGGAAAGATTTAGGAGGTGAAGATCTGGTAATTGTTCCATATTCAAGAGAATCTTCTTCTGGTACTTACGACTATTTTAAAGAAAAAATGATGGACGATAAAAATTATACTTCTGATGTGTTAAGTATGTCAGCAACAGGTGCTATTGTTCAATCTGTTAGCCAAACTAAAGGTGCTATTGGTTATATTGGCTTAGCATATATGACACCTTCAGTAAAAAAAATAGCTGTATCATTTGACGAAGGAAAAACTTTTGTTTTACCTACTGTTAAAACGGCGAAAGATAATACGTATTCAAAATCAAGACCTTTGTATTTGATGTATGAAAAAGGGAATTCGAAAAAAGTCAATAAAGTAATTGAGTATTTTTTATCAGTTGAAGGTCAAAAAATTGTAGCTAATATTGGTTATGTACCATTGAAATAAATTTTCTTAAAAGGATTTCAAAAATTGATTTCTTTTCAAATTATTAAACATAAGTTTTGAGAAAAAAATTTCAAAAATTTCAAGAAAAATTTATTGAAGGATTACTGATGCTAAGCGGTACAATAACAAGTCTTACTGTCGTGCTAATTATCGTTTTTCTATTTAATGAAGGGTTAGGAGTTTTCAATAATAAACCTATAGATGAAGGTTATATTCTTGCGATTAATAAATCAAACTCTGTAAAAAAATTATCTGCACTACAAATAAAAAATATTTTTGACCAAAAAATAAAAAATTGGGATAAAGTTGGTGGACCAAATGAAAAAATAGTTCTTATTAATATTGATGATATTTCAGATTATTATACTGAAATACAATTGGGAAAGGATTTTGAAAATTTGCATTTTTGTATAAATGATTACATAAATAAACACAAAGGGGTAATCGCATTTTTTTCTGAATCCTCTCTTCCAAAAAAATTCTTAGGGAAAGTTATCAATATTGATAACATAAAACTTTCTGAATTTTTGTTAGATGAAGAATGGTTTCCTACTGCTACACCAGTTGCTCAATTTGGAGTTAAACCTTTAATTTTGGGAACATTGTGGGTTAGTTTTGGAGCCGTTTTATTTGCTTTACCAATTGGATTATTTGCTGCTATCTTTTTAAGCGAAATTGCTCATAAAAGAGTTCGAAATATTTTAAAACCGTTGATTGAATTATTGGCTGGAATTCCATCTGTAGTTTATGGCTTTTTTGGATTAGTAATAATTGTTCCTCTTATACAACAAGTTTTTGATTTACCTGTTGGGGAAACCGGTCTCGCCGGAAGTATTATTCTGGGAATTATGGCACTTCCTACGATCATTACTATTTCTGAAGACGCTATGAGAAATACGCCGCGTGCTATGAAAGAAGCTAGTCTCGCGTTAGGTGCTTCCAAATGGCAAACAATTTATAAGGTAGTAATTCCATATTCTGCTTCAGGAATAACGGCTGGAGCAATTCTTGGAATCGGACGTGCAATTGGTGAAACAATGGCTGTTTTAATGGTAACAGGTAACGCCGCAATTATTCCTCATACTTTATTACAACCAGTAAGAACAATTCCTGCTACAATTGCAGCAGAATTAGGAGAAGCAGGTGCTGGAAGTGTTCATTATCAAGCATTATTTGCATTGGGTTGTATCTTATTTATCATCACATTGGTAATTAATTTAACGGTTGGTTTTGTGACAAAAGGAAAAAATCAAAAGAAACATTAATTAAGTATGTATCAAGAAACAAAAATATCGCGTCAAAAAAGAAGAAATCAACGGATTGCTTTTGGTATTTTTACTTTTTTCAGTTATTTCATCGTTGCTATTTTATTTTCAATTTTAGCGTTTCTAATTGTTAAAGGTTTTGGAGCGATTAGTTGGGAATTTATTACCGAAATGCCGAAAGAAGGTATGACAAAAGGAGGAATTTTTCCTGCTATTGTAGGTACACTAATTTTAGTCATCGGCAGTATGATTTTTGCTTTTCCAATTGGTGTAATGGCAGGGATCTACATGACGGAATATGTTAAAGACGGTTGGATTAAAAGATTTATCAAATTAATGACCAATAATTTAGCGGGAATTCCATCCATCGTTTTCGGTTTATTTGGTATGGCATTGTTTGTCAATAAATTAGAATTTGGAGATTCTATTTTAGCAGGAGCTTTAACCCTTGGATTATTAGCTTTACCTGTAGTTATAAGAACTACCGAAGAAGCTTTGAAAGCTGTTGATAATACTTTTAGACAAGCTAGTTTAGGTTTAGGAGCTTCTAAATGGCAAACGACGCGTAAAGTTGTTTTACCAATTGCTTTCCCTAATATTATTACCGGCTTGATTTTATCTATTGGAAGAGTTTCGGGGGAAACAGCTCCCATTTTATTTACAGTTGCCGCTTATTTCTTACCAAAATTACCTACAGGAATTTTTGATCAAGTGATGGCACTTCCGTATCATCTATATGTTATTTCTACTAGTGGAACAAACATTGAAGCTTCAAGAGAAATAGCTTATGGTACGGCTTTAATTCTTATTCTAATTGTATTAATTTGTAATATATTAGCAAACAGATTGCGTAAATATTTAAGTAAAAAAGTAAAAAAATACTAGCATGCAGAAAATTGAATCTAAAAATGTAAATTTTTACTACGGACAAACTCAGGCTTTAAAAGACATTTCAATTTCTATTGAAAAAAACACAGTAACTGCTTTGATTGGACCTTCAGGTTGCGGAAAATCTACTTATTTACGTTTGTTCAACCGTATGAATGACTTAATTGAAAACACGCGTTTAGAAGGTCAAATTTTAATTGATGGGGTTGATATTTATGAAAAACGAATAAATGTTGATGATCTAAGAAAGAATGTGGGATTGGTATTTCAAAAACCAAATCCGTTCCCAAAAACTATTTTTGAAAATGTGGCTTATGGATTAAGAGTAAATGGTATTTCGAACAAACAATTGATTGAAGAAAGAGTTTTCAATTCAATTCAACAGGTCTCTTTGTGGGATGAGGTAAAAGATAAATTGAAAAAATCTGCCTTTGAATTATCTGGTGGTCAACAGCAACGTTTGTGCATAGCAAGAGCTCTGGCAATTCAACCTTCCATCATTTTAATGGATGAGCCAACATCTTCTTTAGATCCAATTTCAACTTCTAAAATTGAGGAATTAATTTATGAAATGAAAGATAAATATACAATCGTAATTGTTACTCATAATATGCAACAAGCTGGTCGTGTAAGTGATTCAACAGCATTTTTTTATTTGGGCGAATTAATTGAACACAATACAACAAAAACTATTTTCACAAATCCAGCCGAAAAAAGAACTCAAAATTATATTACTGGACGATTTGGCTAAATAAAATTAAATTTCTTTTAGGGATATTGATAATGAAAGATTACCTTAGTTAAAAAGAATTGAGATTTTAAATTAAATTCATTAATAAAAAATGGGTAAATCACATTTAGATATAGAGTTAAAACAATTGCACGATAAAACTGTTGAATTGTTCAAATTAGTGAACTCACAGCTAGAAAAAGGCTATGAATCTTTGACTAAAATTGATAAAAATTTAGCCTTAGAGATAATTGAAATTGAGAAAAGAGTCAATTCTTATGAAATTATGATTGACAGAGATTGCGAAAACATTTTCGCTCTTTTTAATCCATTAGCAATTGATTTACGCTTTGTTTTAGCGGTTTTAAAAATAAATACCAACTTAGAGAGAACAGGTGATATAGCTGAAGGAATAGCTAAATTTGTAAAAAATGTTGACGCAAATTTTGATTTAGATTTATTAAAACAAACACGTGCGTTGGAAATGTTTACAGCTGCTAGAAACATGATGGATCATGTATTAGATGCGTTTGTAAAAGAAGATGCAGATTTAGCTAGAATGATATTTACAGAAGATGAAATATTGAATGAAATTAATAAATCTGCGAATGGTGTTTTTGCAGAATACATCAGAAATAATCCTGATAACATTGAACAAGCTCTTTATTTACTTTCGATTATCCGTAAGCTTGAAAGAGTAGGTGATCAAGCAAAAAACATGGCTGAAGAGATTGTGTTTTATATTGAAGCTAAAGTCTTAAAACATTACGAGAAGATTGATCCTTCAGTACTTTGAAATCAGAAAAAAGAAATGAATAAGCCCTTTGTAATATTGCAAGGGGTTTTTTATTTTCACAAATTTCGTTACCTTTTTCAAAAACCGACATTATATAAAAAACAACTGTCGTATGAAAATAAAATTCGTATTCTCCGTAATCACCATTTTAGCAATTAATCATTTTACAGCTCAAATTATTAACAAAGGTTTTAATTCCTCAAAACCAATTTCGTCTACTTCATCTTTTGAAATTCAAGCCCAAGAAAACTTGACTTCTATCCTGGTAGATGTAATTTATAATGCCATTCCAGATGGATATATTTTAACTTATACGACGACTTTTCTAGGAAAAAACATCAGTGATGTAGAACTGCGTGCAAATAAAAAATTGGATGATTTAATTATTTCAATTGAACCTTTAAACATAAAACGAAAAGATGTCACAATTGATTTAATTTCGTTAGATCCTATTTTTGATTTCACTAAAAACGATTCGATGGTTCCTCAAAGTTATCGAATTACTCAAAACATAAGTTTTAACATTAAAGACATTAATATGATAGGAAAACTATCGAAGAAATGCTTAGAATACAGTATATATGATCTTATCAATGCTCAAGCTTACATTATTCAAACAGATGCAATTCAAGATAGTTTAGACAAGAAATCAATTGAAATATTAAATCAAAAAAAGAAACTTTGTCAAGATGCTGGAATTAAATTTATTCATGGAAATGTTCAATTCAGTAATTACAAAGAAGTATATTATCCTTCAGAAAAATATTTGAAATCATTTGTAAATAATGCGACTTATTTTAATCATAATTCCGAACAAAATTCATCCATCACTTTACAAAGAAAATTAGATGTCGATAACTATTATGATTTCAATTTGAAAAATGCTGATTTTGTTTTTAATTCTAATAACAATCAACCTGTTATCCAATTCTACACTCAACTACAATATGGCTTTATAAAAACAGATACAGAAGAAGAAATGAGAGCAAAAATTATAAAAGAAGAAGAGAAAAAACCTGTCAAAGAATTTTACGTTATTGACAAAGATGGAAATTTAACGAAAATAGGTTTGTAAAAACGTGAAATTATTTCGCCTCTTTTTCAATAGAGTTCTCAGATTGATCTTCTTCAACAATTGTATCATTACTATTTTCAGAAGTGTCGCTGTATTGCAACGTCTCTACTTTTGGAAAATAATGTTTTTGACGAATAAAAATCAAGATAATGCCTGATGATATTGAGAAATCTGCTACATTCCAAATGGCAGGAAAAACTTCCCATCCACCTATAATTGGGATCCAAGTTGGCCAAGTTGCTTGAAATTTGAACATATCTACCACATTCGCCAATAAAAATCCAGTGTGACGAGTTTCATAAACACCAAACATTCCACACTTTGTTTTAATACCAGAACCCTCTAAAAAATTAAACGATAAACAAGGATCGTATGGGAAAATAAAGTCATAAAACATGGAATCGATTAAGTTGCCTGTAGCACCCGCTAAGATTAAACCAATGGCAATTAAAAATTCTCTTTTAGCACCTTTTTTAGCTTGTGAAAACCAATAATAAGCAATTCCAGAAATTGCAATAATTCTAAATATACTTAAAGCCAATTTATGCCACATTTTAGAACCAAACGTTGTCCCGAAGGCCATTCCTGGATTTTCGATGTAATCCAATACCAGCCAAGAACCGATAAGAGGTTTTTCTTGTCCAGGTAAAAAGTTCGTTTTTATGTAAACTTTTAAAAATTGGTCTAAAAATAAAATGAGGGCAACGATGGCCCCCACAATAAGTATATTTTTTTTCACGAAATTATCTTTTTTGAATGTTCTTAGCTTCAATACTTAAAGTAGCATGAGGAACTAACAATAAACGTTCTTTTTGAATTAATTTACCAGTAACTCTACAAACACCATACGTTTTGTTTTCGATTCTTGATAAAGCGAATTCTAAATTTTGAATAAATTTTTCTTGACGAGCACCTAATTGAGCAGTTTCTTCTTTTGATAAAGTTTGAGAACCATCTTCCATCATGTTAAATGTTCTTCCTGTATCATCCGTTCCATTGTCACTGTTTGATAAAGAAGAATTTAACATTTTTAAATCTTCATGTGCTTCCTTTAATTTCGCTAAAATAACTTCTTTAAATTCAGCAAATTCAGCGTCTGTATATCTTGTTTTTTCAGTTGACATAATCTATATTTTTATAATATTGTATTTTCATTTTTCTAGTGACGTACAAATATAATCGAAAAAAAGCAAAACAAAAGACAAAGGGCTAAAAGATTGAAAAAAGTTCGTGTTAGAGTGGATCAAACCCGAATGTTGGGGGAATAAAAAATAATTATAAATCTATTTACAGCTTTAGTTTAAACTTTCAACTTTCAACCTTAGTAATGCTATAATTCTCTCACTTTTCCTTGATGAAGAGAAAATGTAATTTTCCAAGAAGAACAAATACTATTTGTGAAGACTTAACGGTAGTGAAAAGATCGGTAGTGCCGGAGGTAAGCAAACATCAAGGACATTTTAAGGAAGTTTTTACTTTTTCGAAAGTAGTACTTTCTCTCTCATCGTAAAACCGCACGTAAATACTCTTTCCCTGCGTTCTCACTTGGTCTTCAAAAGCGTTGCTTTTCTCTTCTTTAAAATATCCAAGCAATTCAAGTTCTAAATCAATTTAAATTAGTACTGGTCAGCGTATAACGATCACCTCCAGGAGTAAAAATAAATACACGTCCTAATCCTTTTTTGAAATATTCTCTTTGTATTAATGTTTCACCATTGAATACAGAAATTTCTATTAGATCTTTATAATGGCAGGATACTGTATTTACTGAAGCAGTTAAATTACTAACTTTTCTTATATTCCCATTATCACAAGCCCATTCTTGATTTAAAATAGGTGTTCCTGGAACAAATAAATAGTCTTGAGAATCGATATTACTGTTTAGATAAACATCGTTAGTTCCTAAATCTGACCTGAAATTTTGTATTGTGGAATACAAATACACTTGATTGTCTTTTAATTGAAAATAGGTCAAAGAATTAATGGTAGTTGTTCCGAAAATGACTAATTCAGGTTCTATTGTTTGAAGACTCATTAATATTGAATGATTGTATTTCCAGGTATCCCCATTTACTAAAGGGAAATAAGAATTACTTCCATTGCCATCACAGAGTATAGTTGATACTAGTGGAGCAGGTATTACTTCTTGTTTTTTACATTTTGAAGCGGTTAATAATACGCCTAAAAGCATAAGAAGACTGTATATATATGAATTTTTCATTAGGTCTTAGAATTTACTTTAAAATAATCCCAAACAATCGAACCCGATAATATTATTTCGTAAAATTTAAAAACTTTTGTGTGCTTTTTTGAAAGAGTTGTAATTCTGTTTTAGAAAACTTTATAACATCATATACATCAGTATAGTATGGGTAATCAGTTGAGCTGTTATTAGGTATTGCAACGGTAATTGTATATGTTTTAATCAATGAATATGTTCCAGCTAAAACTTCTGTTTGACCAGCATTCACAGTTGTTATAGAAATATCACCATGAGAACCTTTTTTATCGAAATTCATTTTGTTTGAAAAACCATCAGTTAGAGCTTGTCCATTTATCGTTTGTAATGTCCATTCTCCGTCTAATTTAAAATTCAACGTATTTTCAGGTCTACAAGAAACTATAATAAGTATAATGCTGATTAAAAGAATTGATTTCATGTGTATTTTATTTGTTTTTTATATTTCATATGTTATCGCCATCTTGAAATTCATCGGTGTTTAACTACGTTGCTTGCTGTGCAGGTGTGATGTATTTCGCTCATGGCTTATTTCATAATTTAATATTTATAGATGAAAGATTATTTCTTTTTTGTTTTTGTATTCAAATTAACTCCTAAAACCATTGTTGATTCAAGAAATGAAAAATGTTGTTTAGCTCTATCATCGGTGAACATCGTTGTTCGAACATTAGGAAGATCAATAAATCCACATTTGAATTCCGTTCTAAAGAAGAACCGATCATTAAAATCAATGTTCAAATCTATAAAAGCTAATACTCCAAATCCAGCTAAATTAAATTGATCATATCTTGGGTTTCCTAATAGAGTTGTATTGGTTCTTGGTAAAACAACTCCAGCACCAACTCCTTCAGAAAAATAAAATTTAAACTTCCCTTTTTCAAAAATTTTGTCAGATCTCCTAAACTCAGAATTGATATAATTTAATCCGTCTGTATGTTCAAATGATAAAAAACTAGGAGAAATTAATGTTGGGGTATTATCGTAAATTCCATCAAAACCAGTTCCTGAATTAGCAATATGACCAGAAACATTGTTAATTTGATTTGCTCGCATCACATATTTCATATGATCAACACCTATTGAAATAGAATATTTATCAGTTAAATAATAACCAACTCTTCCGTTATACTGAGGAATAGTTATGTTTTGAGGATTTAAATATGTATCAACTGTTAATGGACTTTGTCTATCTCTTGCCTCTACACCATCGATCTTAAAATCATAATTAGGGCCGGTGAAAGTGATATCAGAATTCGTATACAAATCTCTGTTCCAACCCCAATAAAGATAGAAACTTCCTTTTTTAGAAGGAGTAGTTGATGTTTTTTCATTTTGTGAAAAAGCAATAGAACTAATAATTAGAGATAATAAGAATATGAATTTCATGAATATAATTTTAAGAATACAAAGATACAAATGTTCTTCGAATTTGATTCATGATACTCATCATCTCTATAGGGCAAACGCATTTAAATTTTTTTTAAACCACACATTAACAAAGAGTTTTTTCAATGAGTGTCGCAAAGTTTTTTAAAGTGCTATGTAAAAACTTAATGAAACGCCTATTTTTAACTACTTTCGTACTCTGTGTTAAAAAAACAGTCTATTTCCACAGAATTTAAATGCGTTTGCCCTGATCATCTCTAAAAGCATTAATTTATAACCTGAATTATTGTGTTTTCAATCCTTTAGGAGGGATTAAGGGAGGAGACAGTGACAATATTTGTTTAATTTTAAGTATTGTACATTTGTCAGAAAAGATCAAATTATCACCCTCCTCAGTTTACTTTCACTATCATTCTGGTTTTCTATTTCCCCAACTCTTTATTTCTTTTGATAAAAAGCAATTAAAGGAATTCCAGTATGGTACAATAGTTTTTTAGTAACACTTCTTTTTCCAAATATTTTCTGAATAAATGTTCTATGTTGGTTCGTAATTCCAATTAAACAAATAGATTCTCTTTTAATATAAAGTTCTAATTCACGATCAATTTCAACCCCATTTAATAATTTATAAGAGATGTTTTCGTAGGTGTTTTTCTTCAACACTTTTAGCTCAAATTTGTTTAAATGATCTAATTCTTCTATTTCAGAATACTCATCACTTGCGATATGAATTACATCTATATGTGCATTTGTTGGTGTTGCAATTTCAATTAGTAATTCTAATGATTTTGTATCTGTAGATTTATAATCTGTTGCGAAAACAATTTTTTTGAGGGCTTTGTGTCTCGATTTTTCAGGAACGGCTATTATAGGACAATTAACTTTTCCGATAATATTTGCGGTATTGCTTCCCATCAACACATTTTCAACAGCAGCTTTCCCTTTAGTTCCCATTACAATTAAATCTACTTTGTGTTTTTTAACAACATCTGTTAAAACATCCATAAATAAACCTTGTTTATGAACAGCTTCACAGACAATATCGTGTTCTTTTGAAATTTTATTCGATAGATCTGTCAACTGTTTTACAACTTTCTTTTCTAAAGATATATTTTGTTCTACAAGTGTTGTTTGTGAAACATCAAAATTGAGATATGCAAAATGATTTGCATGGAAAAGAATAATTTTTTCACCTCCTTTTTTTGCTAATTCAACAGCGTAAAGTAAGGCTTTTTTTGCATTTGGAGAAAAATCGGTTGGAACTAATATCGTTTTCATTTTTTGGAATTTTTATTTTTTATAACAGAATAATTTCTACTACAATAATAGAAAAAATCTATTCTTTTTTTTATGATTTTTATCAGTATTTCTCCTAATAGATGTTAGAAATTAAACTGATATTCATATAGGAATGTTTTGACAATATTTGGATCAGGTCTAAAACTTGACGAGAAATTTTGGTCTATCGTTTTTTGAATGAATGGTAAATAATTGTGAAAATTTAAAAGTTTAGATATTTTAAAGAAGAGAAAAAGCAATGCTTTTGGAGACCAAGTATTAATCCTTGATCCGTAAACGTGAGTTTTTTAAGTGTATTTAACCCTTAAGATAAATCAAATATTAAATATTTACTATAGTTGAGAATCTGAAAGGGTCTAATATATAAACATTGGGCAAAGCTCTATGAATTGCAAGAATAAAATTATAAAAAGCTGTTAATGAGCGTAGTATTAGGAAGTTTATAAATCATAATGAATAAATTAATCTCAACAATCTTTTACCTATTTTTCACTTCTGGATGAGCTTTTACCCAAATTTATTGTCCTTTTGATAATAGTTCTAAAGTTCTAAGATTTTTCTAAAAAGCAAAAACTCCAATAAACATTTGCTTATTGGAGTTAATTTCGTTCCCGCTTCTGGCTCGAACCAGTCACGAAAGTTGTCTGGAAAGGACATTGTATAAATATTGTTTTTCATTAGTAGTGAATCTTTCAATAATATCCGAATTAATAAGTCCAAAATTTCCTCGCTTTGGTTGACAATTTTGTCAAAACCATGTCTTCGTTGAAGAATGGTTTTTTAATGTTCAAACCCATATCGGATTTGTTTTAACTTAGTTATTTTCTTTTCCAAAATTGCCACCATTTTTTTGTTTTTTTCACTGCTTCCTGCATTTCTTCTTGCATTTCTTCTTCTACTGTTTCCTGCACTTGTTTATCAACGTATTCAACCCATTGGTTATTTCCCCCTCTTATCCATTTTTTATCTATTCCCAATAGATAAAGTGTCACCTTTTCTTTTGTTGAAGACAAAGGTTGTTTCATAGATTCTCCCATAACTTCCTAGTTTTAAGTTGTTAATATCCATATATAATAAGATAACAAAATCAAATTAAGAAATCCTAATCAAATATCAAATTGCCGTGATAAATGTGTAAAATCGTAATTTGAGTGAATATTTAAAATATAGATTAAAAAGAGAAATAAGTTTTGTGCAATTAATTCCACTAGGAACAATTCATTAATGCCTCTAAAAAGTAGTCTAATATTTATATACACAACCAGTTATTGAAGTTTCTAAAGTTGAAGAAATTATTCAAAAATCGAACGTGACGGCCTATAAATTAATCTCTGATTTAGAGAAATTAGAAATTTTAAAAGAGATATCTGGGGGACAAAGAAATAAATTATATGTTTTTAAAGATTATTTAGATTTATTTAATGAAAAATAAAACTTCCCTAAAACCAAAAAAGACCTACATTTCTGTAAGTCTTTCATTGTCAATGCTCCCTTTACTTTTGTTTTGTCGAACCATTTTATAGAAGATTTAACAAAATTATCTTTATTTCAACTTAGAGTAATTAAACAAAACTATCAAAACAGTCATTAGTAATGCTTGTTATTTAAGATTTTAGGCCTTTTTATTAAATAATAAATTTTCTAATTAAGTTTTTTTGGCAATTTCTTAAATAGCCTTATATTTGTTTAAGAATAATTAAATTAAAAAAATGGATACATTCATTTCAGGAACTTATATTAATCAAGGTTATCATAAAAGTTTTCAACCGAATCTAATTAATAGAAATTGGCAAATAAATGATATGGAAGTCATACAATTGCTGAGTAAAGCCGACAGGCATTTAGGAAGATTAGATATGTACTCAGAATATGTAAACATTGATTTGTTTATTCGGATGCATATTGCAAAAGAGGCAACACAATCTTCTAAAATCGAAGGTACACGAACCAATATGGAGGAAGTATTTCTGAGTAAGGAGGAAATTTCGAATGAAAAGCGAGATGATTGGGAAGAAGTTCAAAATTATATAAGTGCAATGAATAAAGCAGTAAAATTATTGTATGAACTTCCATTTTCATCAAGGTTGATTAAACAAACGCATGAAATATTATTGCAAGGTGTGAGAGGAGAGCATAAACTACCAGGTAAATATCGTAGTAGTCAAAACTGGATTGGTGGTGCTACTTTAAATGATGCTGTATTTATTCCTCCAATACATACGAGTATTAATGAACTGATGTCTGACCTGGAGATATTTGCAAATGATGAACTTAAGCCATTACCTGATTTAATAAAAATAGCAATTATACATTATCAGTTTGAAACGATACACCCATTTTTGGATGGTAATGGAAGAGTTGGTAGGCTTTTAATTACTTTATATTTGGTAAGTAAAGACATTTTAAAACAGCCAATATTGTATTTGTCTGATTTCTTTGAAAAGAATAGAATGCTTTATTATGATAACCTCATGCGAGCAAGGACTCATAATGATATTAATCAATGGTTGAAATTTTTCTTGACAGGTATTATTGAAACAGCGAAAAAAGGAGTTACTACCTTTGATGGCATTCTGCAATTGCAAAAGAATTTAGAAACTAAATTAAAGGAACTTGGAAATAGGGGAATTGATGCACACAAAGTAGTCGAATATTTATATACACAACCTGTTATTGAAGTTTCTAGAGTTGAAGAAATTATTCAAAAATCGAACGTGACGGCCTATAAATTAATCTCTGATTTAGAGCAATTAGAAATTTTAAAAGAGATATCTGGGGGACAAAGAAATAAATTATATGTTTTTAAAGATTATTTAGATTTATTTAATGAAAAATAAAACTTCCCTAAAACCAAAAAAGACCTACATTTCTGTAAGTCTTTTTGCTCCCTCTCCTGGACTCGAACCAGGGACCCTCTGATTAACAGAGGGTTGAATAGCAATATTGTAGGTTGATAATCAATTAGTTATATTTTTGTAAATATGCATAATGACGCATTTTTGAGCATTTTGCCACTTAATAAGTGCACTTAGATTATTTCGTGTGAAAAAATTGAACAATCTTATATTTGTAGAATGATTTTTTATGAAATATACGTAATCAAAAACTCAATAATAATCTTTAATTTTAACGAATATTTTATTTATCAAAGTAATTTATATTTTCAAAAATAAAACGAAGCTAATTTACTTATGACATTAGAGCAATTAATACATTATAAAAGAATCCGAAGATAAAGTCGAATTTAAAGAAGCTAAAGGTGGAAATATCTCTTATAATGGTGGTGATAAATCAAAACCTTCGGATAGAAGAAGATGTATCTTGGGATATGTGACCGCATTTGCTAATGAAGGAGGTGGATATTTGGTTTTTGGTATAAAAGAAAGTAGTCCACATATCGTGGTCGGTACTGAACAATCAAAGGGACAGATTGGTGAACTTGAATCAAAAATATATACTGATACAGGAATTCGTGTTTGCATTAGTGAACTATTTGATGACAACTCACATCGAGTATTGATTATTCAGATACCTTCAAGACCAACAGGAAAAGTATATAAATTTGAAGATGTTTCTCTTATGAGAGTTGGCGAAGAATTAAAACCAATGTCCGATGAGCAATATTTAAAAATTATTCAAGAACAAGAACCAGATTTTTCTCAAAAAATATGTGAAGGAGTTTCAATCGATGACTTAGATAGTAATGCTATTCAACGAATGAAAGAAGCATATTCAAAAAAGCAAAATAATCCACAGTTTTTAACTTTGTTGAATGAACAAATTTTATCAGATTTAGATTTGATTGTAGATAACAAGGTAACATATGCTGCAATTATTTTATTAGGTAGAGAAGATATAATCAAAAAATTCTTACCACAATCTTGTATTCAATTAGAATACCGTAATGATGAATCAAAAATAATATTTGACCATAGATTGTCTTTTTAAGGTCCATTTTTTATTGAAGCCGATAAACTTTGGGAAACTATTAATTTAAGAAACGGAGCTTTCCCTATTCAAGAAGGTCCTTATATTTTTGATATACCATACTTCAATAAAGAAGTTATTCGTGAAGCTATTAACAATGCTGTAGCACACAGGGATTACAGATTAACAGGCGAAACAATTATTAAACAATATCCATCAAAATTAGATATTATAAATCCTGGTAAATTTCCGATAGGAGTTACAGTAAAAAATTTAGTAACAACACCTAGCACACCAAGAAATCGTTTGTTAACTGATATACTTCAAAAAACAGGTATCGTTGAACGTTCTGGTCAAGGGGTTGATAAAATCTATTATCAAACTTTAAAAGAAGGTAAGGGTGAACCCGATTATTCTAAATCAGATGATTTTGCGGTTGAGCTAAACCTTTCGGCTGTGATTGAAGATAAAGCATTTGCATTATTTATTGAATCTGTTCAATCAGAATTAAGCGATGATGAAAAACTATCAGTACAAGAAATAATTCACTTAAATCAATTTAGAATGGAAAGTAAAGATTTCATTGAAGATAAATTGGTGGTTCGAAAACTACTTGGACGTGGTATGATTGAACAAAGAGGAAAGACAAGCGGAACTTATTATGTTCTTTCAAGGATGTATTATGAATTTTCAGATGAAAAAGGGAAGTATAGTAAAACAAATTGGGATAATAATCAAGCTTTAATGTTGATTCTTGAACATTTAAAGAATTTTGAAAAAGCAAAAATGAAAGACTTTGTCGATTTATTCCAAGGTCGATTATCAAGAAAACAAGTAAGAAATATTGTGACAAAATTAGTAGAAAAAAGAGAATTAAAACAACATGGAACGGGTACAAGTACTTTCTATTCGGTTGGTGAAAATTTCATAAAAGGGCTGGAAATTATTGGACGAGCAATAGAAATTGGAATGAAACAAATGAAAGATAACGGTGAAATTTAATTATAAAGGACCAAGAAGAAGACCAAGAAATTGTTAATTACAAATCTAAAATTGTTAACAAGTGTAAATTTTTGTTGATAAACAACCTTTTATGATAAAATAAAGGGCCAATAAAGGGCCAACAAATTACAAATTTAGAGTTTTGTCTTATCTAAATAAACATTACAAAGAGTCTCAGATGTGGGACTCTTTAATGTTTGATGAGAATTGTGTAGATTTGAAAGAGACAAAAGAATGATAATTTTATTGAATGGTTAGCTCAAAAAAACTCTGATACCATAATCAAATGAACCCAAATAGCATCCTTGAAGACGAATTGAAAAATTTACAGACTTCTTTTCCAAAAACCTTGGAGAATGAAACGATAAATCTTCTATCGTTGATTACTATCAATTCAGAACATAGTGCTCATTGGGGTTACGAATTTATTCTAGAAAAAAATCAACTTGAAATACCTTCAAGAATTTATTGGGAAGAACATAGATTAATGGAACCAATGGACTTATCACATACATCAAAAACCATTTTAGCTTGTATCTTGACCCGACATCATAATGGATACATTAGAGAAAGGTATTTAAAGTATATAATTGACAGTAATGAATATTGGACTATACCTTATTTGGTTCAATTATTAGGAGAATATGTAGTTGAAATACTTGAGCTAATTTGGGTAAATTTTCATAAAATAAACACTCTTCACTTAAGTTCTTTTGTATTAGAAAATGAAATGTTCTGGTATAAAACCAAACAAAGAATTGCTAGTTATTGGGATTGTTACTATAGAAATAATAATAAATCAAAAGAAGATTATGTAGGTTTCAAGCTGATAAAAAGAATAGAAGAAATAACTCGAGAATAAGATGTTTTCTATGTTTAAATTTTTCAACTGTAGAAAATAAAATTAATATTTTGGTAATGTTAATTCACCTTTATTAAATATATCATTGAAATATTTTAATGTACCTCCAATTTCAATTTTACTAAAATCATACCTGTCTTTTTCAGATTTGGAAACTAGAACATTTTTACCAACTTTTTTTAGATTACCGAGGTCTTTAACAGTAGTTTTTCTTAAGTTTAAATTACCTTTAATCTCTTCTATTGAACCAAGGCTAGCATGAGTGTTTTTCAAATACAAATCACCATTTATTTTTTTTAATGGACTTAAAGATTCTAATTTATTTTGATAAGTATGATTAGAAAAAGATAGGTCTCCACTTATTATTTCAAGTTCACCAAAATTTTCCATTACATTATCAATGTAAACATCCCCATTTATTCTAGAAATCTTACCAAAAGTATTAATAAAGTTATATTGTAACCTTCCATACTCATTATATTTCTTTTTTATAGTTAAGTTACCATTTAATGTTTTACGTGCTAAAATTAAACATTTTTCATCCTGTTTATTTACAATACAAAGTAAAAAAGGATTTCCATTCAATATTGGTAATTCAAGAAGTGTTTTGAATTCATTTACTATAAAACCTGTTGTGTCTGTAAACCAATCTAACACCAATCTTATTTGTTCTTTTTCTGATAACTTAAATTCATTTGGCATTCTTGGCTCAACTATACCCCAATGAGTATGTTTTGAAATTATTAGACTTCCTTTTTCAATAATTTCGTCAGTTGATTGCTCATTTTCTAATTGAATTTTTTGAAGGATGATATCATCAATAGGCTCAATTGCTATACCCATTTGAACAAGTGTTACAAATGGAATTCCTTTTTTATCAAGATATTTATAAATTTCAGTTTTATCATTCATTGGGTTCAGATTATTAAAAACTAATGAAGTGAATTTCTAAAACACCACTCCTACAAACAAAAAAAGACCTACATTTCTGTAAGTCTTTCATTGTAAATGCTCCCTCTCCTGGACTCGAACCAGGGACCCTCTGATTAACAGTCAGATGCTCTAACCAGCTGAGCTAAGAAGGAATTTCAGCGTGCATTTCTGCGTTGGCGTGTGCAAATGTAAGTAAAGAATTTTATTTGACAATAAGATTTTTGAAAAAAATATGGAAAATATCAAAGAAATTCAAACTTTTATAGGTAAATCCTTAAAAATCATTTGGTTTGAAATCTATTCAAATCATTAAATCTGTTGACTTGTTCTTTATTTAATACTGCATCGCCGTCTTCTTTAGTTTCCCATTTCCTATTAAATGACAGAATTTGAAAGCATTTGTTGTGATCAATTAGTGCTTTAATTACTTTAAAACAATCTTTTGATAATTTGTAAATTGATTGTTTTCGTTAATTATTGAAATAAAAAACACACCTTTTGACGCAAAGGGGGAGGGTTCAATAATTTGTAGAAATATCACCATCTTTAGAATTCGTACAACCACAAAAATATAACCACAATTAGAGGTGTTTTTAAATTCTAATAAAATAATGAATAGAAATTAATTATTTCTCAATCAATTCCAATCGATATTCTTCTCCTTTTACTGTCATCGGAATTCCATCCAATAACCATTTCGGAGCTGGTTGTTCTAATAAATAATAGTCGAAAAATTGTCTCATTCGAATACTTAAATCAAATCGATTGGCATTCTTCATTAAATTATGATCATCGCCATTGTAATTTAACATCCAACAGGGTTTTCCTAAACGTTTCATTCCTGTAAATAATTCAACTCCTTGGTACCATGGAACTGAACCATCTGCATCGTTTGCCATAATTAAAAGCGGAGTTGTCACTTTCGGTAAATGAAAAATGGGTGAATTTTCAATGTATAATTCAGGTGTTTCCCATAATGTGTGACCTATTCTACTTTGCTGTTTTTCATACTGGAATTGTCGGTTTAAACCAGAACCCCATCTGATTCCTCCATAAGCTGAAATCATATTTGAAACAGGTGCTCCAGCCATTGCTGCTGCATAACGATTCGTCATTGTTATCAATTGTACCGTTTGGTATCCTCCCCAACTTTGACCTTGTAAGCCCATTCTTTTTGAATCGATATTTGGGTATAATTTTAAAACTTTATCTGTTCCGCTCATGATACAATCATAAGCAGATTTTGCAGGATGCCCTTCTCTGTATCGAATGTCTGGAAAGAAAATTACGTAACCAGCAGATGCAAATTCAACTGGATTTATTATGGATGCTGAAGGTTTTGGGGTATAATGACTGTGAATTTCTTCGCTGTATAATTCATAATAATAAACAATCATTGGATAGCTTTTGTTGACATCAAAATTCTCTGGTTTATATATTAAACCTTGCAGTTGAATTCCATCGTAACTTGTCCATTCTACTGTTTCTACTGTTGCCCAATTGTATTCTTTTTGTTGAGGATTTGTAATAGATATTTGTTTTTCATTCATGAAATTTTTATCCATTACAATAAGCTCAGGATAAGCTAATAATGTAGATTTACGAAGTATAATTTTCTCCTTGTTTTTAGATCTTCTCACATCAACAATATCAGCTTCTACTGAATACATTTTTTTCAATTCAAGAATTTTTTTTGAATCATTTATTTCATAAATTGAGGTCCCTTTTGTTGTTTCGTTAAATCCATTAATGCGTAAATTTTTATAATCGATATAGAGACTGTCATAATCCCATAAACTTGAAGTTAATCGAGTGTTCGTGTTTTTACCTTCTTCAGTCGTAACAGAATAAAGTTTACCAGTAGAAATTGAATAATTCCAAATGTCATATTTTGATTGAATCATCACTTCGTCTTCGTTTGTTAACCAACCTATAATTCCATAAGGATCTGCTAATTGAGTTTGTCCATTCATATCAACTTCCCATCTTACATCTTTTCGAGAGCATGTTAAGCACGTTTCTTTTTTAGTCGCTACATTAATCAAATAATGACTTTTTTCTTCTCCATTGTAGTAAGTGTAATATTTTCCTGAAGGAGAAAGGGAGCCACCAAAACCAACCCCTCTTTTAATTAATTCTGTTTTACCATCTTTCAAGGTAATTCGGTAATGATCTTCTAAATTTGGGGCTGTCCAATTATAGGTTCCTTGGTACATTTCTACACTACTTGCAAAAAGATATTCTCCTTTCTTTTCGTCAGATAAATAAACATGTAATGTGTCATTAGAAAGTTGAGTAATTTTTTTATCAATTAATTTTAAAGCATATAAATCTGTTTTCTTCTCATCATTTTTTAATTCTACTTTTTGTTGTGGTTGTAAACGATGGTCTTCATAATGCCAAAGATCTAAAGTCGCTTTTTCTGATGCTAAGAGTGTGTCTTTCTTCTCTTTTTCTATTCGTTTAGCAATCCCAAAAAACAAAAGTTCGTCGTTAGCAGAAAATACAGGAGATTGATTTTCACTTATTGCTTTTTTTACAGGAATACCAACTGTTAAAGTATCAATTAATGAAATGAGTTTCATTGATTTTAATTCCAGATAATTCAATTCAAATTGTTTATTTTCTGAAGTATCTTGAGTGGAAAGAAGTGCTAAAGCAGTTTCAGAATGGTTGAAGGTTATTTCACTGATACCTGTTTTAATTTTTTCTTCTAATTTAAATTCTCCTGACTTTAATTCTAATACACCGATTTGATAGCTAATTATTTTCTTTTCTTTTTTATGTGTTGTGACAGCTATGTAATTTCCTTTTTCAGAAACGACAAATTCTGTTACATCAATATATTGGTGTTTTTTATTCGTTATAGGATTGAATGCAGTATATAGTTTTCCTTCTGATGTGTATTTTTCTTCTTTCTTTTCCTTTTCTTCTTTTTTACTGGAATTTACTTCTGTTGTTTTTTTATTTTTAAGGAAGGAGAAAAATGATTTTTCAGGCATTTTTTTTACTAAAGTTGGTGAAATAGAATCACTTTTCGCAGTAGTAGTATCTTTCTCTATTTCTTCAATAAGTGTGTTGTATTCATTAGAATAACTAATCCAATCTCCTTCATCTGCTATAGAAAATGATTTCAATTTAGAAATTTTGATTAGAGAATCGTTCCCTAATAAATAAATTCCTAAACTATCTTTTGGCCATTTTTCTTTGTCAATTTTGTTTAATTCACAGTTTCTTAAGGTGTCAAATCCAGGGGTGATTTTAAAAATTAAAAAGTTAGAATTAGCAGAGAATTGTTGACCATATCCTCTAGGAATCGAGTCTAATTTTCCATTTTTTTGGTTGTATATGTACAAATACCCATCTCCACGATGCGGTTTAATTGTATATGAAATATAGTTTCCATCATTTGATATTATTTGGGCATCCAATTTTTTCCAATCATTGTAAGCAGTGTAGTCTATTACTTTTTTTTGAGAAAAAGAAATGAATGAAATAAATAGCAAAAGGAATAAAGAAAACAGTCTCATTTTTAATATTTTTTTAGATTTTGTAAATATACACAATAGATTTATTTTTTGAGATTGTTATTAAATGACAGTTTCTAAAATTTATAAGTAGTCATAGATCATTTTTTATTCCATCAATTATCTTTAATATTGTTTTTTAAAAAATGAAATAATGATGATGAGGGGTTAAAATTATTTTGAGGTGCTGAGTTATATTTTAAGAGTTTTTTAGTTCTTGATAAAATCGGAGTTTTGAAGTTAATTTTGTACCTAAGAAATTGAATTGGGCCCCGTAGATTTAAAAAGTGAAGAATTTCGAAGTGTTTGAATCCCGATTTTTCTTCGGGATGAGTTTTTGAAATTTCATTTTTTAGATCGTAATGGGTAATTTAATTTGTTAAGTACTAGACCTTTTTGCTTACTTTTTATGGCAATGAAAAAAAGTAAGAAATGATAACAGATCGATAATTATTTTTTTAAGAACTCACTCAAATTCGAAGTGTTTATTTAGAATTGTTATCTTTATATATGAGTTATATTTGTTACAAAGATGAAAATAATTTTATAAAATAGTATTTCCAGCACCTCAAAATAAAATAATCCCATGATGAGTTCAGAAGAAGCCGTAAAATGTATTAAATCAAATTATCATGTTTTTATACATTCTGCTGCAGCTGTGCCAACGAGCTTAATTCAAGCGATGAGTAATCGATCAGCTGAATTAGAAAATGTTCGAATTTATTCAATGCATACTGAAGGAAAAGCTCCTTATGCAGAAGTTGGAATGGAGAATTCATTTATTGTTCAACCTTTTTTTATTGGACAAAATATTAGAGAAAACATCCAATCAAATCGGGGGAGTTATATTCCTATTTTTTTAAGTGAAGCCCCATCTTTGTTTAGATCGGGTAGTATTTCTATAGATGTTGCTCTTATTTCCGTTTCACCACCTGATAAACACGGTTTTTGTTCTTTAGGAACATCTGTTGATATTTCTTTAGCTGCTGTTCAATCTGCAAAAATTGTTGTTGCTCAAATTAATAAATTTGTTCCTAGAACTCATGGAGATGGCTTTATACATGTTTCAAAAATTGATTTTTCGATAGAAGAAAACATTCCTTTACCTGAATTAAAAGAACATATCATTACAGAAGTTGAGGCGAAAATAGGCGAAAATATTTCAAATTTGATTGAAAATGGAGCAACTCTTCAAATGGGAATTGGTGCGATACCGAATGCTGTTCTTTCTTGTTTAACCGATCATAAAAATTTAGGAATTCATTCTGAAATGTTTTCTGATGGAATAATTCCTTTGATTGAATCAGGAGTTATTAATGGTTCAAAAAAAGTGAAACATTGCAATTCTGTTGTTGGATCATTCGCCATCGGCACAAATAAGCTCTACAATTTTATTGACGATAATCCTTTCATTAAAATGCTTGATTTTTCGTATGTAAACAACGTGGAAGTTATTAGACGAAATCCTAAGGTCACTGCTATTAACAGTGCTATTGAAATAGATTTAAGCGGTCAAGTTTGTGCTGATTCTATTGGAAAAAAGATGTTTTCAGGAGTTGGAGGACAAATGGATTTCATTAGAGGAGCATCTTTATCAGAAGGAGGGAAGCCAATTATTGCGATGGCTTCTACGACTAAATCAGGCGACTCTAAAATAGTTCCTTTTTTAAAAAATGGAGCTGGAGTTGTTACTACAAGAGCAAATGTACATTGGGTTGTAACAGAATATGGTGCCGTAAATTTATACGGCAAAACAATTCGAGAACGTTCAGAATTATTAATCAGTATTGCCCATCCAGCTCATAGAGAGTGGTTAGAGAAATCATTTTTTTAAGTTTAAAGATGAAGTGAGATTTAGGGCCAATTTAGATTATTTTGTAGTTATGTTTGGTGTAAAATATCAAATAATCAATCAAAATAAAAATTATTGCACAAAAAAGAGGCTACTCACGAATGAATAGCCTCTCTCAGACATTTTAAATATTTATTTAGTTACGACAAATTTTTCCCTTACGATAAAGTTATTATTAACTCCGTATACGAAATAAATACCATCACTTAAATTAGAAACATTAACTTTAAAATTATTTGCTTCATTTAAATCAATTGTTTGTAATTCTTGACCTAATTCATTCATAATCATGTATGTTCCTTGTACATCGGAAGAAATTGTTAAACTTCCATTTGATGGATTAGGATATACATTAATTTGTAATGAAGTACCTTCATTGTTGCTAGTACTTTCAACTGTATTATCAACTAATGATTTTGTAGTTACTAATGAACAACTTCCACAAACTGAATTCCAATTAAAGTTAGTAGTATTTGCGTTTATAACATTAGCAATAAACATCCCTTTAAGGTTATTAGGAGCTAACAATGTTCCATTTGAGGTTAAGATCCCTTTTGTATATGAACTTGCATTAAAGGTATTACCCATTCCGAACAACACATTTCCAGTTACGTAGAATACTACTGATTTAGTATTTGAATTATTAACCTTACAATTAATTCCAGTCGTTAAGAAACCTCTAATCATAACTCTTGGACATGCGGCCTCAAATTCAATACTAGAATTATCAAACATTGTGATACTTGAAGCATATACTTCAGGAGATGTAAAAGTTACTCTAGCATTATATCCTATTGTAATAGAACTAAATACTGATTGAGAAATTGTTACATTGGCATTTGGTGCAACCACTAAAACAGTTCCAAAATAATTATTGTTTTCTTTAAAATCTGGCATTGGAACACTAGTAACAGAATTTATTTTATTTGTCACTGTTCCAGTTAATGAATTTACAATTGGTGCTTTAACAAAAGTTCCTACACCCGTAACTGTAGAACCTAAAGTAACATTTGCAGTTCCTAAAATTGGAGTTGTTATTCCTAATCCACCTGACAATAATTTAGAATTAATACTCAATGTTGCATTATTTGCAAGAATTGAATAAGAAGAGAACAAATTAGATGCGTTGTAATTTACTACTGTTGAAGCAGAAGATGAACATCCATAATTATTTGTCACTGTTACAGAGTAAGTTCCAGATGAATAAACGTTAGTTGGATTCGTATTTGAACCAGTTGACCAATCGAAAGATACAGGGTTAATTGAACTCGAAGTTAACACTATAGCTCCACCTTGACAGAAATCAGGTAATACTGTTTGTGCAATTGTAACTACTGGAATCGCTCCTATTACATTTACAACTGACGTGCAAGTAGAAACATTTCCATTTACATCAGTTGCAGAAAGCATAACAGTATTATTTCCAATATTTGAGCAGTTAAAAGTAGAAGGACTTACTGTTAAAGAAGAAATTCCACAAGCATCATTTGAACCATTGTCAACTTGATATCCATTAATTGATACTGTTCCATTTACAAGTGTAACTGAAATATTTTTACAAATTACCACTGGAGCAACTTTGTCTTCAACAGTTACGATTGCATTAGTAGAAGATACATTTCCATTAACATCCGTTGCTGTTAACGTTACTGTATTTACACCAACATTAGAACAATTAAAAGTCGATGGATTTACTGTTAAAGTAGTAATTCCGCAAGCATCAGTTGAACCATTTTCTACATCTGCAGCTGTGATATAAGTATTACCTGAAGCATCCAATTGAACAGTGATGTTTTTCGTAATTACCACTGGAGCAACTTTGTCTTCAACAGTTACGATTGAAGAAGTTGAAGATGCATTTCCATTAACATCCGTTGCTGTTAACGTTACTGTATTTTCACCAATATTAGAACAATTAAAAGTTGATGGATTTACCGTTAAAGTAGCAATTCCACAAGCATCAGTTGAACCATTGTTTAAGTCGGTTGCTGTTATAGAAGTATTTCCTGTAGCATCTAATTTAACAGTGATGTTTTTCGTAATTAGTAATGGAGCCACTTTGTCTTCTACTGTTACTATTGCAGTTGAAGAAGATACATTTCCATTAACATCAGTTGCTGTTAACGTTACTGTATTTTCACCAACATTAGAACAATTAAAAGTTGATGGATTTACCGTTAAAGTAGCAATTCCACAAGCATCAGTTGAACCATTGTTTACGTCTGCAGCTGTGATAGAAGTATTACCTGTAGCATCCAATTGAACAGTGATGTTTTTCGTAATTACCACTGGAGCAACCTTGTCTTCAACAGTTACGATTGAAGAAGTTGAAGATACATTTCCATTAACATCCGTTGCAGTTAACGTTACTGTATTTACACCAACATTAGAACAATTAAAAGTCGATGGACTTACTGTTAAAGTAGCAATTCCACAAGCATCAGTTGAACCATTTTCTATATCTTCAGCTGTGATAGAAGTATTTCCTGTAGCATCCAATTGAACAGTGATGTTTTTCGTAATTACCACTGGAGCTGTTTTATCTTGTATTAAAACATTGAAAGTACAAGAAGTTGATCCACAAGAACTTGATGCAAAAATTGTAACTGTTGAGTTGCCAAGGTTACCAATCGTCCCACTTCCATTTCCAGAACCACTCGCAAGTGTAGCACCTGTCATAGAATAGGATAAAATTGGAGTAGGAGTTCCCGTAACAATTGATTGATAATTTATTTGAGCAGAACAACTTTCTGGATCAGTATTTACAATTAAAGAAGCTGGACATGCATTAAATATTGGTGTAGCACATGAAATTTGAGTTTTAACTTTAAAATCATATATTGATTCATTACAATCATTGCTATTTACATTTACAGTTGCTGTGTAGGTTGTAATAGCTGATCCTAAGAAAGTCACGTTGAATGTCAATGAAGATCCACTAGCAATATCTGCTGGAAGATTAATTCCATTAATTGTGTAATTAGATGCATTTGCACCACTTACAACAATAGAAGAAATATTTAAAGTATTAGGTCCACTGTTACTGATAGTAAACGTTTTCGGAGTTGAAACAGAAGGGTATGTTAATCCAAAATCTGTAGCATCTGATGTTGATGGGGTAATATCGCCATCAACAATTGAATTTCCATTTCCTTTTAAGTCAATTTCTGGTCCACCAGAAAGGATTTGTAGTACAGGAGAAGTAGCAGAACAACCAAATAAATCGATTACCTTTACTGAGTATGTACCAACAGTAGTTGCGTTATGTGACTGACCTGTTGCACCATTTATAATTGTATTATTTAAATACCATTGGTAAGTACTAGATTGACTAGCAACTATATTTAAGTTAGATGGGCATAAGTATGCAATATTTGATGGGGTCGTAGAAACCGTTGGATTTAGATTTACAACTACACTTAATTCAGAAGAAATTCCTGAACATCCACCTTGATTAATTACACGAACCGAATAGTTTCCAGTTGCAGTAGCAGTATATGATTGCGAAGTAGCACCATTTATTGCTAATCCATTATTGTACCATTGGTAAGAATCTCCAAGATTTGCATTCATCAACACTGTTTGACCTTGACAAACTGTAGTTTGACCGGCAACAATAATTGCTGCTGGAGCAACCGTTACAACAGCTGTGCAGGTTGCAGTATTGCCAGATCTATCTGTTACAGTAAGTGTTACAGAATTATTTCCAATATTTGAACAATTGAAATTGATCGAAGATTGACCATTGATTTTAATAGTACCGATCCCACAAGCATCTCCACTTCCATTATCGATCATTTGGGCAGTTACATTAACAGTTCCACTTGGACTTAAAGCAACAGTAATGTTTTTACACATTGCAGTTGGAGGCGTATTATCAATTTGGTAACTTGTGTTTCTATGAAATCTAATTTCATTACTATTGATTCCACTTGTTGCAATATCTGGAACAAAATCGCCATCTAAATCTGCAATCACAATTCCACTTACTTCAGCTTGATTTGAAGAGGAATAATCAAAACGCTGACTAAATGAAACATTTCCTGCACCTGTACTTGTATTAGGATAAACAGAAAACGCATTGATTCCTAATGATTTTGTAACGATATCAGGGTAACCATCACCATTCGCATCACCAACACCAATTCTATAATTATTTTGAGGAGCAACAAGATTAACTGTTGGAGCAAAAGAAATATCACCAAAAGTAGATGTATTTCTAAAAATAGCTGTATTTGTTGCCCCATTGTAGTTACAAGTAGTTAAATCAATTTTACCGTCTTTATCAAAATCGGCAATCATGCAACGATAAGGATATTCTCCATTTGATGGCCAATATTCTGGAGTTTCGAATGTAAAAGTTGTTGAGTTTAAAGTAGTCGTATTTCTGATTGTTACAGCTCTGTTAGCACCTCCTTGAGTAGCTAAAATATCTGTTTTTCCATCTCCATCAACATCAGCAACCTGAAAACCTGTACAAGTAGTTCCTACATAAACCAATGAATTTTGAGTAAAACTAATATTTCCTATTCCTGTACTCGTATTTAAAAAAGTATAAACATTGCCACCAGCACCTGTTGCAATATCTATTTTTCCGTCGCCATTAAAATCTCCAGCTGCAATTTGGTATGCACCAATACCGCCTGATACAGTTGTTTCTGGAGCAAAACTTAACGTACCTGGAATACTTGTATTTCTAAGCACATATACACCACTATAGCCAACTAATAAATCTCTTTTTCCATCACCATCAAAATCAGCTACTGCAATTCCTTGAGTTGGTCTTGCTAAATCAAATCTAGAAAAATTTAGATTTCCCGGAGTACTGTTGTTTTTTGCAATTGTAGTACCTCCTGTTCCTCCAGAAATCACATCTGGTTTACCATCTAAATCCATATCTTGAGATAACATATTGTATGCACCATATGCTGACATAGAGAAATTAGTAGAGCTATAAGTAGTATTATTTATTGGTGTTGGACAAAATATCCCATTAAAGGCAGTTGATGAATAAGCAATTTTATTGCATCCATTTTTAACTGAAATAGGAGCTAGGGTAGCACCTACAGGTACTTTAACAGTCATAACTCCAAAAGAAGAAGTTAGTATGTCCGCTTTTGTTGCACCAAAAAACACTTGATTATTACCTGGAATAGCATCAAAGTTTGCACCATTTATTGTAACTGTACTCCCTATAAATCCAGTGTTTGGAGAGAAATTATTTACGATGGGAGCATTACATTGAGCCATAATCGATTGTCTTTGAAGAATCGTCAAAAACAAAATCGATATTAAAAATATTCTTTTCATCTTTAAAATTTATATGTATGAAATTGTTAAAACAACTTTTTTAGCATCGTAATTAGAAGGAAGATCTATTTTTAAATCATCATGCTCATTTACGCCACATTTAGCTGAATAAATACTTCCCTTTTCAATTGTTACATTGAAATTTTTACTAAAACTTTGACCATCAATATTTGTCACTAGAATTGTAAAAGTCGCAATTTGTTGATTTGGGTTTTCGTTGAAAGCAGTTAACAGAACTTGATTCGTTCCATTACAGTCAATAATTTTTGCTGAAAAATCAATTCGATTATCAGACTCACCAAGTGAAATAAATTCTTGATGATAAGATTGGGTTGAAGAATTTTGTTCTTGACCCAACACGTTAATAGTGAGAGAATTTAATACAAATACCCCAATAAATAATAAGAGCATTTTTGTAACCTTTTTTTTCATTTTCTAAATTGTTTGGAATTAATAATTTCACAAAATTAGCGGACCAACTAAAAAGCAGGGTAAATCATACAATGATTAAAAGTAAAATCAATAAATATGAACTATTTAAATCATAATTTATTATTTTAAAGCCCTTATTTACATGTAGATATAAAAATGTATTAATATTGGTGATGAGTAGGACTGAAATTAATTAGGGGGATAATTAGTTTGAATTTAGTGCTATTGAATTATAGAAAGTACATGAATTGTTAAATCAAAATTTCAACTAAAATGCTTTGATCGATTCGTAATTAACAATAACCAATTTCTCATTCAGGGCTCAACGTTCAATTTTTTTTATACTAAAAATCCAAAAAGCACGTTATAAAAACTACGATTTAGTGCTTTTAGTAAAACCTAAAAAGTATAAATCGTTCTTTTAAACAAAATAATACCTTAAATTCGCGCAACAAAAAAGATTAAACTACAATGAATAGTGAACAAACTGAAATAGAAAAAGAAAGACAAAATTTACTACTTTTTATTTGGAAAAAACGTAAACCATTAATGACTGTTACCGCTATAGCTGTAGTAGGGTCTTTAATTATGGCGATGTTATTGAAACCATTGTTTCTTTCAACAGCAATCGTTTTTCCGGCAGCAACAAGTTCTGTTTCTTTTTCCGAACAACGAAATGCAAAAGCATCTTCTATGGATTTTGGAGAAGAAGAACAAGCTGAACAATTGGTTCAAATACTGCAATCTTCTCGTATTCGTGATAAAGTAATTAATCAATTTGGTTTGATGGAACATTATGACATCGATTCAACAGATGATAATAAGTACTTTAAATTAATGAAAGAATATGAAGGTCATATCAGTTTTACTAGAACAAGATATGGTTCAATCTCTATTGATGTTTTGGACGAAAAACCTGAATTAGCAGCTGAAATTGCAAATAAAATTGTTGATTTAATTGACACGGTTAAAAACAGTATGATTGCTGAAAGAACAATGCCTGCTTTTGAAATTAACAAACGTAAAAGACAATTATTGGACGATGATTTAAAAACGATTTTAACGCAATTAGATACATTGGCTGAACAAGGAGTGATTTCAATTGAAGGAAGAACAAATTTATATACTGCTTTTGTTGAAGCAAAATCTGGAGTTGATAGAGATTTCTTGAAAAAACAAATTGATGTCAACTTAAAATACGGTGCTCGTTTTGACGGATTAGAGCAAATGCGAGATGAGAAAATTGTGAAATTGGAGAAATTTTTAGATTCTTATGAGCAAGCTGAATCGGATGCATATTCGAATTTCACTCATAAATTTATTGTTGAAAGAGCTGTAGTTGCAGATAAAAAAGATAGACCAAAACGTTTGATTATTGTTTTATTAGCAACAATGGGAACTTTTATCTTTATGGTCTTCTTATTATTGATCAATGAACGTTTCAAAGAACTGAAAAAACAAGCATAAGTTTTGTTTAAAAAATCCAGTATATTTTTTTTAATTGGCGTTTTATACGTTTTCCTTACGATGTATTTTGTTTGGACTGATCAAGCGTATTTATCGTTGGCTTCAATTGGTTTAATCGCCATTTTTGCGGCTGTGTATTATACAGAATATACTTTTTTGGCAATTGCATTTTTCACACCTCTTTCTATTAATATTGAGGAATACACGAAAAGTTTCGGATTATTTCTTCCAACTGAACCTTTGCTCTTTGGGATGATGCTTTTGCTTTTATTGATGCAAATTAAAAAGAATCTTTTCCCCGTAGAAATTTGGAAAAATCCGCTTATTTGGGCGGTGATTTTTTATGTTTTTTGGATTTTTATTACGATGATTACAAGCTCTTCACCTCTTGTTTCTGCTAAATTTCTTCTTGCTCGATTATGGTTTATGGTTCCATTGTTATTATACGGACCAGTTGTTTTTAAGAAAGAAACCAATATCCGTTTATTTATGTGGTTGTATGTCATCGGAATGATGATCGCCATTGCTTATACGGTGACGATACATGCAACGTATGCTTTTGGAGAAAAAGAAGGACATTGGGTAATGTTTCCATTCTTTAAAGATCATACGATTTACGGGTGCATGGTTGCTTTTACTGTTCCGATGGTTTTTGGATTGTATTTTTCAAAAAAGCATACACCTCTTATTCAAGCAGTTTTATTGAGTTTTATTGTTTTGAATATCGTTGGACTTTATTTTTCATACACTAGAGCTGCATGGTTAAGTGTATTTGCAGCAGTTGGAGTTTGGATCCTGATTCACTTCCGAGTTAAGTTTAGTATTCTAGCGGGAATAACCGCTTTTGTTGCTGTCTCGATTTTTTTCTCTTGGGATGCTATTCAAATTAGTATGTCTAAAAATCATTCGGAACATACGACTGAAGATTTTGGGAAAAAATTAGAAAGTGCGACCAACGTTACCACTGATGCTTCGAATTTAGAGCGATTAAACCGATGGTCTTGTGCGATTAGTATGTTTCAAGAACGTCCATTTTTTGGATATGGACCAGGAACATACGCCAATGAATATGCACGTTTTCAAAGACCTGAAAACCTAACAATTATCTCTACATCAAATGGAGACGGAGGAAATGCTCACAGTGAATTTTTAGGTCCAATGGCAGAAATGGGATTTTTAGGATTAATAGCCATGTTATTAATTACTGCTGCTATATTTTACAAAGGAATTACCCTTTACCTTCAATGGCCAATAGAAGAAAAAGAACTGAGAACATTGATTTTAGCAATGATTTTAGCCTTGGTTACCTATTTCATTCATGCTTTTTTAAATAACTTTTTAGATACAGATAAAGCAGCAGTTCCAATTTGGGGATTTTGTGCAGCTTTTATTGCATTGGAAATTCGTTTGAAAAAAGCAAAAACCCTTATTTCGAATGAATAAATCCACTCTTAGATATTTGGTTTCCATTCACAAAAAGCGTTTCTTGAATAATCAATTTACTTTCAAGGTTTTCTGCAAATAGTTCCTTTTTTTGAGTCAATTTCCAAGCAAACGTCGCCCATATAATGAACTTTCGATAAATCACCACTTAGCCAACGACCTTGCTTTTTTCCGTTGAAATAATGACCCATTTCTCGAAGCTTGTCGTTATAGAACTTCCAGAGTCCATTCGGTAAACCATTTAAAACACACCATCAATAATTATTAATTTATACCAACATTTATTTTTTAATCTATGGGGTCCCATTTAATTTATTAGGTGCGAGCTCAAACTTCGAATACTTCCATCTTAATTATCTTTTTAAGATATAAAAAATAGATTTCAGAACCTCAAAATAATTTTCACCCTGCTTTCTTTAATTATTCCTTATTAATACTAATTTTACGCCATCAAACTCTTGTTATGAAAGAGCCATGATTAAAAATACAATCACAAATAAAGATCAAAAAGTCTATACCACATGACATTTAAAAAACAAATAAAACACAGATGAATCAAAAAAAAGTTATTGTTTTAGTTGGAGCTAGTCGTGGGATTGGTAAAGCAACTGTTGAAAAGTTTGCTTCAAACCCAGATCATACTATTTTAGCTCTTTCAAGAAATACGAAAGGAATGGAACAATTTTCTCATTTATCGAATGTGAAATGTTTTGGATTTGATTTAGAAGTGTCAAATGTGCGTGAACAAGCAGAAAAAATATTTGCAGATTTTGATTCAATTGATATTTTAATCAATAATGCAGGAAAATTGGTCAATAAATCTTTTACTGATTTAACTCCTCAAGACCTTACTTCAAGTTATCAAGCTAATGTTATTGGCGTTATGCAAACGGTTCAGGCTGCACTTCCTAAAATGTTAGAAAAGGGCGGACATATCGTTAATATTAGTTCGATGGGCGGTTTTCAAGGGACTGTTAAATTTGCTGGATTGACAGCTTATTCAACTTCTAAAGCTGCAGTTTGTAGTTTTACTGAGTTGTTCTACGAAGAACACAAAGACACAAAAGTAAAAATGAATTGTTTGTGTTTGGGTGCCGTTCAAACAGAAATGTTAGAAGAAGTTTTTCCTGGTTATCTTGCTCCTGTTTCTGCTGAGAAAATGGGTGAATTTATTACTGATTTTGCTTTGAATAGTCATCAGTGGATCAATGGGAAGATTATTCCAGTTTCTTTGAGTACACCTTGATTTAAATCTTTCACGAACAAAAAGTCGTACGAAAAAATGTAGTATTAAACAAAAAGTCGTACGAAAAAATGTAGTATTAAACAAAAAGTCGTACGAAAAAATGTGAAGTAGTTTGTTTTTATGAAATAAAAAAACGATATTTGCTCAGTAAAACAAATATAATCGTATGATTAGAGATGCTGAAGTACAATTATTGGAATGGAAAAATTCAAAACATCGAAAACCATTGTTGATTTATGGAGCAAGACAAGTTGGAAAGACATGGTTGATGAAAACATTTGGAAAAACTGAATTCACTAATTGTATATATATCAATTTTGAAAAAGAAATACAATTAAGAGGAATTTTTGAAACAGATTATAACCCAAAACGCATAATCAAATTAATTGAGATCCATGCTGATCAAAAAGTAGAAATTGGAAGTACACTCTTAATATTTGACGAAATTCAAGAAGCTAAAGGAGGATTGACATCTTTAAAATATTTCAATGAAGAATTATCTGAAATGCATTTAATTGCTGCAGGATCATTACTTGGAATTGCTTTAAAACAACAAACCTCATTTCCAGTTGGTCAAGTTGAATTCTTGTATCTAAATCCAATGAATTTTGGCGAATTCTTAAAAGCAAAAGGGAAAAATTCTTTATTAGAACTCCTCCAAGAAAAAAATTGGGACTATATAGAAACATTTAAATCACATTATCTTCAATTATTAAAACAATATTACTTCGTTGGAGGAATGCCAGAAGCTGTTAAATCTTTTGCTTTAGAGGAAGATTACAATCTAGTAAGTACTATTCAAAAAAACATTTTGACTTCTTACGAACAAGATTTTTCAAAACATGCACCTTCTGAAATAATTCCAAGAATTAGAATGATTTGGAATTCAGTTGTGAGTCAATTAGCGAAAGAAAATAAAAAATTCATATATGGATTAGTTAAAGAAGGTGCAAGAGCAAAAGATTTTGAAATGGCAATTTCATGGTTAGAGGATTATGGTTTAATTCATAAAATTCATCGAACAAATAAAAGTAATGTTCCATTACCAGCGTATAGTGATTTAGGAGCTTTCAAAATTTACGTTTTAGATGTTGGATTATTAGGAGCAATGGCTAATCTTAATCAAAAAGTATTACTTGAAGAGAACTTACTTTTTAATGAATTCAAAGGAGCTTTAACAGAGCAATATGTGCTGCAAGAATTAATTCAAAACAGAAAAAATCAATTTCATTATTGGTCAAACGATAATGGTTCAGCCGAAATTGACTTTATTTTTGAAAATAACTGTCATATAATTCCTTTAGAAGTAAAAGCAGGAGAAAATTTACAAGCAAAATCATTAAAAACATTTTCAATTAAACATCCTGAAATTCATTGTTATAGAACTTCATTATCAAATTACAGACAAGAAAATTGGATAACAAATATACCTTTATACGGAATTGGAATAAAAAATATATTTTAATCTGTTACTTTTACAACATACTTGTATTACACCTAAAAGAAAGCTATTGTTTAAGAAAAAAAATAGAACCCAATTATCCGATTCCGAGCTGGTTAAACTAGCGAAAGTGAAACGTGCGGACTTTGGTGTTTTATACGAACGCTACTTTGATGCCATTTTTCGCTTTGTTTTTAAACGAATAGGAGGAGATGAAGCTTCGACTGGAGATTTAACACAGCAGACTTTCATGAAAGCAATGGCGAGTTTGGAAAAATACGAAGATAGAGGTTTGCCCTTTTGTAGTTGGTTGTACAGAATTGCTCAAAATGAAGTAAATTTGTTCTTTCGAGCGAATAAAAAAGATTTCACTTTAGAGATTGAAGATAAACAAGTTCTTCATATCTTAGATGAAGCAAATTTAGGGAATTATATGACAATCGAAGACCAAGAAAAATTGGTCCTAAAATTGAATGAATTGCCGCAGGAAAATAGAGATTTGATAGAATTACGCTTTTTCCAAGATTTAAGTTTCAAAGAAATAGCAGATATTTATACGATTACAGAAGCGAATGCTAAAATGAGGATTTACCGCATTTTAGAAAAAATGAACACTAATTGGAAAGAAAATAAATGAGCAAGTTTTCTATAAATAGAAACCCAAAAAGCAAAGAACCTACTGACGAACAAATACGACGTCATAAGGATTTCTCACGCTTATCTGCTAATTATGATCTTCTCGTTAAGCGGAATAAAAAACCTTTGTATAAAAACAAAAAATTATTTTTACTATTGTTTTTATTTGCTGTTATTTTGTATTTGATTTTGTTTGAGTCTTAGAAATTACTTATTTTTCTGATTCAATTTCATTATCCCTAAAAGCAGAAGGAATTAAATCAGGTATTATTTTCAAAACTAAAGGTAATAACAAGGCTCCTCCAGGCAACATAAATATAGCCAAGGTTGGCATTGATTTAATAATATCCTTGAATTGAGTTTTGACAATTTCTTTTTCTTCTTTCGTTAATTCTTTTGTTGTCGATTTCTTAATTAAAGAAACTAATTCTTTGCTTTGTTTTAACTCAACAGCTAATTTATCTTTGTTTCTACCAAGTATTTTAATCCATCTTCTCGACAAACTACTAAACATTTTTTCATAGGATGAAGATGTTTTTAAAAAAGAAACATTTTTGTTATTATGAAGAACAAATGATCCAACCATCACTAATGTTTCATCTAATTCTTTATCAGGTATTTCCAGAAATTCACATAATTCAGTTAAAAACACCTTTTCTTCTGGAACACTTTCGCTATTGGCCAAAATTGTCAATGCTGAAAGATCTAATAAAAAACGTTTGAATAACCAATTCTTTTGAACTAATGCGGAAAAATCCCCAAAAGTTGCCCCATTTTTGAATTGTTTGAGAGCAGATTCTTTAATTTTATCAGGTAAATTGGCTGAAGCCAAGAAAATTTTAAACAATGATTTTTCAGCATCAGCAATTGCTCCATCGGAAAATGCTGAAACAGAAATTGCCGTTAATGCATTCATCGCTAAATCATTATAATTAGATATTTTTCCTCGTTTTTTACCCTTTAAATTATCGTAAAAAAGAATAACATCAAGGTAAACAAATGTATTAATTAAATAACTAACCCACAACTTATTATCTAACAAATTCATCTTAATTTCTAGACGTTTTATTAAGATATTTTCTAATTTTTCAACTGGAGTTTCTTTTAAGAAAAATGTAAATATTTTTGTTATTGAATACGAGTTATGTTTCCCATAAAACTTTAAAAGGGAATCAATAAAATCATGTTTAAGATTTTCAGTTCTCTCATTTGTCAATAAATAGATAAATAAATGAGTTTCTAATAACAAGACTTTCAATTTCTCTTCAACTGTCCATTTAGAAGTATTTAAAGAGTTCGCAAATAATAACCGCGATGGATACCCGAAAATAATTCCTGTATGACCAAAAGTTAAATGTAAAAAATGCTCAATACTAATACTTTTAGGGCGTTCAATATCTAATTGAAAAGTACCTTTTTCAACTAAATCGAAATATTTATTTATCCAACCTTTAGAACCCGGATGTAAAAGCATATCCTTTAATTAATTAGTACAAATGTACAAATAGATTGGTTGATGTTGAAATAAAATACATTTTCTATATTATCATTTTGAATTTCAATAAAATACAATGAAAATCAAGGGTGTTTTATAACAATCCAGCGACAACAAATACCTTTTTTTTGGTAAAAACCATCCCTTCTTTAATATCAAACGTTTCAAAAACACCAACATAGGGTCCTATATTAGATTTCTCATTTTTATCAGTTAATCCATCCCATGTAAAAGTGCCTTCAACTCCCAATAATTGATTGTTAAAAACGGTTCGAATTAATCTTCCTACATCATCATAAATAGTAAATGTCCCAACCATTCCAACGGTTTCCATTTTATAATTTATAATCAAAACATCTTCAAATCCATCGTTATCAGGTGAAATTGTTTTACTTGAAAAGTTAAAATCTCCTAGCATTTCTATTCTTAGGGCCTGAGAATTTAAATATCCTGGTGTTGCAAAACTTTCAGATTCTGCAGCTGTATGCCAATTATTTGAAATATTTGATTCATCTTTCGGATTAATTCTTTCTAATGATTTCCCTTTTGTTTCGTCCAATAATTTAAATTGCCATTCTTTTAAATAGGCAACTTTGTCCACGATCATTGAATCAGAAATTAGATAAACAGTACTCGAATCATTGTTGAAATTGGGTAAGTCAGATTGGAGAAATCGTCCAGAAACGGCAAAAGGATAGTGTTGTTTAATGAACAATGTATCGGAAGAAATTACTACAAATTCATTCGGTTTAAGATTAAAATGTTTTTGAATCATTTTTTCATTGGCAATTTCACTGTTATAATAATTGGCAAAACTCCAGCCATAAACGTCAATTGTTTTCTTAGAGATATTCATGACTTCAACAAAGTCTGAACCTCCAGTTAACGGATCAAAAAGGATTTCATTGATGACTAAATCACCCGTTTTTCCTATTTCAGGCAACACAAAAACATCAGATAAATTGGTTGAATTCATCGAACAATCTGATATGGAATTGATCGATATTAAATAGTCTAAACTTCCGATTAAATTTTGTGAAAACTGGATGTTTAATTGAGTTGGAAAAGGGAATTCAATAGTTCGAGAGATTTCTATTAAATTAGGAGAAAATGATATAACTGAATTTGCCAATGTTATTGAATCCATTCCTTCATTAAAATTTACAGTAATACTATTTAAGCCTATAACGTCAATGCTTAAAATAGATGGAGCAGAATTATCTGGAGCCAAATCAATAACAGAATTTTGTCCAAAAGGTGTCCCTCCTAAAATTGAATTACTTGCTTTCCAGTTAGCTTCACCAGAACAAACTAAATCCGGATTAATTCTCTCAATTGAATAACCTCCCATTTTCTTCAAATCATCGTGATACCAAGAATCTGTATACTGTATTTTATCTAAATTAATTCCTGAATTACTTTTTAATACAATATCATCTCCACTATTATTAAAACTTGGAAAACTACTAACAGCAAACCCATTCGGGTAAAAAAGCATGGAACTTGTTGAACATAAAACACGTATTTCACCCGGCATCAACCATCCTTCTTGAATTGTACCATCTCCTGAAGAATCACCTATTTTCCAACCTTGAATATTAAAATACTTGCTACTTCTGTTCTGAATTTCTACATATTCAACCTCTGCTAAACCAATAACGGGTGTTGGATCTACCATAAACTCAGTTAAAATTACATCTCCTAAAACTGGATTTTCAGAAACCAGAAAAGTGAAGTTTTTGGATTGAATACCTGAAGTATTTCCATTTAGATCTTGAATACTTGTAGAAGTAACAGAATAATTTTGTCCATTTATTAAAGTAGATGTTAAAGAAATATGAACGATTTTGGGATTTATGAGATCCTGAACAACTCCACTAATTCCAATTGTAGGGTTCAGCCAATAATTTATGGGATTTTGGGCTGAACTATTTTCAATCACTTCATCGTACATTAGATCGATTTGATTTGCATAAATTGCAATTGCTGAAAATAAAGTTGGTGGAATATTATCGACGATTTCATTTCCAATGTAAAAATTGTCAAAGTAAAATTTATTGGCATTACTCGCTGTATATGTACAAATAATTCCAAAATAAGGTCCTACAATAGAACTAGATTCATAACCTGATGCTTTAGAATTATAATTTTCACCACCACCTGAATCAATAAATAAACTCCAATTTCCTAAATTATCTCTAACCACTTTAACGCCAATTGCAAAACTTGTGCTTATTTGTCCCACAATACCAGAACATATTTCAGTAGAAATTCCATTAATTTGGTTGAATAATCTGACAGCATCAGTTGATCCTGTTTCACCAAATAAAAGATAAAATCCATCTGGATTAATGGTTAAATCTGAATTAGATGAACTTAAATAAACTCTTGCATAATTATTTGAAGAAGGAGAAAATGTCATTTTAATCCAAAACCTCCATTCTTTTGAATTTAAAGAACTTAGTTCATTCGACGTGGCTAAAAAAGAGGTTCCTGATATGGTTGAATTCGTTTGAAGTTGACTGAATGAATTTATTGTAAAATCAGAAGTAGAACCTGACCAAGTTGGGGATGTTGAAAAATTACCATCTGTAAATGAATCTATTATTTGTCCTTTAACGATGTGTGAAAAGCAAATAAAAACCAGGAATATTCTAATTTTCATTCTAATTTAAATTAAGGGTAGACAAATGTACTATTTATTAGTTTAACTAAATATATAAATACTTGTTTTTTGATTATCTATTTTTTTAATAAATAAAGAATGATTATGGCTCTCATATTCAATCTTTCAGATAATTTAATTCCTTTATCATTAGAAACATTAATATTTTAACAATCTTTTTAAAATCTTTGATTTAATTGAATTAATAGGGAGAAATATATTAATTTTGTAGAATATTTAAAATAAATCAAATTATGAAAGTTGCTGTTGTTGGTGCTACAGGGATGGTTGGAAATGTCCTTTTAC